>DATFXI010000102.1:0-6059 GCA_035316085.1 Candidatus Angelobacter sp.
GGCGTTCTCAGCACCAGCATTCACCGTGAGTTGGTGCACAACCCCGTAATCCCCAACGAACTCAAGATGGAGTTGAACCTCAACAAGGTGCCTTTCATCAGCAACAATCAATTGCGTGGTACCTTGGCCAACACCTCGGCCACGCCGGAACATGTGGACGAAGCGGTGCGCATCAATACGGTGGAGCGCCTGCTGGCGCTCAAGGTTTCGCTCTTCGCCCTGGCGGGGCTGGCATTGCTGGCATTCTTTCCCGCTGGAGGACTGCCCGATTACGTACGCGGAGAGGTGCCAGGCGAAAACCGTGCGCCTTCCGGCGAAAACGAATCTGAAGACGAGATACCTTTAGCAGCAGCCTAGCCAAAGACCTACGCAGCCCGGGTCCCGGCCTTAGCTGCTAATGCCGACAATTCTTCCAGGTACACGATTGCCGTTTCGATTCCGCGATGGAACATCTCGATGCTGTAGTGTTCATTGGCGGCATGCAAGCCGTCACTATCCAGGCCGTAGCCCATCATGACTACCGGAATTTCCATCAAGTCATAGATGTCGGCGACGATGGGGATGCTGCCGCCGCCACGCGTGAAGACCGGCTTGTGCCCCCAGGCTTTCTCGTAGGCGCGCGACGCAGCCTTCATCTCCGGCAGATCGAACGGAATGAGCGCCGGCTTGCCCTTGGTGACCAGGCTGACTTTCACTCTCACAGTCGGTGGCGCGATGGATTCGATGTGCTTCTTCAGCAGCTTGAAAATCTTGTCAGGATCCTGGTTTCCGACCAGGCGCGAACTCAGTTTGGCGCCGGCCTTGGCGGGAATGATTGTCTTGGGGCCGGGACCGGAATAACCGCTCCACAAGCCGTTGATGTCGAGCGTGGGACGGGCGGAAAGGCGCTCACGAATGGTAAATCTCTTGTCACCCCAAACAGCCGGCACGCCTGTGGCCTGCTTGAATTGGTCTTCGCTCAACGCGGTCTTCGCAATCATGTCACGCTCTTCCTTGGTCAGAGAAACCACATCGTCGTAGAAGCCTGGGACAGCGATGGTGTTGTCAGGGTTGTAAAGCTTGCCAAGGATTTCAACCAGCGCGAGCGCCGGATTGTGGGTTGCACCGCCCCAGAAACCGCTGTGCAAGTCGTCCTTAGGGCCCTGGACTTCGACTTGGATGTAAGTCATGCCGCGCAAACTATGAGTAATGGCCGGCTCTTCGATCGTACGCATGGAGGAATCACTGATCACACAGACGTCGGCCTTGAGCATGTCCAAATTCTTCTTGATGAAGGGCGCCAGGTTGGGGGACGAGACCTCTTCTTCGCCCTCAATCAGGAACTTCACGTTGATGGGGGCGCCACCGTTGGCTTCGAGGTATGACTCTAGGGCTTTGACGTGGATGAACAGTTGCCCTTTGTCGTCAGTCGCGCCGCGCGCATAGATTTTTCCGTTTTTCTCTATCGGCTCGAACGGCGGTGAATCCCATCCGTCCTCCATCGCGGCGGGTACTACGTCATAGTGACCGTAGATCAGCACGGTCGGCTTGCTCCGCCCAGCGCCCGTCCACTCGCCGTACACGACCGGGTGCCCGTCTGTGGGAATCACTTTCGCACTCTTTATACCCAGAGCGTGCATGTTTGACGCCAGCCATTCTGCTGCCTTCTTTACGTCTCCGGCATGGGCAGGATCGCCACTTAGACTGGGAATACGCAGGAATTCGTGCAATTCGTGGCGAAATCGCTCGGCATGATCGCGGGAATACTTACGCGCTTTATCGCTGGACGCAGTCATGTTCTCTGACCTCCTACATAGGTATTTCCTTGCGCTAGCCTAGGCCGCGCGCGTACCGGTGGTCGTGCCCCACGCCCGGTTTTCAGCGCGCCCAATCAGAAATTCCGACAGCAGAGGTACCGGCCGGCCGGTAGCGCCTTTAGCATCGCCTGTGACCGCATTGGTGCCTGCGATATCCAGGTGCGCCCATTTGTACTTGTCGGCAAAACGCTTGAGAAAACAAGCCGCTGTGATGCTGCCGGCCGGGCGTCCCCCGATGTTGCTCATGTCGGCGAAATTACTCTTGAGCAGGTCCTGATATTCCTCGAACATCGGCAAGCGCCAGGCGCGATCGCCGGTGTCATTGCCGGATTCGAGCAGTTGCTCGGCAAGCTCGTCGTCGTTGGCAAATAGGCCGCTAGTGATGTTGCCCAGCGCGATCACACAAGCGCCAGTCAGCGTGGCAATGTCAACCACGCATGCCGGATCGAAACGTTCGGCATACGTTAACGCGTCGGCCAAACCCAGCCGGCCTTCGGCATCGGTGTTGAGTATCTCGATGGTCTGGCCGGACATGGAGGTAACCACGTCACCGGGACGGCTGGCTGCGCCGCCCGGCATATTCTCGGCGGCCGGTATGACGGCCACAACGTTAATCGGCAATTCCAACGTTGCCACCGTCTTCATGGCGCCAAACACGCTGGCCGCGCCGCACATGTCAAATTTCATCTCGTCCATGTTGGCGCCGGGCTTGAGCGAGATGCCGCCGGTATCAAACGTGACGCCTTTGCCCACCAGCACGATCGGCTTGGACTTACCGCCGCCCTTGTACTGCATGACGATGAACTTGCACGGCTGCGCCGAAGCCTGTCCTACAGAGAGCGCCGATCCCATGCCGAGTTTCTTCATGTCTTCGCGCTCGAGCACTTCGACCTTAAGCCCGAATTCTCTACCCAAGGCCCGTGCGACATCGGCGAGGTACGACGGGTTGCAGACGTTGCCCGGCAGATTGCCCAGGTCCTTCGCCAACGCCATGCCCTCTGCAACGGCATGACCGTGACGCAGGGCCTTTTTGACTTCGTCATTGATCTTGCCGGAGTTGAGTAGCGTGACCCTTCGAACACCACGGTCCTTCTTTGAAGTTTTGACCCGGGGAGCGTCGAAGCGGTAGGCGCCGTCGGCAAGCAGGCGGCTGGCCTCGCGCACGCGCCAGGCTTGGGAGCGGCCGGGCACTTCGATGTCGGTGAGCGTAACCGCCGCATCTCTGGCGGTCCCACCGGCAATCGCCTTGGCGGCGCCGCTAACCGCTTCGCGGAACGACTTGTCGCCAAATTCCTCGCGCTTGCCCAGGCTGACCAGCAAGACTCGCTCGGCTTCAACGCCCGGCAGGTCATGCAAGAGCAGCGAAGCGCCGGCCTTCTCATCGAGGTCGCCGCGCTTGATCACAGAGGAGAGTTTTCCTTTCGACGCTTCGTCGATCTTTTTCGCGTGAGGCGGCAAAGGGCCGTCCGCAAACGCGCCGACAACCAGAACGCCGGTGTGGACTTTTTCCGGTGACTCGGTCTCTAAAGTGAGTTCTATGGAATTGTTCTTGGCAGATGGCATGGCTCTCTCCTCGAAACTTGGAGCGCAGGCGCCCACGCCTGCGTCTCATTTTTATGTGAAACGCAGCCGCGGGCGGCTGCGCTCCCAACCTTCGTTTTTAGAAGCCCCACGGAAGTCCCAGTACTTGCCAGACTAAGAGCAGGATGATCCAGACGATGCTGACCACCACCACGTAAGGCAACATCAGCGCCACCAGCGTACCCACGCCCGCCCCTTTCTGATATTTAGCGGCGAAGGTCACGATCAGGGCGAAATATGCGTTGAGAGGGGTGATGGCATTCATAGGGCCGTCTCCCACACGGTATGCTGCGAGTACAGCTTCCGGCCTGACGTGGAGCCGCATGAGCAGCGGTATGAAAATTGGCGCAAAGATAGCCCATTTGGGGATGGCACCGGTCATGATCAGGTCGAGTACGAGGACGACTACCACGAATCCCGCCAACAATGGGAGTGGGCCAAGACCTGCATGCTCCAGAGCGTCGCCAACCTTCACCGCGGCAAGGGTCGCAATGTTCGTGTAGTTAAACAGAGCCAGGAACTGGCTAATCACAAACAAGAGAAAGATCAACGCTCCCAGTCCCGCGATTGCCTTCTCCATGGCTGAGGTTACATCCTTGATCCCCTTGATGGTCCCTGCACCAATGCCGTATGCGACTCCAGCGACCAGGAACACGATGGTAATGAATACGATCAAGCCATTCATGAAGGGAGAGTTTCCAATCAGAGCCCCGGTTTGCTGGTTCCTGAGGACGGCCCCTCTTGGGACCGTGAGGATTGCAAAGAATGCGAGCGTGCCCAGCAGCGCCCAGAGAGTGTACTTGAGCCCACGCGATTCTTCGGCTGAGACCTGACTGCCCGTCGCCGGCGGCTTCTCCCCGGTGTATTCACCCAAACGGGGCTCGACCACCTTATCTGTGATGAGCCCAACCACAATGGTCAGCATGAAGACCGAAAACAGAGAGAACCAAAAGTTTGCTGTCAGATCGATCGACAACCCCGGATTCAGGAGATGAATGGCGTCATTGGTGATCCCGGTCAGAATTCCATCCAGCGGTTTGATCAGAATGTTTACCGTGAACACGGCAGCAACACCCGCGAAGGAGGCCGCGAGCCCAGCCAAAGGATGCCGGCGCAGGCTCAAGAAAGCAGCCGCCCCCAGGGGAATCAGCACCAGGTAACCCGCGTCTGCCGCGATGCTGGAGATAATGCCGATGAATACCAGGATGTAGGTAATATATTGACGAGGAGCCACCTGCACCAGCTTGCGAATCAAAGCTCCAATCAGACCGGAGGCTTCTGCCACACCGACACCCAGCATGGCCACGATGATGACTCCCACGGCGTTGAAGTCCATGAAGTTTTTGACGACATTTTCATACATGAATCGAATGCCGTCTCCGGTCAGGAGGCTTTTTGCTGCAGTCGTGACGTTCTCGACCTGGTCAGTATCCGGGTTGACAGACTCGTAAGTGACTTTGGCTCCCATCAAGTACAAAATGTGGGAGAGCACCGCAACAATCGCTATCAGGATGACGAAGATCACCGCCGGATGAGGGACTTTGTTTCCCACCCGCTCGACGGTGTCGAGGAGCTTCTCCATCCCGGTCTTCTTGGGTGCAATCGGTTGTACTTTTTCGATCCTAGCTCTCTCGGCCATAAGGAGCCCCCTTTTTGCGCGCCGTTGTCTTGTCCGGCACATTTCTGCCGGCCGGATGTCTTCGTGGCAATGCGTTCAGGCGACGGCCTAAGCCGCTGGGCTTTCGAGCACGTCACGTAAGGCTTTTTCGTCGTCTTTGTTCAGCGACGTCTGGAACACTTTGCCTTTGCCCACAAATGGCTTCAGGCCTTCGAGGACTTTGTCGGCAGTCGCTTTTCTAATCAAAACGAACAGCGCAGACGTGCCCGGCTTGAGCGAATCTCCGACGTCTTTCATCATCTGGTCGTTCAGGCCAATGTCCTTGAATTTGGCAGACAGGGCACCCGCGCCGGCGCCAACGGCCGCGCCCAGAAGCGGATTGAGAAAAAGCAATCCGATGAGCATGCCCCAGAACGCGCCGCCGGCAGCTCCGACGCCGGTGAGGCTCACCGCCTGGTGCAGTTTGGTTTTGCCGTTCTGGTCCCGAGTGACCACCACGGCGTCTTCCATCTCCAGCAGATACTGCTTCTGCATTTTTGCCAGCGCCGCGCGCATTTCGAACGCGGTCGATTCATCATTGAATACAACTGCCACAAGCGTGCTCATGCTTTTTGCTCCTCACGTCTCGCGGGCTCCATCCTCGCCCGCCTCCTGCAATTTGGACGCGGGATTGGCTGACCAAGGTGCCCCCAGGCAAGCAAACCAGAGCAGCCTGCAGGCCCGTACTTTTTCTTAGTCGCGAGCCAGAACTTTTTTCCCGAATCAGCTCAGCTCAAGCTGCCAGCTTGCCGGTGTCACGCAATCTGGCGTGTTCCTCGCGGACCATGCTCAACAGCGCTGTGACCAGGGAGAGCACCACCGGACCGGCGATGATTCCGATGGCGCCAAAGGCCTTCAATCCTCCCAGGAACGAAAGCAGAATGAGCAAGGTGTTGGTGTTGACGCCTCCACCTGTAACTCTGGGGCGCACCATATAGTCAGCGCCGGTGATCACAACAAGTCCCCACACCGCCAGGATGACCGCCTTGACCCACTGCCCCTGCAGCGCCAGTACAAAAACTCCC
>DATFXI010000103.1:0-3135 GCA_035316085.1 Candidatus Angelobacter sp.
CGCGTTCTACGGGCCGAAGATCGACGTGAAGCTGGTGGACGCCATCGGCCGTCCCTGGCAGCTGTGCACCATCCAGTTCGACTGGAACTTGCCGGAGCGCTTCAAACTGGAGTATGTGGCCGAAGACGGCACGCGGAAGCGCCCCTTGATGGTCCATCGCGCTCTCTTCGGATCGATGGAGCGGTTCTTCGGCGTGCTGATCGAGCATTACGCCGGCGCTTTTCCGTTGTGGCTCTCGCCGGTGCAGGTGGCAGTGATCCCGATTAGCGAGAAACATAACGACTATGCTCAGAAAGTGACGGCGCAGCTCAACCAGGCTGGCGTGCGCGTCCATCTTGATGACCGTAATGAGAAGATGAACGCAAAAATTCGCGAGCATACTTTGCAGAAAGTGCCGTTCTTGCTGGTGGTGGGGGAAAAGGAAGCCGAGGCGGGTACTGTCAACGTCCGTGTCCGCGGCCAGCAACAACCGGAAGGCACGGTGCCGGCTGGACAGTTCGTGGAACGAGTGAAGAAGTTGATCGCGGAAAAATCCGTAAAACCTCACCACTGATCGCCACTGATAGCACAGATTTTTTGGAATCCAGGCTGGATCAGCGCTCATCAGTGTCATCAGCAGTAAGACCCGAATTCCATGAAAACAGCTTTCCCTGGCTTTTCGCCTGACGCTCTCTCTTTCCTGCGCGCGCTCAAACGCAACAACCGGCGCGACTGGTTCCAGCCACGCAAGGAGAACTATGAAACGTTGATCAAGCTTCCCATGATGGAGCTGATCAGCGCCCTGAATGTGGAATTCGCGCGCTTTGCGCCGGACTACGTCACGCCGCCGGAGAAGGCGATGTACCGTATCTATCGCGACACCCGCTTTTCTCACGACAAAACACCGTACAAGACCCACATTTCTGCCATCTTTCCCCGGCGCACCGCCGTGAAGCGCGCGGGCGCGGTGTTCTACTTTCATTTCACCGATAAAGACGTCCTGGCCTTTGGCGGCGTGTACTCCCCGGACCGCGATGAATTGCGGGCGTACCGGGCTCTGCTCGCGGAGAGGCATGAAGAGTTTGAAGAGATCCTGCGCGACAAGAAGTTGCGGCGGCTCACCACCGGTTTGCAGGGAGAACAGCTCAGCCGCATCCCCAAAGGATTTCCGTGTGATCACGCCGCCGAAAGTCTGTTGCGCCGGCGGCAGTGGCACTTGATGAGCAAGCTCGACGTTAAACTCGTGACCACCTCCCGGTTGTTGCCCGAAGTGGCCCGACACTTTGCCCTGATGGTTCCGTTTGTTGAGTTCCTGAACCAGGCTTTTTCTCAAAAGCCGGAGCGCAAGAAAATGCCGTTTATGGCGTTCTGAGGGATAGAGGAGAGCGCGCAGTCTTCATCGGGCGGCATTCCTGGCCGCCAGTGACGTTGTCGGTGTCTAAATCGTAGTATCCGGCCCCACAAAAACGGTGTACCAACTCAGTTCCTGTGAAACTATCGGCCGTAGTTTGACGTAGATGTGACAAGTGGGTATCGTCGTAGAGTCTTAAGAGTATAAGTAAAAACTTATAAACTGCTGCGAGTCGCACCATGGCACAAGTGATTGGCTGTCCCGGGCCTACCCCGAAAGAATTTCCTGGATTTTGTCCGTTGGGTATCGCCTTGCTGCGCGGGCTCAAGCGTAAACACCGGCGTCAGTGGTTTGAAGAGCGCCGGGAAATGTATGAATTCAAGATCACGACTCCATTGTTGAATCTGGCCTGCACCATCAGCCGGGAATTCGCCCGCTTCGCGCCCAATTACGTCACCGTGCCGGACAAGGCAGTGTTCCCCATGTATGGAGATGTTCCATCGCGCGGCAAACAGGACTACCAGACGCCGGCCGCTATTTGGGTGCGCAAGGGACCGCAAGGCATGCGCGGCGCATGTTTTTACTTTCACTTTACTGACAAAGAGGCAGTTGTGATGGGCGGCGTTTACTACGCCGAACCCGCTCAGCTGCTTGCCTATCGCAGTCTCCTGCGCGACAACTACCGTCAATTCCAAGAGATTCTCCGCCAGCCGAAGTTGCAGTCGCTTTTCGGCGAGCTGCAAGGGGAGAAGTCCCGCCGCACGCCATCTGGATTTCGCTCGGATCATCCGGCGGCAGAGCTGATCAAGCAAAAGCAGTGGTATCTGGTGTCGATGCTGGACATGGACTTGCTCAGCACCCCCCGCTTGCTGCCTACTCTGGTGGAGCATTTCGAAGTCATGGCGCCCATGGTGGAGTTTTTGAACCGGCCGTTCGCGCAAAAGCCGATGAAACGGCTGGCCTTCGCCATGGCGCCTGCGGGTGGTCACTAGACCAGCAGGCTTGCGGCCAAGCTACCGGAAGAACTCGGCCATGCTTGGCGCTCCTGCGGACGCGCCGGGATGATCCCCGACCTTCAGAAGGTCCAGGATGAGACGCAGCGTGCTTTGGTGCTGGTAGAACGTCGTTGACTGAAACCGCGCTTTGACGCTCGCTCCCACCAGCACGGTAGCTACTTGGCCGCCGCCGTTGGATAAGTCCGTTTCCAGGCCTTCGTCGAAAGTGATGATCAACACGCCGTTGGCAAAAGCCCGGCTTGCCATCAACGGCGCAATGTGCGCCCGCAACCAGCCGTCGGCCGCGGCCAGCTTGGCGGAGTCATCGCAGACAGGAGCGTTGCCGGGACAGTCGTGCGCGTCGTTCAATCTGTTTGGAATAATGAGCGCGAAAGACGGAAGCGAGCCGGATCCCATGTCGGCAAAGAGTTGTCCAAGCGGCACAATCCCGGCAGCCTGCGCGCTTGAATCCAGCACGTCAGAAAAATATGCGAAGGGATTATGGTGCCGGGCGTAGGGATACACGTCGCCTCCGAGATAGCCCTGGCCCGGCACGCTCTCCATGTAGGCCTTCCAGGATTTGCCGGCGCCAGTAAGCGCCCGCGCGATGTTATCGCCTGTGATAATACCGGCAAAGTTATCATCATTGCTGGCGACAGTCCCGTTCGTCAGCATGAAGTAGTTGCCGATCGAGGGATGGGTGTTGCCGAAGTAGTTGGATGCCAGCGCGTGCTGCGTGGCCAATGCGTTGAAAAACGGCATGGCGGGATTGCCCAGCACCTGCGACGAGCTGTGGTTTTCCAAAACCAC
>DATFXI010000104.1:0-7887 GCA_035316085.1 Candidatus Angelobacter sp.
AAACGACAGGGCTCGACGTGACGTTTTCAGGCGGTCGGCACAAAGAATCTGAGCGCCCAGAGGATGACCGCGCTCCTGATTCGCTCGGCTCACCCACCCAGGCCTAAACGCCTGGGCTAGTCCTGGCTGGGGGGATACACCGTCGAGCCGGGATCGTTAGGCGCTGATACGCGGGCTTTGCCGGAAACTTTCGCGCATTTCCTGGAGCAAACGCCTCACGGAGCGCACCACATAGCGGATGGCCAGCACTGCGAGCACGAGACAGACCGCCACGATCGAGGCGGCGATGATGGGATGCTTTGTGGCAAACCAGGTGAGGGAAATAGCCGCCACGTCTTCTCCCAAACTAAGAGCCACGTTTGAAGCCGGCTCAGGCGAAGGCGTGACCGCACCCCGAACGGCGATCTTGCTGCCATGAGCCATGAGCGCTACGGTGCCTCCCAAGGCAACCGCTGCCATCTGCAAGCCAGGGGAGAGATGTTGTGTGGCGCCGTAGGAGAGCAACATCGCTACGGGGATTTTAACGAACGTGTTCAGCGCGTTCCAGATCAGATCGAAGACCGGGATCTTGTCTGCCACAAATTCCAGCCCAAACATGAGCGCGCACACCACAATCACCGGCCACGACTCCAGCAAGTGCAGGGAATCCGGCAATTGGAAGGCGTGGGCGTGCGCCAGCAAACCCAGGGTGGCCACGGTGGCATAGACGTTGAGGCCGGCGGCAAAGCTGGCGGCGATTACTACACCTAGAATTTCATGACTGGTGAAGACAGGCATCTACTCAGCTCAAACAAAAAGGCCGCCTCTCAGGCGGCCTTTGTCCTGATTTCAGGTTTACAGGGTTGATTCAATTTCGAATCCCCAGGCTTCCAGCAAGGGCTCCGGGATGTACTTGGAGTTCTTATTGCGGCGTGCCCACTCGCGCAAGCGTGTGGAGCGGAGATACTGGTCCGGGGTCAGCTTGAACTCCTTCACTGCTTGCTCAAACGAGGTTACAACGGGGATTACCGGCCCGATAGGCTCGGGCTTTCCCCAGTTTGGATTGCCACGTCTTCTCGCCATATTAAGTTCGTCCTGCCTTTTCAGATGTATAAGGATATCCTGCAATAACGCTCAGGGTTTGGATTCCCAGCGGTCGGCATAGGTTTCAGACCGCTGTGGCAAAATTTCGGGGTTCCACCACTCTGACAGTGGTCGGCCTACCCATCGGTAAAAACTGTTCATTATAAAGCCATTTTGCCGTCAAAGCAACTGCGAAGGTAGGGTTTTCAGAGTATCCCGGCGCTAAAAGGACTAAGGTCCTTAGTGTCCAGCTGGGTCGTTTGCACTGGCCGGACGGCCCTCATATTCCAGCCAAGTTATAGAAAATACGTTGGAAGATTGCGAGCTAAAGAGAGCTCAGGGTTGCAGTTCCAAACTGGCGCTTCCCGAACCGGCGGGGCGATCTTTCTCAAAGCGAATGACGCCGCTCGAGTCAGAGTAGAAATGGCGTTGGCCGGCTGCCAGGGAGATCGGGTCGGCGCGAAGCACGTATCCGCCTCCCGACGAACTTGTTTTGTAGGTGAACCGGTAGCCGCTTTGCGTGCCGAACGAGGTGACCGCGGCGTCCAGCGGAAAGAGGCTGGCCGCGCCCAACTCCTGCAGGGTGGCCGGATAAGTATTGTGCTCCGTCCGGTAGGTAGTGGCGGCGTAGTTGATGGAGCGTAGCGTATTCACGGCGGCAGCTTCGTTCAGCGCAATCTGCCCCCGGAACACACGGGGAATGGCCATGCCTGTAAAGAGCACTAGGGGAAGCAGGGCCAGACTCACATAGCCCATGAGCAGTCCCGCCAAGGCCAGACCGCTGCCTTTCAACTGGCCCTGGCTCCTCCGCACCGACGCCCGAGAGAGGTGTCCCAGGACCACAGCCGGAACCCCGGCAAAGATGCTGAGCGGCACGATCGACAAGACGCCCAGCAGCAAACTAACGAGGGCCTTGCTGTCCAGGCGTGGCGAAAGCGAGCTGGCGGCGCCTGCAATGGGCGAGGGCGCGCATCGCGGACAAGCTTGCGAGGGGCCGTCAAGCGGCGAGTTACATTGCGGACACAGCATCATTGCCTCTTGTGATTTGGGGGACACGTCACTGAGGGGAGATTGGTTAAGTTAGCTGATTCTTGCCCAAAAAGCAAAGATGAAATTTGAAGTTAGTTTCGGGTGCAGGCCGGTGAATCCAAGCATCATTCGTTGCGAATGACCATCAGTTGTGAAGTTGCGGCACACACCAAGGTGTTTCTTTGGTCGAAGACGCGCGCCTCCGAGAACATCACGCTCTTGCCCGCCTTCACGCATTTTCCTTCTGCGCGAAAACGGCCCTGCGTGACCGGGCGCAGGTAAGAGACGTGGAGATTGATTGTGGTGGCCTAATTCGCAGGAAAGACCAGAGAGATCGCGGCCACGGCGCACGCCGAATCAGCGATGGAAGCCAGCACGCCGCCGTGCAGCACTTTGTTCTGCAACAATCCGGGCAGCACTGCGGCCTCAAACACCGCGCTGCCGGGTGCGACCTCCTTCAATTCCAATCCGATCGTCTGCCAGTACGGCACTCTGGTGATCATGAATTCTTTGAGGGCTGCGAGGGAAGGTGCGGCGTCCATGGCCCACACTTTAACATTGATCGAGCGGTCAGTTTGAGTCGGCAAGACTCGCGTGGCACAGCGGCCTCAGCTGCGCAGTGCTTAAAGTGGACCAAAAGACACCGGCGAGGGCGCCGGTGCCACACAATTCTCGATCACCCACTTAGTAAAGTTTTCTTTGAAATTGCTGGACTTCTCTAGGTAAGATAATCGCGCCAGAGTGTCTGGATGACACCCACGAGAGTGTCAGTGGACATTCCGATTGAGGAGGCCAGATGCGAGTGAGTGCACGTTGTGTCCCGATACTTCTACTTCTGACATTGCTGACCACAGTAGCCTTTGCAGGAGACACCTCTAAACCGGCGGCCCAGCCCCAGGAGACCGCTACTGGCGACAGTGCCACGCCCACAACCGCTGCCGCGGCTGAGCCGCAAGCCACGGCCACGCCGAAACCCCAGCCTTCGGTTTCATCCGGTTCTTCTTTGCGCGGACCGGACACGCCGGGCGGAGAAGTGTTTCTCGGCTATTCCTATGTCCGCATGAGCACGGACACAGTCATTGGGCCGACCACCGTCAATGAGCACTTTGAGTTTATTCCCGGCGGAGTCGCGAGCTTGACCGGCAACATCAACAACTGGTTCGGTCTCACCGGCGAGTTCGGATTTTACAATCTGCACGACGTTGGCCGGGTTGACGGCAAGTTGTACACGTTCCTGGCTGGACCTCGTTTTGCGTTCAGTCACAGGAGATGGACGCCCTACATCCAAGGGTTGGTCGGAGGCGCACGCCTGACTTCCAGTTTTCCGACGGGGTTTGTTTCCGATGCGCCGTTCTTCAATAGCAAGGGCAACGATTTTCATCAGAATGCATTCGCTGCGGAAGGCGGCTTTGGATTGGATTGGCATGCCACCCGGCACGTGAGCCTGCGGTTGGGCGAGATCGACTATCTGTTTACCCGGTTCACCGATCGTCACGACGACCGCCAGAACAACCTTAAGGCGTCGGCAGGCATAGTGTTCCGCTTTGGCTATCCCACGCCGCCACCGCCGCCGGCGAAGAATCCTCCCACGGCCAGCTGCTCGGCCACGCCCGGCACGATCCATGCTCAGACAGGTGAAATCGCCAGCGTTCATGCCGAGGCGAACTCGCCCGACGGCAGCCCGCTGACCTATGCTTGGTCGGCAACCGGTGGAACCGTGGATGGAACCGGACCTACCGTGCGCTGGAATCCCGGCACATCGGCCCCCGGTAAGTACACTGTGACAGCGAGAGTGGACGACGCACGCGGCCTCAGCACCAGCTGCAGTGCCGACGTTCAGTTGGAGGCGCGGCCTAACCGTCCTCCAGTTTGCAGCCTGACGGCGGTCAACGTAACGCCTCGCGCCAGAAACGTCGTCATGGTGGGCGATAAAGTGCGGATTACGGCTACGGCCAGCGATCCTGACAACGATCCCATCACCTTGAAATGGAGCAGTTCAGGTGGCCAGGTCACCGGTACCGGGAATACGGTACAGCTCGACACCACCAATCTCAGCAAGGGCCGCTATACCATAACCCTCGCGGTTGACGACGGACGCGGCGGCACCGGGCAGTGCACTGCTGAGCTGAACCTTGCGCCTCGGCTGAATGTCGATCTGCGGAGTGTGTACTTCCAGACGGCGCAACCCACACCCCAGAACCCAACCGGCGGACTGCTTGCCAGCCAGCAAGCGACCCTCCAGAGCTTGGCAAACGATTTCAAGACTTATCTGGAGTTCGATCCCAAGGCTACGCTCACGCTGCTCGGCCACACCGATCCGCGCGGCGGACAGACGTACAATCAGGCGCTCTCTGATCGCCGTGTGGGCAGCGCTAAGAACTTCCTGACGGAGCATGGTGTGCCTCCCGACGCCATCAAGACCCAGGGCCTGGGCCAGGAACATCAGCTCACTCCGGCTGAAGTCAAGCAAATGACCGAGGCGGATCCGCAAGTGACTGCCGAACAAAAAGCGCGGATCTTGAAGAACCTGAAGGTCATTACTTTGGCCCAGAACCGTCGCGTTGACGTGGTCCTTAACGCCGAGGACAAGACGCAAAGCTCAACCAAGCTGTATCCGTTCAACGCTGCGGATGCGGCCAGCCTGATCAGCCCGAAAGGAGTCGCGAAACCCAAGGCTGCTCCCAAACCCGGACCTGCGCCAAGGAAAAAGGCGCCGGCTCCGGCTCCGTCTCCGGCGGCTAAGAAAAAATAGTTCGCCTACAATCGAAAGCCTCCTCGCAGGCAGCCCAATCGTGGGCTGCCTTTTTTGTCGATTCTCGGGAGTGCAACTGCCCTCGGCGCGAGTCGGATTGTCATCTTTGCACGGAGCGCACGACAAGGTGCGCGTGGCTTAGAATGTTTCTACGGCCGGGATGGCGGAATTGGCAGACGCAGCGGACTTAAAATCCGCAGCCTTCAAAAGAGGCGTGGGGGTTCGAGTCCCCCTCTCGGCACCAGCTTTCCCGTATTCCGAGCGCAGCGAGGAATCCCTACTTCCGCAAGTGCTTTTCTGGTAGAGATCCCTCGCAAAGAACGCTCGGGATTTCGCCTGCGCACTCCCGCTCGGCTGCGCTTCGCTTACGCCCGCAAAACGGCTCAACCTAAAAACCGCAGCCTTCAAAAGAGGCGTGAGGGTTCGAGTCCCCCTCTCGGCAAAAAAGGTTTCTCTCCGACAGGCTCTCAGGCTGACCCCTTTTCTCAGAATCATTTCAGAATCATTTAAGGGTGCTTTCCGTTCCCGGCAAGAGACGTCTAACTTTCTTGTCACAGGAGCATCGAATCCGCGGCAAACGATTTATGGATACTCGCAAACTCGTTCTTGCTTTACACCGGTGGATCGGTCTGATAGCAGCGCTGGCGCTTTTGGCGGTGGGACTATCAGCGGTCGTTCTGGTTTTTGAAACGCCGATTGACCGCATGCTTAACCGTTCGCTCACGCAGGTATCGCCGGTGGGCCGCCGTATGCCGCTGGCAACCATCAGCGCACAGCTGGAGCAGGCCTATCCGGAATACCAGGTGGTTGGCTGGAACCTGGGGCAGGAGCCTGAGCAAGCCAGCGGCGTATTCCTGAATGCCAAACCAGATGCCAAGCCGGCAAACCCGTCAGCGCATTCTCTCGAGCTCGCCGTCAATCCTTATACAGGCGCCGTTCTGGGCAACCTTGACCGCGCCAACGGACTAGCAGGGTACATCCACCAGTTTCACACGCGCTTTCTTGCCGGTGAAGTCGGCAAGGCGATTGTGGGATGGTCCGCGGTTTGCCTGCTGGTGCTGAACCTCACCGGGATCATTCTCTGGTGGCGACGCAAGGTCGGTCGCTTCAATCGGAGGGCCTCTGGTATCACGTTTCACTTCCAAAACCATCAAGCGGTAGGCATCTATGCCTGGGGGTCTCTCATGCTGTTCGCGATCACCGGCATGATGATTCACTGGGAGGGGAAAGCGAGCGAATGGGCCAACAAGCTGACCGGCGCGCTGCCTCCCGCGAAGATGCTGCCAGCGGACCCGGTGGCGGGCGGTGCAAAAATCTTAGACGCAGATCAATTGATCTCCGTGGCAGAAAAAGCCGCACCCGGCGCACATGTAACGGTTTTGCGATATGGGCAACATCCCCAGGACCCTGTGCGTGTCATCATGAAGTACCCTGAAGACCATACACCCGCGGGCCGGACCAATGTTTTTCTGGACCCATACAGCGGCAAGGTCCGCCGCCTGCAGGACGCGCGCTCCGCGCCGGTGGGATTCAAAATCGTACGGCTGTGGACCCGACAGTTTCATACCGGAGACATCTACGGCTGGCCTTCACAGATGGTCGCCCTGATCTCGACAATCGCCCTGCCAGTGATGGCGATTACCGGACCGATGATCTGGTGGAAGCGGCGGCGTTCTGTAGCCCGTTTGTGACTGACGGGCCTGTACCGGCCCTAACGGAACCTCTCGGCTGCGCCTCGCTCGTTCTTAGCCTGCCCTGAGCGACTCCAAGCACAGCGAGGGAGGAGTCGAACGGGCCTGCAGAGCGGCTCAACACATCCGAATTCGCAGCCTTCAAAAGAGGTTGGGGGTTCGAGTGGATTTCGCGTGTGCGTTCGGGGCGAGTCCTGCAAAACAAACGGCCCCGAATTGCCGGCGGTCCTGACGGCCCATCCTCAAAGGGGACAACCATAATACGTCACTGTAATGTGTCAGTGTACTCGAGATAATACGTCCGCGTATTTGAGGCCTCGTAAAGTCCGCACGCCAGGTGAGAATTACGGCGACGTATTCGGTCATTCAGGGAAGAACGCGAACCCCGGAGGCGTTGGCGCGAAGATATAGGCCGGCGATGGCGTTGGGCCGTTGGTCGCGGCAGGTATCGGACAACATTTTGGTCAGGATCAACCGAGTCGTTGTCGATGATGCAAAACGGCGAGTGGAGTCGAACGTAGTTTTGTTCCGGGACTCGACTGACGAGGCCGCCTGACAGGAGCGAGTCCGCTCTTCACTTCCAGCCCGAGGCCGGTTGATTCCACCACGACAATACGTCAGCGTATTGGATGAGCCCACAATTACGATGACGTATTCGGCATTCGGATGGACCGGCTTTTGTCAGCGAAGTTACAAAGGGAAGTCCCCAGCTCGCAGGCCAGCGGCTTACCTTGGGCGACGAGGCTGGGCAGCCTTGTGCCGGCTACGAGGTTGCGACTCAAGACCTGGCAGGCGAGCCAGGGCGAATCGTTTACGCCACTTGCTTACGATCTGGCGGGGCGTATCCAGCCGGGATGCGATGACATCGTTGGAAAGACCTTCCCCGGCGAGCAGGACGATCTTGGCACGGATGACGTCACAGTACGGCGACGTATATCTCCGTGCCATCGCCTCTAGGACCCGGTGTTCTTCCTTGGAAAGCCTGATAGCATATGGGCTTCTTCTCGGCATCGGAGCGTATATACCTCGGATGCCAGCCTATCAGGCTGCGCCCTTGTTTCCACAAAAAACATACGTCGTCGTATTTGCCAGACATACGTCACCGTATTGAACACACATACGTCATCGTATTTATGGGTGAGAGTTACTAGGCGGGTCTTCAAACGCTGCATTCATGGAACCTGCGCCCTGGAGAGGTCCTTGCGGCGCAGCGCCGAAGCACGCCGGGTGAGCTGCACCAAAGTCAAAGCCAGAGGTGGCGAGGTAGTTCAGGCCGTCAAATACGCGATAAAGGGCATTGAATGATCAATATCCGACGACATATCAATAAGTTAGCCTGAAGTCCTCAAGAAA
>DATFXI010000105.1:0-4679 GCA_035316085.1 Candidatus Angelobacter sp.
GCATCCACAATCGGCTTCAGCACAGCCGCCGCCTCATCGTAACGGCCCAAGAGCCTGTACACCGCTCCTTGATGGTAACGGGCGCGCAGGTTGCTGGGCTCCACCGCCAGCGATTGCTCAAACGACCTCAATGCAGGTTCGAACTCTTCGGTCACGGCTTTGCGCAGAAACAGGTTTCCGGTTCCGTCGGGGAATCCGCCGATCGCCAGACCATCGGCGCCCAGGCCATCGGAACCTTCCCGTTTGTGATCGATCAGCTCGGTGTAGATAGCAATGCCAATGTTGGTGTATCCGTCGGCGTACTTAGGATTCAGCTCCACCACCTTGCGAAAGGCTTCTGCCGCCCGGAAGTACTGCACCTGGCCGAGCAAAGCGATACCGTAGTTGTTCCAGCGCAGATAGTCGGTTTTTGGATCCGAAGAGAGGTTGGCGGAATTCTCGCCCAGGTTCAGCGTCAGAATCCGCGATGCCAGTTCCACCACCGGGTAGCTGGTCTTGGCCTGCAACACGAAGTCCGTGTATCCCTGGCGGAAGCGCCGGTAGTTCACCTTCACCGTCAACGTAACGGGGCCTCGGGCATTCTCGGGAATTTTGACGCGATAGCGGACCAGGTCCGACCGGCCCGGAAGAATAGTGTTGTCGTAGGCCTTGATCTTCGTTTCCCACACCTGGTGGATGTTCAGCCATGCCCCCGAAGATGAGACGAGTCGGTTGGTGAACGTGTGCGCACGGGGCTCCAGGAACCCTTCCTGATCGAGCCATCCGCTGCGGCAGAAAATCCGGCCCGTGGAATCCTTGGCGGTAAATTCCACCCAGCTTTCATAAAAGTCGCGCTGCTCCGGAACCAGGCTGTGCCCGATTCTGCTGTTCTGGATGACGGCGTTGACAGTGATCGTCTCTCCCGCCGCCAGTTTGAATTTCTGCCGGTCAACCGGGGCGATGAGTTCACCGCCACCCTTGCTGATGCCGAAAATGTCGATCGAGACTGTGTCTTTCAGGAACTCCCGCGTTTTCTGCAACTGATCCTCGTAGCCATAAAACGTGGGGATCGCCGTATTGGCGCCCAACCAGCGGTGGGATGCAACCACCCCACCCTTGCTGGCATAGTCGTTGGGCGCAGCTTCCGGTGGCATGTGACAGGTTTGGCAGGTAGAAGAGGTTTCCTTCTTATAAAACGGCGCCAAGGATTGGCGCGACCACGACGATTCCTGCCACTCGTCGTACACGGCAAATGCCCGCAGCCAGCGGTAGTCATTGACGGCCTTGGGGAGGGCTGCCTTGTGGCACACGCCGCAAAACTCCGGAGTACGATAGAAGTCTTTCATCAGAGCGCGCTTGTGCAGATCAATGCGCCCCAGTATGTCATCGGCAGTCACCGGCCACGGTCGCGGCGTCCCGTCCGGCTTGATCGTCACCGCCGGCACACCCATAACGTAGCTTCCGGTGCCGCTGGTGCTCTGGATTTTCTGGATGGAGTGGCACACCATGCACGTGATCCCGTCTTCGTCGAAGCTGCGGTCTGCCTTGGAGCCGGTGGTCAGCGCGCCCGAAAACAACGCAATCGGATTATGGCAGCCTTCGCAATGACGCGAGTGCTCAATTCCTTTGGCATCATTCAGCAGTTCGACGTTGCGCAGGTAAAACGGCGCGCGAAACGAATTGGAGTGGGCGGATTGCCGCCACTGGCGGTGCACATCGGCGTGGCACTCGGCGCAAAAGCTTGCCGGCGGAAAGGCGGAGGCCGGAATGAAGCTCCCGCTGGCCGATTGTGCTTGGCTGGGCAGAAAAGGATTCGGCCCAAAAGGGTAGTGGTACGTCTGGTTGTGGGAATTGCTCCCGGTTTCTGAAGGCGAGCCGGTTTGCGCGCATAAGAGCGATAGGCAAGACGCAAGGAGAGCCAGCACCAAAGCAAGACAACGCATTGGTCGCTTCAACCGCGGATCGTCCCATCTGAACATCTTCTTCAACCCTGCTCCACTTGCCCTGGATCCAGCGTTGTCCGAAAGCAACCCCGATGCGGCTGCACCGGGGCTGCGTTCGACAGGGTGGGCTACGAAATCAGTGTCGCTGACTCCGGCCGTCAATTGCGCCGTTGGTGGTGCCCGGGCAGAAATTCCCGGTCTGTTGCAGGCAGTTGAAGTTTTCGAGGACTGGCGGCGAGACGGATGTTCCGTCAGAGCGGCTTACGTCTTCCACAAATACGATCTTGCCGAGTTGATTCTGAGCGATGCCCCCGAACCGGGGGTCAGGAATGATGGGTCATATCACCCAGGGAAAACCCTGGCTCCCATCGAGGTTTCGGGTAACGAGCTTGAAGACTCCCCGCTCAACCAGGGAGTTGATCTCGTCGAGTGTTTCAACCACAGGAGTGCCATCCGTTCCTACGCCGTGCTGCTGGGCGAAGGGAGCCAGGATCGCCTGGCCCGCCGGGCTAAGGCCGAAATCCGTCAACTCCACGAATTCCAGGATCCACAAGCCCAGAGGATCGTCCCCCAGATAGTCACTGCTGGTATCAAAGATATTGTCCTGGCGCCGGTTACCGAGCGCGGGGCTCAGGATGTAGCTGCCATCGGAGTGGCGGATGGGAAAGATGAACGCCATGCGCCGGTTTGCGATCTCTCGCGCGTCCTGTCCAGCCTTGTTATTGGTAAACGTGTTGGGCGTGACGAAGCCGGTGATGGTGTAGTAGAGAAGTCCGCCATCAAACGCGAAACCGCCGGTGGTCTGCAGGACGCGCGTCTGGTTTCTTTCCGGATCGACGTTGGGACAAGGCGCCGGATCGCCCGCTTGACAGATGGTCCAGTTCTTCGCGTTGTTGGTCGGCGTGCCGATCCTTTGCAGGATCGTTGCCGGGTTGATGCCATTGTCCAGATAGTGTTGATCGTTGAAATCAAATGGTGCGGGGTTAGTGGTCGGTTTGTCGTCCGTCCTCGTGCGCAGGGGCCCAAAGCCGAGGGTAAAGACGAGCAAAGCAACGCTAGCAAGAATCACGCCGCGTTGTTGTTTCTTCATGGTGCACCATCCTTTCTGATGAATCACGAAGAGGCATTTATTTTAGGAGGGTTTAACGATGAACATACGCTTCGACCGCGCTGAATGCAACGGCTAATCGGCTTGCGAGTCGAGTGGCGTGGACCATTTTGGGCCGGTGTATTCGATGGGATGAGACGCGGGCCCAGCCAAAGGAAGCTTGAAGATCAGCCAAACGTCGTAAGCGCCGACGCGGGAACCCGTGCAACTTGAAGCCTTGTCAAAAGAATCCTAGATTGTGTAATCCCGTTCAAGCAAAGTCAGCCTGAAACATCCATCACTTCCGGCTGAGGTAATCCTCGCTTGCATCCTAAATTCGAGGTGGAAACCATGATTCGCAGGCTTGCATTGCTAATGATATTCAGCTTCGGTCTGGCCATGATTACAGTCGTGGCCCAGCAACCTTCAACGCAGCAGAATCCCCCGGCACAGGACCAGGCGCAGCAACCTACGCAACCGCCGCCGCACGTCGATGTGGAACCGAGCCCTGCCGACAGAAAACTTGAGCAGGCGATTTCAGGCGAGTTGCAGAAGGACCCGCACATGGCATTTTCCAGAGTCCGCGTGCATGTGACCGATCAGGAAGTTGTGCTGGTCGGGACGGTCTTGACGGCAGCCGCCAAGGACCAAGCGGAGCAGATCGCCTCGCAGCATGCGGAGGGGCGGAAAGTGACGAACAAGATCCGCGTGAATCCCAACGTTCACAAGGGGCCGGGGTTGTAAGAGTGGATCGAAGGGATGATCAGTCCATCCCCTCTTTCAAGGCGCGCAGAAGATTCAAGGCTTTTACGTCCAGACCGGGTTCAGTTTATTGTTTGACCAGTTCGACTCGGCGATTCTTGGCGCGGCCATCTTCGCTCTGGTTTGAAGCGACGGGAGCAAGGGGGCCGACGCCATACGAATCCAGCCGCGCGGCGGCGATCTTGTATTTCGTCGTCAAGACTTTCACGACGGCGTCAGCGCGGCGCTTGGACAGATCCATGTTGCCCGGCAGCGCGCCCACGCTGTCGGTGTGGCCGACCACGTGCAACCTGAGCTGGGGATCATTCTCCAGGAGCTTCGCGATCTCAGCCAATGCCGGGTCAGACTCCGGCTTGACGTCGGCCTTACCGGTGTCAAAGTAGATGCCATAGACTGCCACGTGACCGGTGTGGGAGATGTCGCCGGCGAGCGCCGCAGCGTCCACTGTAACCAGTCCTGTTTCCATGGGCTTCATCTCGACGATGTAGAGTGTCTCCCACTGCCAGTTCGTTGCCCCCGCAAATAAACTCAAATACACATCGCCCTTGGGGCGCGCGAGTTTTGCCGAGAGGTAACGGGGCTGGAAGGTTTGAGACCAGTTTTCGATCTTTCCACCGTATAGCGTCACCGGCCCAAAGCCGCACTGCTCATTGGTGCACGTGTACAGGGTCTCGAACCCGGCCTGCTTAAGCGCTCCTTCGTAGTTGCCAAAGATTTCCAGCACGGAGCGTCCTGCGGGGGCCTGGTAAAGGATGCGAGTGACCTTCCCTTCCAGATGTTGACTCTTTTCAAATTTTCCTCTGGTGAGCTTACCGAGCGGGAGGGTGAACTGGTCGAACTCCTTCTGAGAATATTCTTTAATGAAAGAGCCGGGATAACGCGAGATGAGCGGATGATCCTTGCTCCCT
>DATFXI010000106.1:0-4913 GCA_035316085.1 Candidatus Angelobacter sp.
ATGCCAGCCCGTCAGACTCACGTTGCTGAGGTCCCGACTAGACGAGCAATCGTTCGACTTTCCTTCATCGGAGCACCGCAAGAGGCGGACCATGTGCCCCGGGAGGAGACGTTCCTCACGCAATGCCTTGAACTTGAGTCCAAGGGTATTCGCAGGGCACCCCGGAGGAATCGCCACCTCCATGCGGACCGGCTGATCAAGAACGCTCGTGATGTGAGGAATTCGCACCCGGAAGAGATCCTTGCGCCATTCTGTGAATTGGTTGAGCCGGACAGAGCCAAACTGAGAACCTCCGATGATATGGACCTCGCCCGCGGCATTCCCCAGGCCATCGCCGGTAACCTGCACCACGTCGTCTGGCCCAATGACATTTTTTCCGTAAGGGCCCTTGACTTCTCGGATCATGGGGGGCTCGAGTGTGCATGGCGTATGTACAACTGCCGCGTTGCTGACCTTCAGCGTGGCCTGGCTCCGGTGCGGAGAGCAGGGTGACCCTGCTACGACCTTGGCCGAGAGTGTGTAAGTTCCACCATGCAGGTACGAGTGCGTAATCTGCTGAGGCAAGCCGTCGTCCAGTCTAGCGGCGGCAGAGGCATCGCCGAACAACAGCACGATGCCGCAGGCGCCGATGCCATCCACCGTGATGGTCGCGGGTTGAAGGGCAGACGCGGGACTTGGGGTGACGGAAATCTCTCCAAGCCCAAGCGCCGAAAGAATCCGTGCAGGCGGCTTCCCAAAGCAGCCGCCGGGAACAGGCCGCGGGCTGACTTCATTGATTCCAAAAACCTTCACATTGAATGTGCCCGGTTTCGTGTAAGTGTGAGGTGGCAGCGACGTGGAAGAGGAGCCCGCGAACTCCTGCACCGGACTGCCATCTCCGAAATCGATGCGTCCGCGTTGGCAATCGCCCGTGGCGTAGACCGTGAAAACAACTCCCCTGCCAACGATGGCGGGAGAGCGATCGGGCAGCACGCTGGTAAGACTCACCATGCTTGCGATGCTCGACTCTTGGCTGGCGCGCTGCGGTGGCGAGGAATTGCCATTCGCAACCGGGCTGGTGATCCCGCTGACTGGCTTTGTTGCCTGGCCGTTGGGCTTTCCAGACTGAACTTCTGGTGGAAGCGGCTGGGAATCAGGCTTTACGTTGTCACGTGGTACGGAACGTGGTGCCTTGTCCCTCACTGCGGTTCCTTCGACCAGGCTGTTGGGCGCAGCCGTGTTGGAAGGTCGAAAGGTCCTTTGGAATTCCCAGCGGCCGCCGGCAATGGAGTGACCCGGTGTGTCTTGCGCTTCCAGAACAACGCTCACATTCAAAGTTGGCGGAAGATTGAGACGGCTCCAAAGCGCGGCTGTTGCGGGCAGCGTTAATCTTCCAAGAGGCTGGCCATCCGAATCTGCCGCACCGGGACTTAGCGGCCGAATCTGATTAAGCCAATAGCTTCCTACCAGCCCCCGGCAAAACTCACCATACACCTGGCTGGCTTGTAGCTTCGGCAGGTCAGGATAGATCCTGCACGAGGTGCGCAGGTACGCCACCGATAATGGAAGAGCACCGACGTTGATCACCTTCCAGCGAAGCGTGGTTTGTAAGTCTTTGTAGTCGCCGCGTGGTATTTCCTGGAAATCAACCTGGCCTGTGACCTCTAGGCGTGGCGCGACTGCCTTATCAACCGCCCGTGGCGGAACGCCCGACGGAGTGGCCGGCAAAGGTGCGCCGGGGACAGTGGTTTGTGGTCTGGACTGTGAGCCTGGGAGTTTTGGCGCCGTGGAACTGGTCTGGCCATGCAAGAAAACCGTCACGCCCATAACCGCGGCGGCAAGAATCTTCAACGTTGAAAGGTGTGCCTTCATGGTTTATCGCCTCGGTTTGCTCGGAGCCTGAGGAACGCCGACCTGAGTGCCCAGTCGCGCATCCGGCTGTATCACCGAGATCGTCAGCGCCGGCGGCCCGCCGTAGCAGCCGCCGGGAACGCTGCCTGGGCTGTTTTCAGTGATCCCGAAGACTTTCACGTTGAAAGTGCCCGGCCGGGTGTAAGAGTGCGGGGGGAGCACCCTCGGAAATGGGCCGGAAAATTCCTGCACAGCACTCCCATCTCCGAAATCAACGCGTGCCTGCCGGCAATCGCCGCTGGCGAAGATAGTGATCGTGGCCGATTGACCCGCCTTAAGCAGTGAGCGGTCTGCCGTCACGCGGGTGAGTGTCCCTGCAGAAGGAGAAATTGGCGGCCCGTTCGGCAAAAGTGTCGCGCGCTCCGGCGGGAGCGGTTGCGGATTCAGTTGCACCGTGCTGCTTTTGTTCTTGCCTCCTGGGAGCGATTGCGTTTTTAGATCGCCAGGCGAATTCGGACCGGTGTGCGCTGTCGCGCCTGCCCTGACTGGCAGGCTTGCTGTCCCCGAGGGCGCAGGCGCTCCAGGCCCGCTGATCGTGAATGGGTATTTGTACTCATGATGGTAAGGCTTCCAGTCCAAGTCGAAGCCGTCTTGCCAGCTGGTCAATTCTCCGTAGATCACATTGGGTGCGGTGAGCCTTCCACGCAAAATGAAGTTGGGACCATGGGGTTCTTTGCGCTGTGCGTAAAATTCCCCGTTTACCAGTTGGCCCTGGAAGTTGTGGCTGGTTGGCGAACAATAGTGTTCATCGGGCGGGAGTCGGAAGGTGATGACGGCGCCTTTAACATCCACCAGGAACGGCTGACAGCCTCCGCTGAACAATGTCTCAAATTCCCAACCGGGCGCGAGCAATCGATAAGACCCAGATTGGAACGGTATCGGCTGCACGAGTTTGGCCGCAGGACCGTTCAGGGGGGCAGATTTCTGTTTGTTGCCTGAAGCTTGCCCATGAGTGGCGCCCGCTGCCACCGCAATCACCAAGCCGGCTGCTAGCAGGCGGGGCAAGCTGAGAAGTGCGATGGTTTTCATTCAAAACTCCTGGAGGCTGCGGTCCGCCTATGCGGCGGTGGCCTGCACTCTTCGGTGGGAAAGTGCGCGATGCCGGAGGGCTATCTCAGTTGTTGGTGAAGAAATTTTGTGGAGATTATTGTTTGATGCTTGCCCGGAAAGAATAGTGATTGACCGGCAGTGCTCGCGATCCGGGCTTTGCGCCTTCCAGTGTCAGCATGTATATGCCGTTCTTGATCAAGCGAGAGGGCAGAACAACTGCGAAGGAATCCCGCATTGGAGAAAGACTCTCAGTCTGCCATACGGTGGCTCCGGCACTATCTTTGAGTATGGCGCGATAAGACTGGAAGCCCGGTTGGCTGCCTCCCTCCAGAGAAAACACGATCCAAGGAATGGAGCGGGATACCACGATCCTGTTGACTGGCGGACCTTCGGCGCTGCGGGCGGCTACAAGCGGGAAAATCGTCGCGCCAGCAAACGATTGGTTCGCGGCCATCTCTGCCAGTAATTTTGCGGAGGTTTCCTGCTCGCTGTGATAGCGCATTTCCCAGGCAGCCGCTGCACGCCTTGCTGCGCCCAATTCTCCGCTCATTCTCAGGAGGGGCAGCGCGATGACAACGGCAATCGCCGCCACTAGGCCAAGCGCGAACGCCGCCTGCTGCCAGGAATTCAGGCGAATCAGCCATTCCCTCCAACCCCAGGACGCTGTCCCGGCCCGGGCAGCATTTTCAACTGCGACCTGTTTCAATCCACTGCGCAATCCCTTGAGCAGCTCAATCCGGTCCAGACATTCGCGGCAATCCACGAAGTGTTCTTCGAACGCGTCTCGCTCCTCCGCAGAGAGCTGCCCCCTCAGATAAAAAAGGGCAATGTCGCGCTCCTCAATCTCGCGATGGTCCATAGAGCTGTTTGTCCGGCTCTCCATACTGAAGTGCGGCCCTGGCCGCCATTATCTCACTCCACTCGTATCGTGCCTGGTTGCTTCTGCGCAGCTTTAAGATAGAGCTCACGATAGCGGTCTCGCGCGCGCTGCAACACTCGATTGAAATGCAAACTGCTTAATCCCATATCGGCACAAATCGCCTCCTTATCTTCTTCGGCGACGTAATACCGGTACAGAATCTCCTGATATCTCTGAGGCCTGACTTCGCTCAGGACTTGCCGGACGATTCTGGCGTTTTCCTGCCGCAACAATTGTTGCAGTGGGCTGGGTGCCGAATCCACGATGAATTCGACCGATTCCGTGCTCCCGGTGACCTCACGCTGCGCGGGCTGACGAAAATACTGGATTGCCAGATTTCGCGCCACACTGCAGATGAATCCCGAAAGCCGTTCCGGTTCGCGAACGTCGCCTTTCCTGATTTTTTCAAGCGCAATCCGAAAGGATTCCTGCCGCAAGTCCTCAACCAGAGCACGTTGTTCCACCAGCGTGCCGAGGATCACAGAGACCCCCCGGCTATAGCGGCCTATCAGTTCTTCTTCGGCCCGGCGGTCGCCGGAGGCGATGCGCGCGACAAGATCTGCTGGCGAGGAATCCACCGTCTGTTCCGGATTGGCATCTATTTCCATCCCCGCTCCAAAAGAGCCCACCCAATGATAAGGTGTTGAGCGACCCTTCCGTGCCAGGGAAATTTACGGCCACGCGGCTCACTGCGACTCTCGCCCTTCGTCGAACTCTAAGTCCATTCCTTGCGTATCATGGTGCGGACGAGATTCGTGCGTTCTGGGAGAGAGATCATGAAGCCCTTTTTGTGCCTGTCTGCCTTATTCCTGAGTTCCTTGAGCCTTTCAGCTCAAAACCAGCCCGCGGCTCCCCAGCCCGAGGAACTGCCCAAGCTGATGCACCTCAGCGCCGATCAGGTGAATCCTCAAATCGATCCTTGCACGGACTTCTACCAGTACACGTGTAGCAAGTTCTTTGCAGCCAATCCCATCCCGCCCGATCGCGCCGCCTGGGGTGTGATTGGCCCGCTTGCCAAGTGGAATGAGATCACCTTGCGCCAGGTGCTGGAAAC
>DATFXI010000107.1:0-18824 GCA_035316085.1 Candidatus Angelobacter sp.
GACTTTGCGCACGTTGTCCTGGCCGATCCCGACGGCGATGGCGCCTTTCTCGATCGACGAATGCGATTGCTCTGAGGTGTACACAACCAGATCGCCGCGGCTGCCCTGGCGGCGGGCTTCCGGCGCGACCATCTCGCGCGCGCAGACAATGGCATGCATGCTGCTGGTGGAAGCCGTGTCATAGACGATCCCGAACCAGCCTTCAGGCAAACCAAGCCATTGCCGTAGCCAGTCGAGCGTACGTTCTTCGAGTTCCGCCACCGCGGGCGACGTCTTCCAGTGCAGGCCGTTGGTGTTGAGCGCCGCCGCCAGCATTTCCCCCAGCACCGCCGGCGCCGAACCGGTGCAGGCAAAATAAGCAAAGAATCGCGGATGGTTCCACTGCGTTACCGCGGGCAGCACCAGCTTGTCGAAGTCGCGCAGCAACGCGTCATACGATTCGCCTTGCGCCGGCGCCGAAGCCGGTAGAGCGTCGAACAGTTCGCCCGGCTTGGTCCGCGCCAGCACCGGCATTTCGGCCACCGTGTCGAAATACCGGGCGATCCAGTCCACGGTTTGGTGGCCGGCATGGCGGAAGTCGGCGACGTACTCCGGCCAATCCTTCGGCATTGCTGCCACGTCCTTGGAATCAGTGGGTTTATTCATAGCTTGGGTCCTTGACTTCAGGGAAGTGCTAGATTACTATCCGTCCAGCATGCACGCCAGCCGATTTAGCTTCGCCTTTACTTACCGCTACTCCTTTGGGAGGAGCGGCGAAGCGGATGGTGTGCTGAAAACGCAGTAATCGATACCACATCATAAGAAACCGCAAGCCGCGACTCTCAAAAAGTCGCGGCTTTTGTTTTTTGGGGACAAAGACAATGAGCTACGTAAGGGATGTGAACGCGAAGTCGCTGCAAGGCTGGCGACGAGAAATCGACCTGCTGGATCGCGAGTTGCTGCGCCTGTTGAACCGGAGGGCGGAGATCGCCTGCGAGCTGGCCGCGATCAAGGTCGCTGCCGGGCTGCCGGCGTATGACGGCCGCCGCGAACAGCAGGTACTGGATCGTGTGTGCGCCCAGAGCCAGGGCCCCTTGCCGGTTGAAAGCGTGACCGGCATTTTTCGCCGCATCATTCTGGAGACGCGCCGGATCGGCACGTTAGCGATGCGAAAACAGATTGGAAAGTGGAAAGTGAAAGAAGGAATCAAGGAGCAGAGCAATGGTCATCAACATGGCAGCAGGCGCGTCTGAAGCCGAGCTTCAGCACGTAATCGATCGAGTGAAAGAGTGCGGGTTCCAGCCGCACGTGACGCGGGGCTCGGAGCGGGCGATTGTGGCCGCGGTGGGTTCCGGCGGATCGCGAGCGGCGCTGGAAGCGTTAAAAGCTGCGCCCGGCGTGGAAGACGTGGTGCCCATCGCTCATCCCTTCAAGCTGGTGAGCCGGCAGATTCGCGGCGAGCGCACACGCGTGGACGTGGGAGGCGTGGTGATCGGCGGCGAGGCCGCCGTGGTGATCGCCGGGCCGTGCTCGGTGGAATCGCGCGAGCAAATCCTGGCCACGGCGCGAGCAGTGAAAGCCGCGGGCGCTTCTCTACTCCGCGGCGGCGCGTACAAGCCGCGGACTTCTCCGTATGACTTTCAAGGACTGGGGCTGGAAGCGCTGAAGCTACTCCGCGAAGCCCGCGAAGAAACCGGCTTGCCGGTGGTCACCGAAGTCATGAGCACGCAGGATATCGAGCTCATCGGCGAATACGCCGACATGCTGCAAGTCGGCGCGCGCAACATGCAGAACTATGACCTGCTGCGCCAATTAGCCAAATGCGGCAAGGCGGTGCTGTTGAAGCGCGGTCCATCCGCGACAGTGAAGGAATGGTTGCTGGCGGCGGAGTATCTTTTGGCCGGCGGCAATGGCAACGTGGTGTTGTGCGAGCGCGGCATCAAGACTTTCGAAACCGAGACACGCAACACGCTGGACTTGGCCGCAGTCGCGCTGGCCCGCGAGCTTTCGCACCTGCCCGTGATCGCTGATCCCTCACACGGCACCGGACGCCGCGACCTGATTGCTCCCGCCAGCCGCGCGGCGCTGGCCATTGGCGCCGACGGGTTGATTATCGAAGTGCATCCATGCCCGGAACGCGCGTTGTCAGACGGCGCCCAGTCTCTGAATCCGGAAGAGTTTGCGCGGCTGATGCAAGGTTTGACTGCGCCTCTGCGGGCGCTGGCCGCGCCGCTTGAGATGCGGATACCGGTAGCGAGCGAGAGACTGAACCGCCGTTCAGTGTATTCTGTATAGCCAAGAATTCACTGGGGTCAGCGTTCATGAACACTCTCGCTTCGCGTATGGGACAGGAGCCGAGCCTGCCGAAGGCATCGCCCTGGCTCAGTTGGGCCGGTTTTACCGCGGCCATGAGCATCGCCGTAGGAATTTACTGGGACATTTCCTGGCACGAGAGCATCGGCCGCGACAGTTTCTGGACTCCCGCGCATTTGCTGGTTCAGTTTGGCGCCGTGCTGGCCGGATTGGCTGCAGCATGGGTCATTCTAGGCACCACCTTCCATTCCAGCTCGCCGTCGCGACCCGCTTCGGTCAGCGTGCTCGGCTTCCGTGGTCCTCTGGGAGCGTTTGTCTTTGCCTGGGGTGCGCTGGCCATGCTTACTTCCGCTCCCTTTGACAACTGGTGGCATGAAGCCTACGGACTGGACGTGAAGATCATCAGCCCGCCGCACTTTCTGCTGGCATTGGGCATCGCCGGAATCAACTGGGGAGCCATCCTGCTTACGGTGGCGGAGATGAACCGGGCCAGCGGCGAACGCCGCCGGCGGTTGCAAGCCATATTGCTGGGGCTGGGCGGCCTGAGCCTGTTACAGATCATGACCATGAAGTTGGAGTACATGAACCGCGTGTTACTCCACAGCGCGATTTCTTATTTGGTCATCAGCATCGGCTTACTGTTCATGGTAGAAGCCCTGGCGCGCGCTTCCGGACACCGCTGGGCGCGCACCATCGTGACCGGCGTTTACTCTCTGTTTGTGCTGCTGCTGATGTGGGTCCTGCCCCTGTTTCCTGCATCACCCAAACTCGGCCCGGTGTACCAGAACATCACCCACATGGTGCCGCTGCCATTCCCGATTCTTCTGATCGTGCCGGCGTTTGTGCTGGACGTGATGGCTCCGCTGTTCCGACGGCCGGAGGAATGGAGCAAACTGTCGCGTGCGGTCCTCGGCACACTCGCGGTGGTCCTGACATTTCCCTTCCTCGCGGTGGATGTCGCTCTCGACGTTTTCTTCAAGCAGCGGCGCGATGCGTGGAACAAGTGGTTGCAAGCTGCCTTCGCCGGAATCACGTTTCTGGCCGTCCTGATCGCAGTGGAATGGCCTTTTGCGACTCTTCTGATGTCGCCGGCAGCGCGGCATTGGTTCCTGGCTCCGAATGACTTTCCCTACTTCGCGCCTCCGACCTCGCCCACGGTGCGCCATGTCTTTGTGAGCTGGGAAGCGACCCCCGCCGAGTTCTGGCGCAATATGGGACTGGCGTTCATGTTTTCGGTGGTCAGCATGCGGGTTGGGATTACTTACGGCAACTGGCTCAGCCGCGTCAAACGATGAGGATTAGGTAATTGGGTAAGTTGGCAATTGGGTAATTTGATCAGAATTTCAATTACCCAATTACCAAATTACTCAATTACGCAATCACTGACCAAGGGGACCACGTGCGCATTCGTGCTCTAACATCTGCCTTCATCATCGCTCTCGCGCTGCCTTTTTCGGCCCTGGCGCACGTCAACAGTCCTGACGTGTACTACGACGGCAGTGCCGGCCCGTACCATCTACTGGTCACGGTGCAGCCGCCGGTGGTCGTGCCGGGCATTGCCCAGATCCAAATCCGTGTTGTCGAGGGCGATGTAGAGAAGGTTGAGATTCGTCCCATGCGGATCGTAGGCGCTGGGGCCAAGATGGCGCCCACGGCCGATGCGGCGCGACGCGCGCCTGGCGATCCCCATCTTTTCACCGGCCAGTTGTGGATTATGTCGCGCGGGTCGTGGAAAGTACAGGTGGAAGCCGAAGGCGCGAAGGGCAAAGGCGAAATGGGTGTTCCGGTTCCTGCAGTTTCCACCAACACCGCGCGCATGACCGCGCCCTTGGGAGCGCTGCTCGCGGTCCTGGGATTGGTATTGCTGGCGGGGCTGGTGGGCATCATCGGCGCAGCCAACCGCGAGGCCAATCTCGCAACCGGGGAACAAGCGCCGACGGCGCAATCCAAAAAGGCCTTGGTGCGCACCATCGTGGCGGCGGTGTTGCTGGTCGGCGCAGTATTTTTCGGAAACATTTGGTGGGGCGCGGACGCACGGGCCAGTGCCCGTTTGAATTACCGGCAGCCGCATGTGCAAGCGTGGCTGGAGGCGGGGAATCTGCTGCGAGTGAAATTGGAAAACCCCAACGCTCCGGAACCGAACCGCTTCGGCATTGAGAACCCGGAGCGCCTCCGTCTCGACGACCTCATTCCCGATCACGGACACTTGCTGCATTTGTTTCTGATAAGCGTGCCGGACATGAAAAGTTTCTGGCACCTCCATCCTGACAAAATCGGCGAAGGCGAATTCGCCGTCAATCTGCCGGCCGTGCCGCCGGGTAAGTACGAGATTTATGCCGACATCGTGCACCATACAGGTTTCCCCGAGACCCAGATCGGCGAGATCAATCTTCCTTCGCTCGCAGGTGAGCCGCTGAGGGGCGACGATTCCGGCGCGGCCGCTCTTGCGGCCGGAGAAAATGTGTCGCAGCTCTCGGGTGGCTACCGCATGGTGTGGGAACTCGATGCCGGAGCCCGCAGAAAACTTCCGGTGACCTTCAAAGCCAACCAGCCTATCTGGTTCCGTTTTCGCGTGGAGGACCCGCAAGGCAAGCCCGCCGCCGATTTGGAGAGCTACATGGGAATGGCAGGTCACATGGCGCTTGTGAGCTCCGACGGCAAAATCTTCGCGCACATCCACCCTGCGGGTACGGTGTCGATGGCGGCAGTGGGGTTGGCTGAAATGGGCCGCCAGAAAACCGAAGCAATGGCAGGAATGCATGACGGTCCGCACAACGGCGACGTTTCTTTTCCTTACGGTTTTCCGCAAGCCGGCGATTACCGCATCTTTGTACAGGTCAAGCGCGCCGGGCGTGTGGAGACAGGGGCTTTCTCAGCGCATGTGATCCGGTAAATCACTTGCGTTGTGCTCCGACCATCCTTCTCCGCAAGCAATTAGGGCAGGCCTACAAAATTCCATATTTTGTAGTTTTCTAGTGTCATTTCGAAAAACATAAGGAAAAAAAGAAATGACTTCGGTAATTTGTCCCAATCAGGCATAATGGCGTGCGCAAGTCAAATGGCCCCAGACGCGACCATCGGGGTCAAGACTATTTCTCTTAATCAGTTGTAGAAAACGAATCCGCAGCGAGGAGAGAGTTTCGATGAGATGGTTTGGAAAACTTTTGTGGCTCGTTCTGGTGCCGGGATTAGTGATGGCCCAGACAAGCACGCCGAACACCGGGTCGACCCCGGCAACGTCTGTGGCCGATGAGTTGAAGGCGTTGCGCGAGGCGATGACTCAGCAACAACAACAGATCGCCCAACAACAGCAGCAGATTGAGAAGTTGCAGAAGCAGTTGGAGGCCACGACGGCGGGCACTCCGCACGTGGAGAACGCTGCGCTGCACACCAACGCTGCAACCAACGTTCCTGCCGTGGCCAGCGACACCCAGCAGCCGGAAAAGCCCAAAGAGTCGCCGCTTTCCTTCCGTATCGGCGGGGCCGACTTCACGCCCGGCGGTTTTGTGGACTTCGAGAATGTCTTCCGCTCAACCAATACTGGCAGCAACGTCACAACCGGCTTCGGCTCAATTCCCTACAGCAATACCGTGCAGGGACACCTCAACGAGTACCGTTCCACCGGTCAATACTCCCGGTTCAACCTCCAGACGCATACCAAGTTTGGCGAAAATGATGTAACCGGCTATATCGAATTTGACTTCAACGGCAGCGATCCCGCCAACGTCTTCGTTACCTCCAACTCTCACACTGACCGTCTCCGCCTGTTCTGGCTGGACTTGAAGCGCGGCCAGTGGGAGTTCCTGGGCGGACAGACCTGGGGCCTGCAGACGCCGAACCGCGTCGGGTTCTCGCCGGCGCCGTCGAACATGGCGCTCACCATCGGTGAAGATGCTGCGGTCCACGTCGGAGCTAACTACACCCGTGCGGGCGAGTTCCGCGCGGTATGGCATCCCAACGACAGATTCGGGTGGGCGTTTGCGATTCAGAACCCGGAACAATTCGTAGGTGCCGGCGAAGTGATACTCCCGTTCGCCTTCAATGCTCAACTGGGCACGCAGTTTGACGCGGCAAACAACCCAGGCACTCCCAACGCCGGTCCTGTTTTCCTGACCAAGCTGGGGTATGACAGCGATCCCGGTGGCCGTCATTTCCATATTGAAGGTGGCGCGCTGGGGCTCGTTGTGAAGATCACCAACCTCCCGATCGGCGGCACATCCTTTGTCCACCACGCCAAGATGGGCGGCGGTGCGTTTGCCGCGTTGAACTACGAACTGGTGCCCAAGAGGGTTCGTCTCCTGGCCAGCGGCATGATGGGCAACGGCACTGGCCGTTTCCTCAACGGGTTGGCGCCTGACACTGTAGTCCGTCCAGTCGCGACCGGTCCCGCGGCGTTCGATGTCGATGTTTCGCTGGTGCACTCTGGCGGCGCGATCGGCGGTATCGAAATGCAGCCGGGCAAGAACACCCAGTTCGGCTTCTACTACGGCGGGATGTATGCCCAGCGCAATGCTTTCCCGGACCTGACCAGCCCGCTGGTGGTGAAACCCATCATCGGCTTCGGCGGCATCAACTCTCCGAATAGCGCTAACCGCGCGGTACAGGAAGCCAGCGTGGATTGGACGCAGACATTCTGGAGAAACCCTCAGTACGGAGCCGTACTACTGGTCACTCAGACTTCGTACGTGACTCGTGCACCCTGGTTCGTGGCAGCGGGCGCGCCTAAGAACGCGCACCTGACCATGGCCTTTGTGAGCTTGCGTTACGTGCTGCCGTAGTCTTAACGATCTTTAACCAATGAGCGCCGGAAGACCGGCGCTCATTTTTTTTTGTCACGCACGCGGGCAATTTCCCGCACTCGATTTCCACCCTTCGGCATCCTCAAGACCACAGACTGCTTCGAATCTCACCGCTTCACCATAAATCTTGCCGCTGGAAAACTTTTCTAGCCAGAGCAGCATCAGTTTACGTTCAGTTCGCGTTGCTCGAATGGATAAGTGTAGAAATCACCCTCAGAACAAAGCAGGGATCGAACAGAGAGGTAAAGGCCGATGAAATTCTTAAGAGCACTAAGTCTGATCATGCTGGGCGCAGGTACAGCGCTGGCCCAGGGGGGCGCGCCAGCTGACAGGCAGGCCGGAGCTGCTTCAGTGGCGGACGAGATCAAAGCGCTGCGCGAGGCCGTAGCGCAGCAGCAACAACAGATTGCGCAACAGCAGCTGCAAATCGGCCAACAACAGCAGAAGATTGATTCGCTGGAGAAGGCTCTGGGAGGCACGGCGCATGTCGAAAACGCTGCTCTCCACCCCAACGCTCCTGCAACCACTGCCACGGTATCCAGCGATGCTCCTCCGCAGGACAAGCCTAAGGAGTCGCCGCTTTCGTTCCGGATCGGCCAAGCGGACTTTACTCCGGGCGGATTCGTGGATTTTGAAACCGTGTTCCGCACCACCAACACCGGCAACAACATCAGCACTCAGTTCGGCCAAATTCCCTTCAGCAATACTGTGCAGGGGCATCTGACCGAATTACGCCTGACCGGGCAGTATTCCCGCTACAGCCTGAAGGTGACCACGAAGTTCGGCGCCAATGACGTGACGGGTTATCTGGAAGGTGATTTCAACGGCAACGACGCAGCCAACGTGTTCGTTACGTCCAACCCGCACACCAACCGTCTGCGTCTTTACTGGGCGCAAATCAAGCGCGGGAACTGGGAGTTCCTGGGCGGCCAGAGCTGGGGCTGGATCACCCCCAACCGCGTAGGTCTCTCGCCGGTGCCTGCCGATTTGGCGATCACCATTAACGAAGATGCCAATATCCAGGTTGGTATTCCCTACACCCGAGCCGGGCAGTTCCGCGTGGTTTACCACCCCAATGACAATTGGCAGCTGGGTGCCGCGGTTGAGAACCCGGAGCAGTTTGTTGGTGTCGGCGAAGTAATCTTCCCGTTCGCCTTCAATGCCCAACTGGGCCCGCAGTTTGACGCGGGCAACAACACCGCCACACCGAACGCGTTTCCGGATGTCATATCCAAGATCGCCTACGACAGGACGTTCGGCAACAGCAAGCACTTCCACTTTGAAGCCGGGGGTCTGCTGACAACCGTGAAAATCACCAACATTCACATCGGTGTGCCTGGTACCCCGTTTGTGACGCATACTGCAAGCGGCGGCTCGGTCTTAGGCGCCATGAATGTGGATGTCGTAAAGGGCTTGCGCGTGCTGGCCAATGGTCTGTGGGGCCAGGGCAACGGCCGCTATCTCATTGGTCTGGGGCCGGCGGCAGTGGTCCGTCCGATCCAGAGCAGCCCGACCGTTTTCGACACGGAGCTCTCGCTGCCGCACTCAGGCGGCGGATTGGCCGGCCTGGAATTCCAGCCCACCAAAGCCCCCAAGACGTTGTTCGGCGCGTACTACGGCGCAGTGTACTTCATGCGGAACGCGTTCCCCGACACAACCTCACCGCTGGCGGTGAAACCGATCATCGGCTTCGGCGGCATCAACTCTCCGAACAGTGCCAACCGCGCGATTCAGGAAGCCACATTCGACTGGACTCAGACGATGTGGCGGAACCCTCAGTATGGGGCGGTTGTACTGATTACACAAACGTCCTATCTAACTCGCTCCCCGTGGTTCGTGGCCCCCGGTGCGCCGAAGAACGCACACCTGACGATGGCCTTCCTGAGTCTGCGCTACGTGTTGCCGTAAGACGTAGTCTGTTCACTAAGAGCGCCGGGACGCCGGTGCTCTTTTTGTTGTGTTGAACCGTTGCTGGTAACCGCGGCGCGCGTTCGACAACGCCCTATCTTGGTGTCCTTCCTGCGCTTGCGTGATCTAAGGCCTAAGCTCCAATTCTTTTATCGAAATTTAAACAATCGAGCGCCGGGTCACCGGATATAAATGTCCTCCCGTGGTTTTCTAGGCGGGTTCTGACGCGCGCGGAGTCGTCGGCAGATCGTTGCGGCCACAACGCCGATTTTCAACTTCAATCATTCGTTTAGCGAGTTTAAGGAGGATTTCGATGATTTTACGCACAATGAGTTTCCTTGTGTTGGCGTCAGGAATGGCGCTGGCGCAAGCTAACGCACCGGGCAGTTCCACCGTGGCCGACGAGCTGAAGGCTATGCGGGAATCTCTTGCCGCGCAGCAGCAGCAGATCGCACAACAGCAACAGCAAATCTCGGAACAAAGGCAGCAGATCGCGCAGCAACAACAGCAGATCACGGATCTCAGAACGGCCGTCGCAGGCACGCCGCACGTAGAAAACGCCGCGCTTCATACCAGCGCTCCGAATAGCGCTGCTGCCATCGCCAGCGACCAGCAACCGGAGCGGCCCAAGGAATCGCCGCTCTCATTCCGCATTGGCGGGACAGACTGGACGCCCGGCGGGTTCATGGACTTCAACAACATCTTCCGGACGGTGAACACCGGGAACGTAGTTTCCACCGGCTTTGGCGGAATTCCTTACAACAACACCGCCGCCGGCCAGATCACGGAGTTTCGTTCCACAGGGCAATATTCCCGCTGGAACCTGAAGGTTGCCGGGAAGTATGGCGAGACTAATCTGACTGGATACCTGGAAGGCGACTTCAACGGCAATGATGCGGCCAACGTGTTCGTGACCACCAATCCCCACACTCTTCGCTTGCGTCTCTATTTCTTGAATGCGAAGCGCGGTATCTGGGAGTTCACAGCCGGCCAGGCCTGGAGCCTGATCACGCCGAATAAGGTGGGCGTCGGTCCCATGGGGTCTGATCTTGCCACCACGCAGAGCACTGACGGCAACATTCACGTCGGCGTACCCTACGGGCGCGACGGCCAGTTCCGTGTGGCGGTCCACCCCAACGACCACTTCGCATGGGCCTTCTCGGTTGAGAATCCACAGCAGATTACCAACGGCGAAGTCGTCACCCCGACCGTTTTTTCGGGCGTCTTAGGTGGTCAGATTGACGGCGTTGCTACCGCCGGCGTTCCCAATGCCTTCCCGGACCTGATGAGCAAGATGGCCTACGACACAACGCTGGGTGGCCGCGCCTTCCATCTGGAGGGTGGAGGCTTGATGACCTCCGCCAAAGTAACGAACCAGCCTACGCCTGTGGCGGCCGGCGTAGCCTTCAACAAGCACACTAAAATTGGCGCCGGCGCCATGGGAGGAATGAATTTTGAGCTGGTCAAGAACTTCAGACTTATGGCTTACGGCGTTTACGGCTTAGGCGTGGGCCGCTACTTCAATGGTCTTGGTCCGCAGTTTGTAGTCTTTCCCGTCAACAATGGCGCCGCAACCTGCACTAATGCAGGGGGATGCGACATCGACTTGTCCATGGTCCGCACCACCAGCGGCTACGGTGGGTTTGAGGCGCAGGTCGCCAAGAACACGCAATTCGCAGCTTATTACGGCGGCTCATATTACCAGCGCAATGCTTTCCCCGATCTCACTTCACCGGCGGTGGTCAAGCCTATCATCGGATTTGGTGGTACCGGCTCGGGTAACAACAACAACCGCGCCATCCAGGAAATCAGCTTTGTTTGGACCCAGACACTGTGGCGCAACCCGCAGTTCGGGGCCCTGCTGCTGATCAACGACGCCAGCTATTCAACCCGTGCTCCCTGGTTCGTAAACAAGAACCCAATCACTGGAGCCCTGCTGGCGCCTAAGAACGCCCACATGTTTATGGACCATCTGGTTCTGCGGTACGTTCTGCCGTAGATGGTGTGCAAATACTCTTAAACGGGAGCGCCGGCCTTGCCGGCGCTTTTTTTTGGCTGTGCTGCTGGCGCCGGTTGCGCAACCGATGCCGAAGTTGCGCGGACAACATCTGCCCTCCGAGAGTCGTGGTACAGCTCGTTAGTAGGGTTCATCGCTGCGCGATGAACGTCTGCCCGGCAGAGTAAGCTTTTCGCGGCGTAAAATAGAGCCACCATGCGTCCTCTCTGGTTGCGATTTGTTGCCTGTCTTGCGTGCTTCCTGTTCGCTGGAGCCGCTCCTCCGCCGGAGAAAGTCCAAGCCAAGCACGCGCAGGTTGAGTTTCTGTCGCAGCAAATGGCCGTCCGCCCGGGCCAGCAGGCGATGGTTGGCGTCCACTTTGTCCTGGAGGCTGACTGGCACATTTATTGGGTGAATTCGGGCGATTCGGGCCAGCCGCCGGTCCTCCAATGGCACCTTCCGGAGGGGTTCACCGCGGGGGAGGTTCAGTGGCCCCGTCCGGAACGCATGCAAAACACGCCGCAGCTGGCTGATTATGGCTACCACGGCGATGTTTTGCTGGCGGTCCCGCTGCGCGTGCCTGCGTCCGCGCGCCCCGGCGCGGCGGTCATCAACCTGGACGCCAAATGGCTGATCTGCCGCGAGGTTTGTTTGCCGGACCGGGCGCAGTTGCGGGTTTCTTTGCCTGTCGGGCCAGAAGCCCGTGAGAATCCCGCCGTTGCTGCGCTGTTTGCCGCGAATCGGAAACTTCTTCCCCAAGGCTGGCCGGCAGCCTGGAAAGCATCTGTGCAAACAGAAAAAGAAAACTTTGTGCTCCTGCTGGACACGGGAAAAACGTTGAGCCAAGCCGGCTTTTTCCCGCTCGATCCTGGCCAGATTGATAACGCCGCCCCGCAAATTCTTGAGGTCATGCCGCGGGGCGCCAAGATTACGCTCAAGAAGTCGGATCTGCTGCTCAAGCCGATCCGCGTCTTGCGCGGCGTACTCGTCATCCCGGGCGGAAGCGCGTATTATGTGGACGCGCCAGTGAGCGCGGCAAAGATACAATCGATAAAATAGTCGCCGCAACGAAGGAGGAAAAATGAGGAATCTGCGGTATGCAACCCTGGCGGTGGGCACACTGGTGGTGGTAGTGGCCTCGGCTTTAGCGGTCAAGGTGGGCGAGCCGGCCCCGGACTTCACTTCGGTGGACAGCAACGCCAAGAGCCAGCGCTTGTCCGATTACAAGGGCAAGTATGTGGTCCTGGAATGGCACAATCAGGGATGCCCTTACACCAAGAAGCATTATGAGAGCGGCAACATGCAGCGCCTGCAGAAAGAGTGGACCGGCAAGGGCGTGATCTGGCTTACCGTGATCTCCTCGGCCCCCGGGACGCAGGGTTTTGTGACTCCGACCCAGGAAAACGAATACGTCAAGCAAATGGGTGCAGCTCCGACGGCCGTGCTGATGGATCCAGGCGGCACCCTGGGACATCTCTATGCGGCCAAAACGACGCCGCACATGTACATCATCGATCCCGGCGGAACGCTGATTTATAACGGCGCGATTGATGACCACCCGACATCCGATCCCGGTGACATCAAGAACTCTAAAAACTATGTTTCCACCGCGCTGAGCGAAGCCCTGGCGGGCAAACCCGTGACGGACGGGGCGACGCGTCCGTACGGCTGCTCGGTGAAATACAAGGACTAGTTTCCGACCCTTGGTCGAGAAGACATCCCGAGGCGGAGTAGGGGCTTTTGCCCGTCAGAAATTGCCAGAAATGCCAAAATTGGTAATTGCCAAAATTGGAAGGCACATCGCTCTTACACTCTCGGCGATCTTTGGCAGTGCTGGCAATTCTGGCAATGGTGTGACACATGCGCCTGCCGGAAGAGCTGCTGGCCGCCATTCAGCGCGAAGTTGAGAGCGTGGACGGGAAGACTCTGGCCCGCGCCTCCGCTGAACTCACTCGTCGTTACCGGGCTGCTGAATTTTCCTCGCCTCCGATTCAGACTCCGGAACATCGCGCCGCGTATCTTACCGCGCGCTTACCCGCAACTTATGCCGCCAACTGGCGCGTGTTCTCTGAAGTCCTTGAGCGGGCGCCGCAAGCTCAAATCGCCAGCGTTCTTGATCTCGCCGCCGGGCCCGGCACCGCTCTGTTTGCGGCAGTCGAGCTGTTTCCCACGTTGCGCCAGGCTACGCTGGCGGAGTCCGATACCGCGTGGCTTGACCTCGGCCGGCGCCTGGCCGCCGGCTGCTCCCATCGAGTTTTGCATGAAGCAGAATGGCGGCGCTGCGATCTGCGAACACCCTTTGCGTGCGCCCCGCACGATCTAGCGGTAATCTCGTACGCGTTAGGGGAGTTGGCGCCGGAAATCGCGGATGCTGTGCTCGATCGTGGCTGGCGGCTGGCTAAACAGTTTCTGGTGGTGATTGAGCCCGGCACCGTGCGCGGCTTTGCCGCAGTGCACCGGGCACGATCGCTGCTGATCGCCCAAAACGCGAACATTCTTGCGCCTTGCCCGCATCACGATGCTTGTCCCATGGCCGGCACACGCGATTGGTGCCACTTTGCTCAACGGCTGGAGCGCACCACCGCCCACCGCCAGGCAAAAACCGCGGCCCTGGCCTATGAGGACGAGAAATTCTCCTACTTAGTGGCCAGCCGTGACGCCTTTCCGCCGGCTGCCAGCCGGATTGTGCGGCATCCCCGCAAGCACAGCGGCCACGTGCAATTGACCTTGTGTGCGCACGAGGGAATCGAGACACGCACAGTGTCGCGGTCCCAGGGCCCGGCTTACAAGCTGGCCCGCCAATCGGAATGGGGCGATGCCTGGCCGGAGTGAGCCCGCCGCGCCTCCAGTTCTAAAATTTTTCTTATGGTGTGTCCCGCCGCGATGGGAGTACCAGTATTCTCATGGCTTTACGCGACTCAGGAACCGGCTGGCACGGATTCTTAAGAAAAACTGTCTGGCGTCCGGCGGAAAAATCAATAGACTGAAATGGTACGCAGACAACGCCCCTTATGGCGGTTTTCAGCAAAAATCTTGCTACCGCGCTTGCTTCCGCACCGGCACGACCTGCCCTTCAATTTCTGGTAATCAGCGACGACAAGGCTCTGGTTCAAACGATTGCCGCCGTCGTTGAGGCTGTAGAGGGGCGCCTTAACTGCGCTTCCGCCGCCACGGCGCGCGAATTTATTGCCCGGCAGCGCGTGGATGGAATTGTGGTGGATCTGAAGCTCGCCGGCGCCCTGGAGATGATGAAGAAGGTGCGCGCCAGCAGCGCCAATCGCTCAGCCGTGGTCTTTGCGTGTCTGAGTTCGGAGCCGGAGACGCAACTGGCGATCCACGCCGGAGCCAACTTCGTGCTGCGGCCGCCGCTGGTGAAGGAAAAGATAGCCCACGTCTTCACCACCGCCGTCCCCATGATGATGGCGGAAAAACGCCAGTCCTTCCGGTATCCCTTGATGGTTCCCGTGGAATTGAGGATCAAGGGGCGCGATGTGGAAAGCACTATGTCGAACTTGAGCGAAGGCGGCATGGCCATCTGGTCGCTCTTCTATCACGCGCCGGGGACGACGATTCAGTTTGCTTTTGAGCTGCCGTTCGGCGGGCTGGTGCGCGGTCACGGTGACGTCGCCTGGTCGAACGGCGATGGCCTGGCGGGAATCAGGTTCCGTAAACTGCTTGGGGAAGCTTCCAGCCATCTCTCCGCCTGGCTGCAACGGCGCAATTTCGGTAGCCGGGATTAGTATTGTCGCTGCGGCGATTGGTGGGCCCGGTAGGATTCGAACCTACAACCAACAGATTATGAGTCTGCTGCTCTAACCGTTGAGCTACAGGCCCCAGCACCTGCCCTCAAGTGTCGCATAGGCCTGAAGGGATTGCCAAAAATGCCAAAATTGCCAAAGATTGACGAGAATCCAAATCTCACCACTGATGACACTGATCGCACTGATAAGAGGAATGCAAAAGACCGCTTTAATCAATCGGTGTGAATTCGTGAAATCAGTGTCATCAGCGGTAAGGTTTTCTATTTCCGCATCTCCCTTAGATCGATGCCCAACTGCTGACATTTCTTGTAGAGGTGGCTGCGCTCCAGGCCCAGCGCTTTGGCGGTGTTGGTGATGTGATGATTGTGGCGCTTGATCTCGTCGAGAATCATCTGCCGCTCGAACTGCTCTACGCGCTGGGAAAGTGTTCCAGAAGCGGCAAACGATGTTCCAGCACTCTGCCCGGATTGCGAAGGCAAAGCTGCGGCAACGGTGGCGGCGGTCACTTTGTCGCCTTCGACAAAAAGCAGAATCCGCTCCACCACATTCCTCAGCTCACGGATATTGCCCGGCCAGCTCTGTGCTGCGAGCATGTGTCGGGCATCGTCACTGAAAGTAACTTCCTTCCATCCGTTTTGCTTCGCGATCTGCCCGGCAAAGTGGGCGACCAGCGCCGGCACGTCATCCAATCGCTCACGCAATGGAGGCAACACTACGGGGAAGACGTAAATGCGGTGAAATAAATCCTGGCGGAAGCCGCCCTGTCGCATCTGCTCTTCGAGATTGCGATGTGTAGCCACCACCACGCGCACATTCACCTTGACCGGTTTGTCGCCGCCGATGCGCTCTACCTCACCCTGCTCGAGCACGCGCAGCAGTTTGGCCTGCATGGCGATGGGCATGTCGCCGATTTCGTCGAGGAACAGCGTGCCTTCGTGAGCCTGCTCGAACTTTCCGATGTGGCGCGCCGCGGCGCCTGTGAACGATCCTTTTTCGTGGCCGAACAACTCCGATTCAATCAGTTCCGCCGGCACGGCGGCGCAGTTCAGCGTGATGAACGGCCCCTGGTGGCGGTGGCTCTTCTCATGGATGGTGCGCGCGATCAGCTCCTTGCCGGTTCCGGTCTCACCCAGAATGCAGACGCGAGTTTCGCTGGCCGCCACGCGTTCCACTTGTGCCATGAGCCGGCGCATCTTCTCGCCGGTGAATACCAGCTCGGAGCCGCCCAGCTGCTCGCGGAGCCGCAGGTTCTCTTCGCGAAGCCGCTCCCCCTTGAGAATATTCTCGAGCGTGAGCAGCAGTCTTTCGGTGGAGACTGGCTTCTCCAGAAAATCCAGAGCGCCCAGGCGCGTAGCCTTCACCGCCATTTCGATGTGCGCCTGCCCGGACATCATCACCACCGGCGTCGTCACGCCGGCGGCACGGATCGCTTCCAGCAAGGCCAGACCGTCCATGCCAGGCATGACCACGTCGGAAAGAATCAGATCGAATTTCTCCGACTTGAGAATTTCCAGCGCGCGCACCGGCCGGTCACACACTGCGGCTTCGTGTCCCGCCAGACGAAAGGCGCGGGAAAGCGACGCCAGCGTGTTGGCGTCATCGTCGACGATGAGGAGATTAGCTTTCATAAAGAAGCAATTAGCAGATAGCAATTAGCAATTAGCCAAACCACAACTGACAATCTGCATTCCCTTCCGCGTTAGCGACCTCGTTCTGAACCAACTTTACGAGTCAGTGCCACCAGCATTCGTTTTAAATCAAGCAATTGTTTGTGAACCGAATCGTAATCAGGCCGCGAGATGTAACCAAGGTCCTTTGCCAGAAGGAAGTGGTATTCGAGTTCGCTGGCCGAGCCGCAGGCAATTTGTAAAAAACGATGCAATTCAGTGTTTCCTACTCGCCCACAGCCTTCAGCAATGTTGGCAGGGATCGAAGCGCTGCATCTGCGAATCTGGCTCGTCAAGCCAAACAGCTCTTGTTTCGGGAATTCGGAAGTGAGCTTGTATGAGGTCAAGGTCATCTTGTGTCCTTCTTCCCAAACCTTGAGTTTACGAAAGTCTTTCACCCTGCGTCTCTTGCTAATTGCTAACTGCTATTTGCTAATTGCCACTATTCATCTCGAGGCTTCCAGTTGCTCGTCAACCACAGAGCCATCCGAGAACACCGGCAGCTCAATATGAAACGTTGTTCCGAAATTCTTGATGCTGCTGACACTGATTTTACCGTGATGGTCGCTCACCACCGACTGTACGATCGCCAAGCCCAGCCCGGTCCCATGTTGTTTGGTGGTGTAGTAAGGCGTAAACAGGCGCTGGCATTCTTCCTGCGTCAGTCCCTGGCCGGTATCTGCCAACTCGAAGACTACAGACTGGCGATCGAGTTCGGTGCGGAAGGTGAGCTTGCCGCCCTTGGGCATGGCGTCAATCGCATTGAGCACCAGGTTCTCAATGACCCGGCGCAACAGCACGGGGTCACCCTTGACCGGCGGCACGCCGCCGAGCTGGAATTCCAGCTCGATGCCCGCAGAATCACGTGTGAGTTGCGCGTGAAAAAGCTGGACCACGCTGACAATCATCTCTTCCATGTTGACTTCCTGAAATTGCGGCGCGGGCATCTTGGAGAAGTCGCTAAAGCGCCCGATGATGGTCTTCAGGTTGGTGATCTCAGCCAGCAGAGTGGCCGTGCTCTCGCGAAAGACTTCGTCGAACTGTTGCGGGGTTTTTTCCCGGGCGCGCAGCAGATTCTCCACGGTGATCTGCAGCGGGAACAGCGGGTTCTTGAGCTCGTGGGCCAGGCGGCGCGCCAACTCGCGCCAGGCGGCCACGCGCTCACTCTGAACCAGGCGCTCGCGCTGCGAGATGAGTTCGCGGGTCATCTGATTGAAGGCGACAGCAAGTTTGCCGATTTCGTCCTGCGACCCCGGCTCGACGGCCACGTCCCAATCGCCCTGACCGACCTTGGCGGTGGCATCGGCCAGCTTTTTAATAGGACGGCTGATGCGGGCAGCCACGAAACCGCTCGAGATCACGCCCAGAAGCACGCCCAGCCCGGCGATCATCAGGCTGACGTTGCGAATACGTTTTTCGAGGGCGGTCTCCTCGTCGAGCGAGTTGCCGACCAGGAGCACGGCGGGCACTCGGTCCGAATAACCGCGCAGCGCGAGGGCATGCACGATTTCTTCCTGCGGCGCGTCCGGGCCCCAGTTGATGGTGGCAGACTCTTCACCGCGCTTTTCCACGGCTTTCTGGATCAAGGGCTGCAACTTGGCGGCATCGAAATTGGCTTTTGACGCGCTCAGCACCTCCGCCGGACCCTGTTCCGGAATGCTATAGATAGAAACGCGCAACCCCTCCGGCGGAGTAAGCGAGCTGAGGACTGCATCGAGTTTTCTGCCGCCGATCAGGTAAAAATTGACGCCCTGGGTGCGCACCGTGCGCAGGCAGACCAACGCCAGTACGCTGCCTTGCGCTGTCTCAAGATGTTTGAGGAACGCCTCTCGCGGCACAGGCTGCCGAGCAGTGCCATCACCCAGGAACCAGCGCTGCTTGTATCCGAAGCGTGCCGGCCAGTGGGCGGAGGAAATGATGGTTCCGTCAGGTGCGATCAGGTCGAGAAAGTCCAGGCGCTGAGCCGCAGCATAACCTGCGGCCTCGTTCAAGTACTTTGTGTATTCGCCGCCATTGTAAAGCTCGATCACTGTGCGCAGCATGGAATCGGAATTGGCAATGCTGTCCACGGCGCGGGTGACCTCTTCGCCTTCATGGTCGAACTCGCGTTGAAACTGGTGCACCAATCCCGCGGTGCGCTCCTGCTCGACCTGGCGGAAGGCTTCGTGGGCCCGTTCTTCGATCAGCCAAGCCACCGCCCCCACGCTGGCCGCAATGCCCAACGAAACCAGAAGCAGCAGCTTGGCCGTCAGTGACACTCAGCGCGCTCCTTCTTTTGCCGAAGTCCCGACCCTGATCCCGCACAGTGGGAGAAGGGGAGGGATCCCTACGATCTGAAAGAGCTTGAGGGAGAGATTTGTTCCAGCCTGCATTACCGTAGCGTCCAGGGTCTCGGCGGGGT
>DATFXI010000108.1:0-3869 GCA_035316085.1 Candidatus Angelobacter sp.
CTGGTTATAGGCGCCGATGTCACCGGCGATTCCGAACCAACGATTTGCGTAGGCAGCGGCGGAGAAGCTTGCTCCATTCGCGTTGCTGCCGGGGCCAAAGTGCACGAAGGAGTACGCGGTCGCCACATCGCCTTGTGGAGTATCCTGTGCAAAAGACGAGATTGCTCCGACAAAGATCACTACAGCCAACCATGATGCTTTTTTCATCGCCAACCTCCTATGAAGCATGTTTCTGCCCGGTAAAATCTGCCCCTATTTCTGGTGGCCCTGACAGAGTTTCTGCCGCCGGCGCTCACTTAACCCGTGCTAAGTACCTCCGCTAAGTAGCTGGTTCTTCAGCACGCGTACGTTTGTGCCGCGGCAGCCACGTATGAGTAAGGCACGTATTGTGCCAAAGCAGGATGCGTGGGGGGCATATCTTTGGCTCCCCGTCTTACTCCTGTGTTTTCATTTATTTTGCGATCCCTTCATTGGGCATGCAGATGATGCTGGGAACCTACGTGTGTATTTACTTGCCGTTCCAGCTAAAGTCGGATGCCAACGAAAGCGCGCCGGGAAGACGCGCCGGTATTCTCGCAGGCGTGACTGCCAACTGGTCATTTCATGTAGGCAAACCGCGATTGCGGCACGCGCAACCGGTGCGTGTAAGTCTTCATGTCCTCGACTTTGTCCTTATTAGTGTCTTGGTAACTCACAAGCGCCTCCAGGAACACTGTTCCTGAGCGTCGTACCACCTTCATCTCGGAGATATCCGCGGTTATCGCCTCGCTTAGCTCTTCCAGCGGGTCGGATGGGAAACGCCGCTTCCATTCGCGCTGGAGGCTCTCGTAAATGTCGACCTTCCGATATCCTGAAGGCGAGGACAGCACAAGCAGGTTTTCCTGGCTGGTGTCGTCGCCTCCGTGCCAGCAGAAGTCAGGGATGCCGTCCCCGTTGAAGTCGGCTTCCTGCATTACTCCGTAGACCCAATACTTAGCTTCCTCGTTTCCTACAGGCACGCGAAAAAGTTCGCGTCCCGTTTTCTTGTTGGTGAACACTTGGAAGAACTGTTTGCCGCGTTTCACCAGTTTCGGACGCGCCGTTCGAGTTTCATCCTGGGTTAGATCGGTTCTCGGCACTTTCGGCGGACAAAGCCGGAAAGATACGTCTTTGGACTGGGGATGTGCGGGGATGTGTGGTAGCAGCAACGTGACAAGGAATGCAATTTGCGGCAGAGCACGAAGCGCTTGCATGGGGACTCTCTCTCAAGTCGAGGGCGAGAACACCGCGAATCCTGGCCCCATGCCGCCGCCGGGGCAAAGCCTCGATTCTTAATCGAACACGCGAATTCTACTTTAGTTGCGTTGCTCTCGGAGCGCTCTTGCCCACGTTATCGTGACTTGGCCGCCTGCTCGTCTTTGAGGTCGGGTTGCACCGGCAGCTCGCATTTGCCGCCGATACGGTAGCGGTTGCGTGCCAGGATGGGGTAGAGCTTCCGCAAAATCCAGGGCAGGGGAGGAATGCTGAGGAGTAAGCCTACCGGGAACATGAGCGGCATTCGCAGGAAGACCTGCCGGAAAGCGTCAGCACCGGTATACGTGCGGCCATCCGGGAAGACCAGGTGCATGGTCTGCTGGCATTCTTCGATCCTCAAATGGGGGAACAGGCGCAGCAGGTCGTCGGCCTGGTAGGGCGTAGCGTCAAACTTCTTGAGAGTATCCAGACGATAGAGCCATTTGAGATTGCCCGCGCAAATCCCGCAGGTACCGTCATAGATTACGACCGGCTTTTGCGGACGGTCGACCATACTCTTCATCTTAGCAGGTGGCTCCTGAGGACACCATTGCCTCAGTTTCCCTGCAAGATAGATGGTTCGCCGGATTCGGCAGGTCAGGCGCGAGGCGCGGGGGCCGGTCCCGGAGGAAGCACTTCAGGCTCGGCGGACCGAACTTGCTGACGGGTCACGAAAAAGACTGCCGCTGTCCAGGTGGGGAACAGATCAACGCCGGGAATCAGCTCGGCCACAAGCGAGGGCAGAAAGGCCCAGTGCCAGCCGAGCAGTTTGGTTAGCACCGCCGCCACCGCAAGATCGAGGACCGCGTCAGCCGGAGACGCGCCACCCTCCACGAACATCGGAAAACCGACAATCTGGAGCCCGTCGGCGATGATGGCCACCAGCCACGCCAGACGCTGTTGAGGCGATTTAACGGTCTTAAGAAAATCCCACTGCAACATGGATGTAAGCTACCAGCATACAATGCTTGGCAGCATCAAGCGAATCCCTTAGGTGCGGTTCACCACGTCGAATGACAAATACCCTGCCCATGACGGCAGGAGGCGGCTTCGCCAGGGCCCGCTAGCTGTTGTTGCCCGTCTTTTTGATGTGCCGGCGGAAAAGCATATCTAAACCGGCCCTTGCGGTGGCGTAGTCCTGCTGCGAAATCTTTCCTTGCAGACGGTCTGTTTCCAGTTGGAACAGTTCTTCCTTGAGCGCATCGAGCAGGGAAGCGTGAGTAGGCTGCTGCTGAGAGCGCGGTTCCTTGGCCTGGCCTGCACCCCGATACGTGGCCGCGGCCGTGCTGGCGGCGCCACCTGCCGGTGCCGTGGCTTCCTGCGCCGACGGTTTACGCAACATCATCCAAATGGCAAGGCCGGCCATCACCGCTAGCACCCCACCCAGCACGTACCAACGCGAGCCGCTCAGCGGATCAGGAGAGCCGATGGGCGCACCCAATCCTCCGCCGGGGCGGGAAGCAGCTCCCGCCTGGCCGCCTTCGGTGCCGCCACCCTGGACTTCACGCGGGGCTGAGCCTTCTCCGGAAACCGAGAAGGTTACTTTCTGCCCCGGGGCCAGACTCTTGGCAACGTAGGTAGTCATGCCGCCTTCGTCGGCGGCCTGAGCAAAGCTGTCGCCGCTGGAAGTGAAGCGCATGCTTTTCGGCAGCATCACTCCCAATTCAGCGAGGGCCAGCTCAGGCGTGATGGTGAAATCCTGCGCGCCGCCGTAAGGCAGTTTGTAAATCGCTTGCAGCTGCGAACGCCCGGGGCGAATTGGATAAGCAAAAGCGTACCGATTGTTCCTCCCCGTAGCGACCGGAGAGCTTGCCACGGGCATGCCTCCGGGGCCTACAGCCACGCCCTCCACCAGCTTGGCGCCTTGGGGGAGCGTGATTTCAAAAGTGCGATCGCCCATCCAGGTGTGCGGAGGCTTGGACTCGTTGCGCAGGACATACAAGTCGGTTACTTCCAGCTCGCCGCCGACCGTTTGCACCCGGATCACGCGGCCTTCGGCCAGCATATTGTCCACTCTTTTGGCCGCATCGTAGATGGTGATTTCAACTGTGTTGGTGCCCGGGGGTACTGGCCGGAAATAGTTCACCCCTTGGTGAGCCACCTGGACAAGATGTGGGACACCTTCATCGCGCGCGTCGATGGAGAACTCGCCTTTTGCGTCTGTCTTGGTACGGCCAGTCTCGTCCATGCCTCCGGCCAGCGATATCAGCACGACTTCGCTACCGGCGGCAGGCTTGTTCGTGGTCCCATTGGTCACTTTGCCGGTGATTTTTGCGGCGAACAAGCTGCTCGAAAACAACAAGCAGCATGTGAGGAGCTGGATTTGGGTTCTGCGGCCCATATGCTTTTCTCTCTTCCTCATCCGGCAGACGGCGAGCGGCTAGATGGATCCCATCAAGAGTTGTATTACAAGCGCTTGATAATCGTCAAAAGGCGATGGCAGGAAGCCAATGAAGAAAAGTAAAAAGGCTGTGACGTTGGTTATGCTCTAGCTGCCGGCTCCTGCGAGGGAGCCAACCGCGTGGATGCATGTACCGTCACAGCCCCTGATGCGATCACTGCTTTCGCAGTCCCTGACCCCAACGAGTCCTCGCAGA
>DATFXI010000109.1:0-12402 GCA_035316085.1 Candidatus Angelobacter sp.
CCATGTCTGCAACTACAGGATGATCGAGTGCCCGCTACCTATTGCCAACTACGTGGCTGTGCTCCGCCTCGCCAATGGCGATGACAACGGTACGCTGGTGGAAATCACGTCGCAATTCGACTCACCGCCTGCCCAGGAGAAGGCAATGGTTGGCTTGCTGACCACCACGTATCGCGGAGCGTTCGAACTGCTGAAGAAGCATTTCGGGACATCAGCCGGTTAGCCCATGCATGGCAGCCGAATTGGAAGAGGTTTCTTGCTTCTCGCTGTTTTGTTCGTTGTGATTGCGGTGTCGGTGATCGCATTCATGACCACGATGCCGGGTCGATCGTATCGTGGGCCTTTGCCGCCACTCTCTCCTGAAGAGTCCGAAACCGCCGCCAACCTCAAGAAGCATGTAGCTTACCTGGCAGGCACGGTTGGCGAAAGGAATGTCATCGCCTATCAGGCCTTGGAAAGCACGCGCCAATACATCGAAGACTTCACGCGTGGCGCCGGGTACAAGGTCAACTCGCAGGAATATGTGTTGGAGATGAGGAAGGTGAGAAACCTCATCGTTGAGATTCCCGGAACCACGCGGCCCAGCGAGATCGTAGTCATCGGCGCGCATTACGACACGGTCTACGATTGTCCCGGCGCCGACGATAACTCGAGCGGAGTCGCGGCCCTGCTGGAGTTGGCGAGGCTTCTAAAGTCCGCACGTCCGGCGCGCACGCTGAGATTCGTGGCTTTCGTGAACGAAGAGCCGCCTTGGTTTCAAACCGAAGACATGGGCAGCCTGCTCTATGCCCAACACGCGCGCAAACTTAATGAGAACATTGTCGCGGCAGTATCGCTCGAGACCATTGGGATGTACTCGGACGTAGAAGGCAGCCAGAAATATCCTGCAGGCTTTGGGTTGCTCTACCCGTCCAAGGGAGATTTCATTGGCTTTATCGGCAATGTTTCCTCCCGGGCGCTGGTCAGGGAAGCGATCGGAGCGTTCCGGGAGACAACCAGGTTTCCTTCTGAAGGCGCCGCCGTCCCTGCGGCGATTCCCGGTGTCAGCTGGTCAGACCATTGGTCTTTTTGGAACCAGGGCTATCCGGCGATCATGGTCACGGACACCGCGCCGTTTCGAAATGAGAACTACCATCGTCCCGGCGACCGACCTGAAACGTTGGATTACGAAAGAATGGCGCGCGTGGTGCGAGGGTTGGAAAAAGTGGTCATCAAGCTGGGGAGATGAGTTCCGGGGTGCCCGAGCAGGGAGTTGGTACCGGCGTTGATCACCCGTTATACTGATTTCATGTCGATCTTTCGCGATATCGCCGGCATCGCCAAGGGAATGTCCGTCACCTTACGCGAGATGTTTTCGCCTACGGTGGTTGAAAACTATCCCGACGGCCCTGGGCCCATGAAAGGGGCGATGTTCCAGGAGCGTTTCCGCGGGCTGCACGTCTTGCAGCGCGACGAAAACGGCCTGGAAAAGTGCGTGGCTTGCTTCCTGTGCGCTGCAGCCTGTCCTGCAAACTGCATTTACATTGAGGCGGCTGAGAACACGGAAGAGGAACGCATAAGCGGCGCCGAGCGCTACGCCAAGGTTTACAACATTGATTACAACCGCTGCATCTTCTGCGGCTATTGCGTCGAGGCCTGCCCCACCGACGCCATTACCCACGGCCACGGATTTGAGCTGGCAACGTTCAACGCCAGCAACCTCGTCTACCGTAAGGAAGCGCTACTGGCTCCGATGCCGAAGCCCACAAGGGTCGGCTGAGGATCAGAATCGCCGGGATCGCCGGGAGCTTTCAGCTCGCCTCCGGTGTCTATTCGGGTAGGAAAAGGTGTCGCTGGATGCTAGGGCTTTTGCGTCGGGCGCAGAATGATTTCGCTCAAGAAACTCTACGGCGATTGCGTCACTAGCATGGCTACAGTGTGGGCCACGTCGTCTGGCTGGAGCATCTTGCGCGGGTCTTTGCCCTCGTGGGGGGAAAGTTCGGTATGCGTGGAGCCGGGGCAGATCACGGAGACGCGGATGTTGTGCCCGCGCAGCTCTTCCGCAACCGAGTACGAAAGCCCATTCAATCCCCATTTGGAAGCCGCATAAGCGGCTCCGTTAGGCAGCGCGTTTTTCCCCGCGATGGAGGAGATGTTGATAATATGGCCACCTCTACCGGCGATCATCATGGGCGCAAACGCGCGAATCGTATAAAAGGCGCCTCGCAAGTTGGTGTTGATCACGGCGTCCCAATTCTCCGCTGGCATGGTGTGCAGCGGTCCGCCAAAGCCGCCGATGCCGGCGTTGTTCACCAGAATGTCGAGCCGGCCAAACGTGGTCTGGATTCGCGCCGCAAGCGCGGCTACCGAGTTCCAGTCGGCGACGTCACAGACCTGGAGCTCGCACCGGCCTCCCTCAGACCGTATCTGCGAGGCGGTTTTTTGAATGTGGTCAGCCGTGCGGCCGCAAATGATGACGGTTGCACCCAGCCCGGCCAACCGGCGGACAATCGCGGCGCCGATGCCCCTGCCGCCGCCCGTCACCAAGGCTGTTTGGTTGGTAAGCTTCTGGTTGAACATGCTGGCTCCTGGAATTTGTCCTTGTTTTACCCAGTTCGCACCCTCAATTCTAGGAGTTTCTCCCAATGCGGGCCAGCGCAAGGTGTTGAGAAAATTGAACTCGCGGATAACGTCAACCAGAGACATTGCATCAGACCAGTAACCGTCATTTTTATGTCCGCCGCTTGCCCAACAGAGGGGTTCCTCTTTTATAATCCGAAACTCAGGTTTCAGTTGATGTCCGACCCGGGGCCCGGCGACGGCCGGAGGGAACGCCGTCCGCACCTCCCGAAAAATATGGCTGTCCTAGATTGAAGGAGAATGTAATGAGAAAAGTGCTTGTCACCTTCGTGCTTGCGCTCACCGGGCTGATGTTGGCCCACGCCAGTGCCCAGCAACCTGCGGATTCGCAGGCCAACGTCCCCACCAACCAGAAGGTGATTAAGGATCCGGCGGAGTACAACGCTTATATCACCGCGTTGAACACGCAGGATCCGGCGCAGAAGGCTGCCGCCATGGAAGCGTTTGTGAAGCAGTATCCGCAGAGCGTGGTTTTGACGGACGCACTTGAGCAGGCCATGGCTGCCTACCAGCAGACTGGCAATCAGCAAAAGGTGCAGGAGACGGCGAGCCAGATTTTGCAGATCAATCCCAATAACGTTCGCGCGTTGGCGATCATGACGTTTCTCGAGCGCGCCAATGCGAACTCGGCTGATAAGGCCGCCAAGGCGCGTCAGGATGGAGAAAAGTGCCTGTCCCTCCTGACCACTTGGGCTAAGCCGTCGGACATGTCGGATGCCGATTTCTCCAAGCTGAAAACCCAGATGACGTCGATCTGCGCCGGCGCTGCCGGTTTCGGGGCGTTGCAAGCCAAGGACTACGCCGCCGCTCGCGATTTTTATTTGCGATCCGTCAAAATCGATCCCAACAACCTGCAGGACGTGTATCAGTTGGGGTTGTCAATGCTCGAGATGAATCCCATCGACAAGACCGGCTTCTGGTACATTGCGAAGGCCTACCACTTGGCGCAGGGTAACCCTGCCGGGCAGAAGAGCATAGGCGATTACGGCAAGTCCAAGTACCGAAAATACCATGGCGGTTACGACGGCTGGGACCAGTTCCTGGCGAGCGTGGCCGGCCAGTCCGCTCCGCCGGCGGAAATCGCTATTACTCCGGCGCCCAGCCCGCAGGAATTGGCGTGCAAGGCCGTCCAGGAGAATGACCCGGCAACCCTTTCTTTCGGAGACTGGGAATACATTCTCCAGTATCGCGATGCTGGTCCGGCCTGCAACAAAGACGCTGCGGAAAAAGTGTGGCAGGTCATCCAGAATAAGCAGAAGGATTCGAAGGGTGACCCGGCGAAGTTAAAACTCAACGTCAAAGTGATTTCTAGTACTCCGGATTCCATCAGCGCGGCGATTACGGAAGACAATCAGAAGGAAAACAAAGCTGATTTGCAAGTGATGATGGAAAAGCCAATGACCAAGCCCCCGGCTGCGGGAACCATGACCGACGTGATTGGCACAATTTCAGCATACACACCCAACCCCTTCATGTTTACCATGACCGCCGGTGAGCTGCCGGCGCCGGCCAAGACTCCGGTGAAGAAACCGCCGGCGCGCAAGACGGGCGCGACTAAGAAGAAGAAATAACTTTGCTGCGGGAGGAATCAGAGGGCAGCCCCTTGGCGGGCTGCCTTTTATTTTGGCGGATGAGATTGATGCCTGTGTTTGAGCAAGGCTGCGTCGGCTTGAGTTCTGACTTGTGTGCTGCCTCCAGTTGTGTAAACTCATCGCTGGGGAAGGAGCTACTTTATGAACAGAGCATTGGTTTATCCGATTCTCGGGCTGGCCATGTTTCTGACAGAGCAGGTTCCGGCCCAGCAGACCGACGTCCCCACCAGTAAGAAGGTGGTCAAGGATCGAGCTGAGTACGACACATACGTGGCGGCGCTCAACGCGCAAGACCCGGCGGCGAAGGCTGCCGCCATGGAGGCTTTTGTCGCGCAGTATCCCAACAGCGTGGTCAAGATTGAGGCCCTGGAGCAAGCGATGCAGGCTTACCAGCAGCAAGGCAACCAGGGGAAGGTGCTTGACACCGCGACCAGGATCCTGGGGCTCGATTCGAACAGCCTGCGCGCGCTGGCTATTGTGACTTTCATCGAGCGCGCCGGCGCGGTGAAGCCTGAGCAGTGGGCCAAACTGCGCGCTGATGGAGAGAAAGGACTGGCGTTGTTGCCGGACTGGAAGAAACCGGAAGGCGTTTCTGACGCCGAGTTTTCAAAGCTGCGCAACCAGATGACGGTAATCTTCGCGGGGGCAGCCGGTTTCGGCGCGTTGCAAACTAAGGACTACACTACAGCGAGAACGTACTATCTGAGGTCGCTCCAGGTAGACATCAACAACCTGCAGGATGTGTACCAACTCGGAATCGCCTGCCTGGAACCGAATCCCATTGACAAGAACGGGTTCTGGTACATCGCCAAAGCCTACAACCTGGCCCAGGGAAACGCCACAGGGCAAAAGAGCATTGACGACTACGGAAGGTCCAAGTACCGCAAGTACCACGGCAACTATGACGGGTGGGCCAAGCTCGTGGCTGCTGTCGCCACCCAGTCGGCCCCGGGACCGGAGATCGCGGCGATCACTCCCGCGCCCACGCCATGCGACCTGGCAGTTCAAGCGGTGAGGGAAAACGACCCAGGTGGGCTCTCCTTCAGCGACAGGGAATTTATCCTTTCCAAGGCCGATTGCTCGCCGGCTAACAAAGACGCTGCCGATAAGGTCTGGAAATCGATCCAGGACCTGGAGAAGGGCGGTGAAGCCAGATTGCAGATTCCGGTGAAGGTAATCTCTGCCACCACGAGCACGATTGAGGCAGCCATTGCCGAGGACAACCAGCAAAGCAACAAAGCGGATCTGCACGTTGAGCTGGAAACGCCGGTGGCCCAGCTGCCGGCCCCGGGAACTATGACCAACATCACGGGCGTGATCACCCGGTACACGGCCGATCCGTTCCTGTTCACCATGGAGAGAGGCGAATTGCCGGCGCCGGCCAAGCCTCAGCCGAAGAGACCGCCGGCGCGCAAGACGGGCGCTACCAAGAAGAAATAGCCTTATCGCGAGAGCAATCAGAGGCAGGCCTTCGCGGGCTGCCTTTTTTTATTCGCCCAGCATGATGCGCTGGATAGATTTAGCGCGGCCGCTGGTTTCATCGCATTCGATCAGCACGGCGCAAAAACGCGGATCGCCTTTGGCGGCTTCGAAGCGGCCGGGAAGACCGGTCAGAAATCTTTGCAGCACTTGCTCTTTCTGCACGCCGATCACGCTGTCATAGGGTCCGGTCATGCCGACGTCAGTCTGGTAGGCCGTTCCCCGGGGCAGCACGCGGTTGTCGGCCGTGGGCACGTGCGTGTGCGTGCCCAACACTGCGGTCACCCGGCCGTCAAGATACCAGCCCAGGGAAATTTTTTCTGACGTGGCTTCTGCGTGGAAGTCCACGATCACCACTTTGCTGGTGATGGTCTGGAGCAGGGCATCAGCTTTGCGAAAAGGATCGTCGCTGTCTTGCATGAACACACGGCCCTGGAGATTGATTACGGCGTAGCGCTGGCCTTTCTTGGTCTGGCCTTCGTACAGGCCCACGCCAGGGACGCCTTGCGCGTAGTTGGCGGGGCGCAGCACCCGGCGGACGCGTCCGCTCGCGTCGCCGTTCACCGAATTGAAGTAATCCACGATCTCGCGCTTGTCCCAGATGTGGTTGCCGGTGGTGAGCACCTCGCAGCCGAGATCAAATAATTCGTTGGCGATCGCGGGGGTCAGGCCGAAGCCGCCGGCAGCGTTCTCCGCATTGGCTATCACCAGTTCCACTTGGTTGCTTTCCGCAACATGCGCCAGGTGGTCCTGAAGGATCTTACGTCCCGCGCTGCCGAAAATGTCGCCGATGAAAAGAATCTTCATGCTCAATCTTTGATAGTACCAGTAAGTAGCAATCAGCAGTCACCATTCAGCACTCAGCCTACCTCCGAAGTCCCGAGCGCCAGCGAGGGATACATACAATCTTTAATCCTCTGCAGGTTGAACGATCACAAGTTCTCACAGACGTTCCCGAGCATTCCCAGAGTATGGCTTCGGGCTTTCGAAGGTATCTAATCCTCGTGATTCTGGACGATGATAGGGATCCCTCGCTCCGCTTCGGGATTTCAGAAAAAGTGTCGACTGCTATTTCTCCGCCAGCTCCACCGTCGTAAGAAAGTCGTAATTACCGGACAGACTCGGGCGGATGTTTTTCACGCGCTGGGAATGGACCACCACGTTGTCGAAGTACCAGAGGTTGATGTACGGCAGGTCGCGCGCCAGGATTTGCTGTATCTGGGCGTAAATCTGTTTCCGTTTTTCCTGGTCCAGAGTGGCGCGGCCTTCTTCGATCAGCCGGTCGATCTCGGGGTTCACGTAGTAGCTGCGGTTAGCGTGCTTGGGCGGAAAACTCGAAGAGTGAAACGCATAATAAAAGATGTCAGGATCTTCATTGCCGCCGATCCAGCGCAGGGAATAGAGCTGAAATGAGCCTTTGTTTACGTCGGAATAAAACGTTGCAAACTCAAAGCTGCGTATGTCCAGAGCGATTCCGGCTTTGCGCAACTGCTGCTGCATCACAACCGCCATCAGCCGCGTGGTCTCGGTACTTGTTGAAATCTTCATCAGCAGATGAAAACGGATCCCATCTTTTCCGCGCGAATACCCGGCGGCATCCAGAATCGAGTTGGCCTGACCGGGATCGTACGTGTAATGCGGAACATCGCTGGTATACGCCCAGTGCTGGGGCGGCAAAACGCTGTCAGCCAGCCGGCCTTGGTCGCCAAAGATGTAATGCAACATGGGCCCGCGGTCGATGGCATGAGCCAGGGCATGCCGCACGCGAACGTCGCGCAAGATGGGATCGCGCAAATTGAAGGCCAGGTACGCAAGGACGGTACCCGGCCCCTGCTGGACCTCAAGTTCCATGTTCCGTCGCAGAGCAGAGACTGTATCCGCGGTCAGCGACCCGCTGGGCGCGACGTCGGCGCTGCCTTTGCGCAGTTCCAGAGCGCGTGTGGTCTCATCCGGTACCACGGCGAAGCGCACGCGTTGGACACGGGCTCGCTCGCCCCAATAATTCTCATTACGATCAACCACCACCTGGCTGTCGAGGTCGTTGGCTACGAAGCGGAACGGACCGGAGCCAACCGGGTTGGTGCTGAACTGCTTATCGCTGCCGAACGGGACAATGCCGAACGCTCCTTCCGACAAGTTGTAGAGCAGAGTTCCGTCGGGTTCGGAAAGGTGAATCACCAATGTCCAGTCATCGGGCGCGTCGATGCGCTCGATCAACTTGTAGGTGGTGGCTTTGAGAGTAATGAGCGATCCGTTGCGTATGCTGTCGAGCGTCCACTTGACGTCGCGCGAAGTCAAAGGACGGCCGTCGTGGAAACGAACGTCGCGGCGCAGGTGGAAGATGTAGGTGCGCAAATCAGGAGTTTCCCAGCGTTCGGCGACCCAGGGACGGATCATGAAGTGCTCGTCACGGCGCACCAGCGGGTCGAAGATTAACTGGTCAATGCGCTCCGACTGCGCGTCCGTCCCGATGCGAGGATCGAGGTTGGTGGGGCTGAACTCAATGACCATCACCAGCGTGTTGGGAGCGGGCGGACTCGAGCAGGACAACAGCATCGTGCAAAGTGCAAGAACCATGAGCCACAGAGGGTGCAGAGGAACGCAGAGATTTTTCCTGCTTGCCGGAACCGGTCTCTGTGTTCCTCTGCGTCCTCTGTGGTTAGACATAAGAAATCTTCCCCAGCACGGCCGGACGTCTAGCTCCCGTCGCCGAAGGAATGTTGCCCGGCCTATGGTGCCAGGTCTGATATGCCAGCAGAGCGAAGGCCACGGCTTCTTTCGCCTGGCTGGGAAGCCCCAGATCGTCGGAGCGGCGGAGCTGCAGGCCCAGGCGGGACAATTCTTCGGCCAGCATGAGCATCATGGTTCTGTTGTCGCTGCCCCCACCGGAAACGATGAGCTCGCGATATTTTCCGCGCGGCAGTACGAATTTTTTGATCGCGCCGGAGATGGACTTGACGGTTAGCGCCGTGGCGGTCGCTATGAGATCGGCTTTCGCCGCCCGGCCGCGGCGCTGGAGCAAGCCCTTTGTGTATTCGCGCCCAAATTCCTCGCGGCCGGCGGTCTTAGGCGGGAGCTTTTTGAAGTATGGGTTGCGCAGTAAAACATCAAGTAAAGGTTTAAGTAGAACGCCTTGCTGCGCTGTCCGGCCGTCACGATCGTAAGGCTTATGGAACAGAGACTGCATGAGCTGATCGATCACCATGTTGCCGGGGCCGGTGTCGAAGGCCAGCACGTCAGCCGGTTTGGCTGCGGCGGGAATCGCGGTGAGGTTGGCGATGCCGCCGATGTTTTGCACGATGCGTCCCACGCGGCGGTCGCGAAACAGCGCGTAGTCAAGGAACGGGACGAGCGGCGCGCCCCTGCCGCCCGCAGCCATGTCTGCAGGACGAAAGTCGGAAACCACTGGGGCACCGAGACGCGCGGCCATCACTGCAGCCTCGCCCGTCTGCCAGGTACAGGCGATCTTCCGTCGGCGGTAGTTCGTGGCTTCGCCCTGGTGGTAGATGGTCTGGCCGTGGCAGCCGACGAGATCGAGCCGGCGCACGCGAGCGCCGCGCTGGGCGCGAGTGACTGCCTCAGCATAAAGCTCACCGAGCAGAAAATTCAGACGAGCAAGATCCGCGACGCTGGCATGTCGGGCATTCATGGCATTGAGCACGGCGTGACGCACGGCTCGGGAATAAGGGAAGTGCTCGTGGCCCAGCAGCTCCAGGTGGAGATCGGAAGCGAAATCAAGGCCGCGCGCAGATTTCTTGCCGGTGATGTGGACCAGGGCCACATCGATTCCGTCGGCAGAAGTCCCGCTCATGACCCCGGCCACAATCACGAGCGTACCCCGGGAAACGCGGGTGAGGCATCTTCCGCGCCGGTCAGCTCGGAAAAACGCTCGACGATCTTCTTGAGGTTCTCGATGATGTTGGTTTTGGGCTCGGCGGCAAAGCCGCGCAACTCGCTCGACCGTTTCTTGAAGGCCGTCACGCGCCGCGCTGCTTGCGCGACATGGGCCGCAAACTTGCGATCGCGCCCCGCTTCGCGCACCACGGCTTCATACGCGCGCTCGACCAGCTCCAGGTTGTGGCAGACCAGGAACATGTCTGCCCCGGCGCGCAAGGATTCAACTGCGACCTCTTCGATGGGGCCAGCGGCAAGAACACCTCCCATCTCGAGGTCGTCGGAGATGATCAGTCCGCGATAACCGATCTTCTTGCGCAAAATGTCCTTGATCCATTTCTTCGAGAGTGAGGCCGGCAGGTTGTCCTTGGTGACCGCCGGATAGCAGGCGTGGGCCACCATCACGAAGGGCGCTTGGCTCTTCAGTTGGCGGTAAGGCAGCAGGTCTTCAGCCCAGAGTTTCTTCCACGGCTTGGGAATGGCAGGCAGCTCGTGATGCGTGTCCAGGTTAGCTTCGCCCAGTCCGGGGAAGTGTTTGCCGCAGCCCAGAACCTTGGCCGTTTTCAGCCCGCGCAGGAATTCCTTGGCGTAGGCCACGACTTTCTTGGGATCGGCGGAAGCAGTCCGCGACGTGAGCACAGAGCGCGAGGCCGGCAGCCGGAGGTCGAAGACGGGAGCAAAGTCTGTGTTGAAGCCGAGCGCACGCGCTTCCAGGCCCAGGATGTTGCCGTGCATACGCCACAGCTTGCGGTCTCCGGCGGTGAACACGGCCTCCACCGACGGCGCCGGTGAAATGACTTTCTTGAGACGGTCCACGGTGCCGCCTTCGAGATCAACGCACAGAAACATCGGTAGCGAAGTGGTAGCCTGCGAATCGCGGAGCAGTTTCCAAGTCTGGGTGGGCGACTCGATGTTGCGGGCGAACAGGATCACGCCGGCGGGCTGCAGTGTGCTCAGCGTCATGCGCAACCGGCTGTCCATCTCCACGCCATCGAAGCCGAAGATGAGCAACTGGCCCACTTGGCGTTGCAGGTCCGCCGTTGTCTTTTTAGGCATTGCTCTCGATTATACGGAGCTTCTTGCCCAGTTCTTCCTCGATCCTCGTTACATGCCCTGCTCGTCCGCTGACGGACCATAAGTGGCAGGGACCGCAACGTTGTTCAGCCGCAGGTAAACGCCAAGCTGCGCGCGATGATGGATCAGGTGGTTGAAACACCAGAAGCGCAGACACACAGACTTGGGCATAGTCATGAGTTTCTGGCCTCCCTGGAGCAAAGACCACGGCTTGCCAAGCTCGGAATCCTTGAGACCGGCCAATGCCTGGCGCGCGTCCGCGGCATTCTTGTCGAAACGCTCGAGCAGTTCTTTGACCGTCTTGGGAATGAATGGCGCCATCGGCGGCTCGCCCGGGGGAGCGATGTCGATCGCGTCCTGCTTGATGGTATACATCGTCCACGACGACAGATCGGTAAGATGACCGGCCAGCCACGCCATGGTGCCGGACTTCTCGTGTGGTTTCCAACCAAACTTGTTTTCCGGGACGCGTTCCAGCGTTTTTCGCGTGTTGGCCATTTCCTGATCGAATTCGGACAGAAGGGCTTCGCTTACTGACATGTGTCTTCCTCCAGACAGCAATTCTTGAGGAAATGAATGTAGACGAATGAAAAGCGAAAGTCAAGCCGGTGTGTGGGCCGCAACTTCAGGGCAGACATCGTCACTTCTTGGGCGAGTATTGCCCGTTCGTCAATGCCAGCTGAATCTCGTTCTCCATGAAACTGCGGGTTGTCTGTCCTGGTACCTGATCAGTCATTCGGCCGTTTCGATCGATGTAAATGGAGACCGGTAGGCCCTTCACCCAGTACGTGTCCGCCAACTGCTGGTTGCCCATGACAATTGCGTAAGTGACGCCCATTCTCGCGGAAAACTTTTTCGCCGCAGCTGGTGAAGCGTCCATGGAGATACCCAGAATCACCAGTCCCTTCGGCCCATATTGCTTTTGGAATTCAATCAGCCAGGGCATCTCCTGCTTGCAGGGCACACAGTAACTCGCCCAGAAATTCAACAACACTGCCTTACCTCGGAAGTCGCTCAGCCTGATCGTCTTCCCCTTCAGGTCTTTCAACTCGAAGTTCGGCGCTTCCGGCAACATCTCCGCTTGGCCTAGGAGGGCGCGAGGCTCGTCCCGTGACAGTTGACCTGGTTGGTTCTGCGCGCTGGCCACTAATGCGATCGCGAGCGCCGCAACAGTTACGGCCATCATGGGTGAAATGTTTTTGAAGGTCAATCGCATACCCTGCACGGCCTCTTTATTTGAACTCGCCGGGTACCAGGCCACAGTTTCAAACTCTGTTTCACCAGTCCATCTGTCCCAGTCGCCACGTCGTGCACGTGATAGGGCGCCAGCTCTTGGGTGATCGCCGAATGCTGGCTCCAGAACTCCTGGGCAATAGGCTCCGTGCCAACGTCTTCCTTCCGGTCTTCGAACAAACGCGCCTGCTCCGCCGCCTTCTCCTTCAAGCCCAGCTTGGCGTAGATATGTGAGAGGTAGTTGTTGGCGGTGATGTCGTCAGGATTGATCGCCTGCAGCGCCTCAAATTGTTCTCGAGCCAGTTCATAGCGCTGCTGCACGTAATAGGAATACCCAAGTTCCTGTCGTGCCTGCCGAAATCGCGGATACGCATCCACAATCGGCTTCAGCACAGCCGCCGCCTCATCGTAACGGCCCAAGAGCCTGTACACCGCTCCTTGATGGTAACGGGCGCGCAGGTTGCTGGGCTCCACCGCCAGCGATTGCTCAAACGACCTCAATGCAGGTTCG
>DATFXI010000110.1:0-17857 GCA_035316085.1 Candidatus Angelobacter sp.
TGCCAGCCTTCAGAAGGCTTGGTGATGTACGGCTGGAAACCCTAACCCTAAGCCGCCTCGGCACTGTTCATGCTGAATTGAATGAAGGCAAGCAAGCGCTGGGCTACTTCCAACGGGCTCTCCCTTTGTGCCGTTCGCAGGTTATGCGCCGTCTGGAAGGTCTGATTCTGCATACCATGGGAGTGGTTTACGCGAATCAAGGAGATGCCCAGCAGGCGATCGAGCACTATTCGCAAGCCCTGGTGCTGCATCGGCAAAATCACGACGAGCGTCTGGAGGCGCTGGCCCTGACCACTCTAGGCCGCAACTACGAAAGACTGGGTGACGTGCCAAAGGCTCTCACGTACTACGAGCAGGCGCTGCCCATGTGGCAGTCGCTGGACGATCATCGTGGGCAAGGGTGGGTTTTGTCGAGCATTGGCGAGGCGCAGATTTCGGTGGGCGAGGCGCCAAAAGCAGTTGAGTCCTTCCGCCAGGGCCTGGAGCAGTGGCGGGCTTCCAAGGATCGGCGTGACGAGGCCAACGGGCTCTACAACATGGGATGGGTGCATGACGTCCTCGGAGACCTGCCGCAAGCACTGGACTACTACCAGCAGGCTCTTACCTTGCTGCGCGCCGAGGGAGACCAATTCACGGGCGGTGAAACCCTGAGAAGGATATGCCTGGTGCAGGAGAGGCTGGGGCAAACGGAAAAAGCGCTCGATTGCTTCGGCCAGGCGTTGACGCTGTTGAAGAAAGTGGAAGCCCGGCGAGAGCAGGCCAGTACCTTGACCAACATAGGCGAGGCTTACGCGAGTTTGGAGAAGAATAAGGAAGCCGCGGACTACTATCAAAAGGCCTTGTCACTCCACCGCACTGTGGGCGATCCCCGAGGCGAGGCCGACACGCTCAACGATTTAGGCGACCTAAGGCTCAGGCAAGGGCGGGTTCAGGATGCGCTGGACTACTACAATCAAGCCCTCACGCGGTGCCGATCCGCGGAGTATTTGAACGGTGAGGCGATCACGCTGACGAATCTCGGGGCTGCCTACCTGGTTCTTGGTGATTTGACGAAAGCGCTTGACTATCTCAACCGCTCGCTGGACCTTGTGCGAGCAACCGGCGATCAACTCCAGGAAACTGTAGCGTTGTACCAGTTGGCCCGAGCCGAGCGCCAGGCGGGGCGTCTAGACAAGGCCCAAGCGGAGATCGAACAGGCACTCGAGCTGACCGAGCGTCTCCGCGGCAGGGTGGCAGGATCTGACGTGCGTGCCTCCTATCTGGCCAAGGTGCGCAACCGATATGAACTGTTGATCGCCATCCTAATGCAACGCCATCATGAGCAACCTTCCCAAGGATTCAATGCCAAGGCGTTTGAAGTGAGTGAGCGTGCCCGCGCTCGAGGTCTGCTCGATCTTTTGAGCGAATCCCACATGGATATCCGCCAGGGCCTTGATTCTGCCTTGTTGGAGCGTGAGCACGCGTTGCAGACCGCGCTGAATGTCAAAGCGGCATACCGGATTCAGCTGCTCAGCGGAAAGCACACGCCACAACAAGTGAGCGACCTGGAGAGGGAAATCAACGCACTCACGTCAGACTACGAGGAATGTGAAGCTCAAATCCGAACGGCCAGTCCCAACTATGCCGGCTTGACACAACCGCGGCCGCTTACAGCGAAAGAAGTCCAGGGCTTGCTGGATTCCGACACTGTATTGCTGGAGTACGGCTTGAATGCCGAGCGCAGCTTTCTCTGGCTGGTGACAAGTAGTTCAGTAAGCAGTTACGAACTGCGAGGAGCGGCCGCAATCGAGTCTGTCGCCCGCCGCGCCTACGCCGAGCTAAGCACGAACAACCAGCCGGTGCAGACCGAGGCTACGCGGGCGCTTGGCCGCATCCTGCTGGGACCGGTAGCCGGGCAGTTGGGCAAGAAGCGCTTGCTGATCGTGGCAGAAGGCGCGTTGCAGTACATCTCCTTCTCGGCTTTGCCGACTCGGCAAGGCGTGCCACTGATTGCACAGCATGAGGTAATTTACCTGCCCTCCGCGTCGATCCTGGCGGCGTTGCGCCAGGAAGGGGCGGGACGCGAGGCTCCGTCCAAGAGCGTGGCTGTGCTGGCAGATCCGGTCTTCGATCCAAGTGATTCGCGCGTCATTCACACTTCCTCTCGTTCAGCGCCGGCAGCGCCTTCCGGCTTGCTTGAGCGTTCGGCCCAAGATACCGGCTTACTGCGACTGGATCGGCTGGTGGCGAGTCGGCAAGAAGCAAACGCTCTGGTTGCGCTGGCGGGAAAGGAGGCGAGTTTCAGGGCACTCGACTTCGAGGCCACTCGTTCTACCGCCACGAGTCCGGGAATGAGCCAGTATCGCTTCGTACATTTCGCGTCACACGCTCTGCTGAACAGCCGCCACCCTGACCTGTCGGGCATTGTGTTGTCCATGGTAGATCAGCAGGGCCAACCGCAGAACGGGTTCCTGCGGCTCCGTGACATCTACAATCTCAAGCTGAATGCCGATCTGGTCGTGCTTAGCGCTTGCCAAACTGCACTCGGGAAAGATGTGCGTGGCGAAGGCTTAATCGGACTGACCCGCGGCTTTATGTACGCTGGCGCACCCAGAGTTGTGGCCAGCCTGTGGAGAGTGCCGGATCGGGCGACAGCTGAATTGATGAAGCGGTTCTACCGGGCCATGCTGGTTGAGAACCTGAGCCCAGCTGCTGCTTTACGCAAGTCGCAAATTTCCATGGCGCGCGAAAAGCGCTGGACGCCCTATCATTGGGCTGGCTTTGTCCTACAGGGTGAATGGAAATAGACATCCAATTTCCAGGGCCACACCTTCCATCCTCTAAAATCTCTGCTCTGAGCTGAGATAGTTCCTCATTCCTTCCCGCTCTGACCGGCAAGAAAGCTCTTCGGACGGGAGCAGCCGCCCGCCATCGCAAGAGAAGGAAGGTGACCCCGCCAACAGACAATATCTCGGGGATAGCCTGGCTCGCCCATTCGCGGCTCGCAGCCGCACAATCTGCGCTGTCCTCATCGCACCGGCGGAAGCGGAGCCGGCGCCGGAACCGCCCGCGCGAACCGTTCCGTCCAGTTGATTCTCCCGGTCATCTGCATCACCACGAACAGCGTCAAGATCGACCCAATGGTTACAGTCAGTCCGGTGTAGCCTTTGAAAAAGAATGCGTAGGAGAACCCCACCAGATAAACCAACTGCGCCAGACCGCACTCTACGAACGCAAATTTAGGACCGGCCACCAAACGCATGTAGCTGACCACCAGCGCGAGCGAAACAATCGCCGATATGGCAAACGCCCAGTGGATGGAGATGTGGTCTACCAGGTAAGCCATCAACAGGTGAAACGCAAAAAATGCCGCAGCCAGGAAGAAATAATTCATGGGATGCAGATCTACGCGCCGGATGGTGGTGATAATGAATACCAGGAAAAAGAAGAAAAACAGAGATACCGGAGCAAAAAAGCTGATGCGCCCGGCCAAGGGTCCGGGCTGGAGTTTTTCCGGCATGATCATCCCGATCTGGTAGCCGGTGAGCAGGTCTTTGTAATTCCAGTCCAGCTTCCAGCCGTCGGAGGTCTCTTGCTTTTGGCTCGGGGAGAGCGTGTTATCTGGGAAATCGATGTCCTTGAAGTTTGTAAGCATGGTGAGCTGAAAGTCGCGCACGTGGGCAATCTCATTGCTGAATTTGTAACTCCAGCGCTCCATGCCCTGGGAAGCGTAGCCTACCTTCAGAACCGCGGTTTTTCGCGCGCCTATTCGTTGCGTTGCCAGGACGGAGTTTCCTTCATTCCTGAACTGCACCGGTGCGCCATCGAGGGAGAACACCACGTTGTCATAGATTGCCTGTTCCGCGGGAAAGGGAAGGCTGAAAGTAACATCCCGGTCCTGTGCCGTATCGTTGCGGAACGCGTATTCTCCGGCGAAGTTGACTTTGTACGTGCTATACCAAAGCAGGCCCTTTTGGCGGTGCTCAAGGTTGAGCGCGGCGTTGGCGCGCGTGGATTCCAGAGGCAAGTAGATCATTCGCCTGACCGTTACCAGTCTGGTCTTGACCTTCCCCTTGTTGTCTTCGGTCTCCTGCTGTTCCTGGGTGACGCGCTCCCAGGAGGCGCTCGGCGGCGATTGCACCTGGGCCGAACCCCACGTCGAGGACACTCTGGAGCGCAAGCTGCTGTCCTGGTCATAGGTGCGCTGGAAGATGGTTGCGCCCAGAATCATCCAGGCGACGGTGGCAAAGATGAAAATGACGACAAGAGCGAGTACACGTTTGGCTGTGGACATAAGTTGGTTGGAAGTTGCCGCCGGAGAGAATACCAGCATGACCCGTCGCCGGCCCGCGTGTCAACCAAAAACGCAGCCAGGCAGACGGCTTGGTTTAGTGCAGCAGCAGACTTCCCCAGACAATCGACGCCAGCACCAACTCAAGGGTCGCCAGCACATAGAAAACCAGCCTGAGTCTTTTCACGATTGGCAGCATATGAGAGGAACGTTGCCATCCCGGTTTCTTGCGTTCTTTCATGAACGTGCGCTGGGTCACTGCCTTCTTGCTTCGGTCAGCAGGCCCAATTCGGTCACGCCGGCCGAGCGGACACCGTCCACTACCTCTACCACCGATTTGTAATGGGCGCGAGCGTCGGCCTTCACAAACGCCCTGCTGTCGGGACGCGCCGCCAGGCGCTCCCTGATCTTCAGTGTCAGGTCTGCTGCGTCGATCTGATCGTTGCCTAGAAAGACCCTGCCTTCTCTATTGATTGCCACCAGCAAGGCGTCTCCTCGATCCGCGTCGGTCATCGGCAATGGGTTGCTCGCCCGGGCCAGCTCAACCCGAGGCCCAGGCGGCAGGAGCGGCGTGATCACCATGAAGATGATCAGCAGCACCAGCATCACATCCACCATCGGCGTAACGTTGATATGGGAATTGACTTTGGCGCCTTCGTCGCGAATGGCAATCGTCATGACTTTCCTCCGGAGTGGCCATACAAGCAGACACCGGAACGGATCCAGGAGGTCCAGAAGATCTGCCAGAAATGTCAAAATTGCCAAAAATGGCTGAGATTGGTGCTGGCGGAAACCCCCGCGAAGGTTCCCTTCATCGTCAATCAATCCGGGCAATTTATACGCGTTACTGGGGTTTTATACCTAGATTCATCCGGAATTGCCGGGATTGCCGTGGTGTTGGAACCGTCATATAATCGTTCTTCTCTGGCTGTTTCACTGGTGTCAGGCGGGGCGAAAAGGTGTTGGACCTTCCGTGAGGTAGCGGGGGTCCGATGGAACTGGTATTTGTAGCGTTAACGCGATGAAAAAGCACCTTCTTACCCTCTTGATGAGCACTGCGGCCATGGCAACAAATCTCCCAGCCAGCGCCCAGAGCATCGTGGCTACCCGCGATGCCTACGGTCATCTCGTCTTCACGGAAAACGACGAGGTGAAGCCGCATCCGCAGCCTTCGGCTACTTCTTCGAAGGAATCCGCGGCTACAAGTTCATCGCGCTACAGCGGTCTGGTTTATTGGAGCAACAAAGAACACCGCTGGAAACCCGTGCCTACCACGAATACATCCACCATGAGAGCGGCCCGGCAGGCGGCGCAGGAAGTTGACCGTCTGATGGCCGCGCCTGTCGATCGCAAGACCGGCAAGGCGAAGGTGGGCTCGCAGCCCGTCGTGCCCGGCGCCATGAGCCAGGAACGCCAGCTGAGCCCGCTGGATGTGGACAAGGCGATTGACGCCGCCGCGCAACGTCACGGAGTGGACCCCAACCTGGTCCGCGCCGTGGTGAAGGTGGAATCAAACTACAACCCGCGCGCAATTTCGCGCAAAGGGGCCATGGGATTGATGCAGCTCATGCCCTACACCGCGAGGTCTCTGAACGTGGGCAACGCGTTTGATCCTAGCCAAAACGTTGACGCCGGCGTGCGCCACCTGAAACGGCTGTTGGAGAGCTACAACGGCAACGTGGAATTGTCGTTGGCGGCCTACAACGCCGGCAGTGGCGCGGTGAGCCGGAACCGGGGTGTTCCTCCGTATCGCGAGACCCGCGACTACGTGAAGAAGATCACGGACATCTACTGGAACAGTGGATTCAAGGCCCACGTGCAGGAAACACGGGACCCCGAAGGACATCGCATGTTTACCAACAACGATTAGGCGTTCTTCGGGTTCATCATATCGAAGGTGCTTTTTGGCAGTTGCAACATGAAAACCGGAACCAGGATTCTGATCAGAACGGCTGTCGCAGCCTTGCTGGCATGCGCCTTGGTGCCTTCCGCCGGCGCCCGCACCGTGAAGCAAAAAAAACAGGCGGCGCGGACGCAGTTTGAGACCGCTGAGCGCATGCGCGAAGCGCTGAACGGCACACCGGAATCCAAACGTACCCGCAGCGACTACCAGAAAGTGATTGAGGCCTACCGCAAGGTCTATTACACCGCGCCTAATTCCAATAAAGCTGATGCCGCGGTGCTGGCTGTGGCCGAACTGCTGGATGAGCAGGGCCGCGTGCTCAACGACACCAAGAGTTACAAAGACGCCATCGGACAGTTGGTCTTTCTCCGCCGCGAGTATCCCGGCAGTAAGTATCGCGTGGAAGCGCTGTTCACGATCGCCGAGATCTATCGTGACGACCTCCAGGACAATGTGCAGGCCAAGACGGCGTTTGAGGATTACCTGAAACACTATCCTCAGAGCAGTCTGGCGCCGAAGGCCCGGCAGGCTTTAGCCGACATCGGCAACGCCCAAGCGGGTGGTAACCCCTTCAAGAAAAAGCCCGCAAAGCCGCAGACCACCACGGTGAAAACAAAAGCTGCCTGGGCTGAGACGGCGTCGGCCAAGCCGGTGGAGGAAACACCCCCAACGGACCTTGCGAAGAATACCTCTGAAAGATCGTCCAAGCCGGCGCAAGAAAAACCGCAAACTGCGGAAGCCCGCGATGTTGCTGATCTTGCAGTGAAAGACCCCTCTGCCGCCGCGCTGCAGGAGCCAGTGAACGCGGCCATAGGCAAGGCGGACACACAGGCGCCACATCGCATGGCCCGGCTCACCAGTGTCCGCCATTGGTCTACACCGGACTACACGCGGGTGGCCATTGATTTGGAGCAGGAAGTGCAATATCAGGTGGGGCGCGTTCCCCACCCCGACCGCATTTTTTTCGATCTCTACGGTACGCGGCTGGCGTCAGACCTGGTTGGCAAATCCTTCGACGTGGAAGCCGGATTCCTGCACCGCATCCGCGTGGCCCAGTATAAAACGGGCGTGGCGCGCGTAGTGCTCGACGTGGACGACGTGGCTGAGTATTCCGCGTTTCTGTTGCCCAATCCTTACCGGCTGATCATTGATATCCACGGCAAGCTGCCTCCACAAAAGACCGCGACGGCAAAACCTCAACCCCAGTCCGCGCCCGCAAAGTCGACAGACACGGAGCCAGTCTCCGACGTCACCGTCACGCAGATCAAGCCGCCAGCGAATTCCAAGTCGTCAGAGAAGGTTGCCGCCGCGCCTCAGACCGACAAAACAACGCCGAAGCCAGCGGCCTCTGTAACGGCGAAACCTGCGGAATCAACAGCGAAAAGCAGATCCACTAGCGAAAGAACAGTTGAGATGGCAAAAGCCGATCCCCCCAAGATCGTTGTGGACGACACGGCCATGGACAATCCATCCAACTTGAGTAGCAAGCCGACTTCCGGCCCCACGTTCCAGGCGATTGCGCCGCAGGAATCCAGCCGCAATAAACGCAAAAAGAAGACACCGGAGCCAGCCAAGACGGCGGCCTCCGCGCGCACCGCGGCGCCCACACACAACGGCGACCGCTCCCTGATTCGCGCGCTGGGACTGAAGATCGGCAAGATTGTTGTGGACGCCGGACACGGCGGCCACGACACCGGCACCATCGGTCCCAATGGCCTGATGGAAAAAGATCTGGTCCTGGATGTGGCGCTCAAACTCGGCAAGCTTCTCGAAGACAGACTCGGCGCGGAGGTCATTTATACGCGCGACGATGACACGTTTGTCCCGCTGGAGACACGCACTGCTATCGCCAACAAAGAGCAGGCAGACATGTTCATCTCCATCCACGCGAATTCGAGCGATGATGCATCCGCTCGCGGCGTGGAGACTTACTATCTGAACTTCACGTCGTCTCGCGACGCGCTGGAAGTGGCGGCGCGGGAGAATGCCGTTTCTGAGAAATCTATCCACGAGTTGCAAGACCTGGTGAAGAAAATCGCGCTCAAAGAAAAAATCGAGGAATCGCGCGAGTTCGCGACTGATGTGCAGCGCTCGCTCTATACCGGACTTAATGCCAGGAATCCTGGCATACGCAATCGCGGGGTGAAGAAGGCTCCGTTTATCGTGCTCATCGGCGCCAATATGCCGTCGATTCTGGCGGAAGTTTCGTTCGTCAGCAATCCCGGCGATGAGCGGAAACTCAAGACCAGCGAATACCGCCAGCGCATCGCCGAGTCGCTGTACAAGGGCGTCAACAAGTACGTGAGCGGCCTGAGCGGCGTGAAGACGGCATCGAAGCTGGAGAATCGTGGGAGCGGCGTGGGACCTGCAGCTGTCGCCGCCAGGTGATTCTTCCCTTATTCCCCGCATAGAATCTGCCTGGGACATTTACCCCCTAGCTGCTACGATTACCGAGTACGTCAATTGTCCGCTGTGAAATCCTTCGCGCATCAGGTCAACACCGCGGGCGAATTCGCGAAACTGTGCGGGCAGAATCGACAACAGCCAGCGCGACCGCCTTATCTGTTCTGCGGCCAGGTCCCAGGTACGCACCACCTCTGAAGCAAGCTGCTCCGAGGAAAGCACGCGCAGCCCTGCTGACTCGATCTGCTTTACGTATTCGGCAGTTGTCCAAAGTTCCGGGCAAAGAAACACCTGCGCAATGTTGCGCACCAGCGGGCTTCGCATCGACCCGGTCCAGGCGGCTACCATCAGCGTGCCGCCAGGCTTGATCGCGGCGCGAACTTTCCTGAAATAGGCAGCTTTATCGAAAAAGTGCTCAGATGACTCCATATTCCAGATGACATCAAAGCTGCTGGCCGGGAAGGCATAGGCCTCGGCATCAGCGAGTTCAAATTTCGTTGTGCCGTCCAGGCCCCTGCAGAGCCTTCTGGCGAGCTTGAGCTGTTTTTCACTGATGGTCAACCCAAGCACGTGGCAGGAGTGTTCCCTGGCCAAGAAGTTGGCTGTAGCACCATGTCCGCAACCCACATCCGCAACCCGCATTCCCGGCTGGACAACACCTCGAGCAGCGCAATAACGCAACATCTGCTCCTGCGCCTCCCCGGGGGCCTCTTGGCCGGTCAGGAAGAGCCCATGGTGAATGTGATCGCCCCAATAGCGGCGGTAGGCCCAGGCGAACTGGTTGTAGTGATCGCGGACATCGTGTGTGGTCAGTGAACGAGCCGGCGATGCTCCATTGCTGTCGGTCATGGTCGCATTACAAGCGAACCGTCCGAGGATTTCAAGAGCGCGTGCTGAGGCTTGTGGCGGTACAATCCGCAGATAAGAGTGCGTATTTCACGCTCACCAGCAGCACGGTCGCCCGTCCAAGTAAGGCAGGTTGAAGGTCAGGAGGAATAGAGCTATGCCCGCCAAGAATTTTGGGTCCCTGTTATTCATTCCGCTGGTACTCGTGTTGGCCTCTTCCGCACTTTGGGCGCAGGATGACGCCAGGAAATTTCATTGGAACGGCAAGCTGGCCACGGACAATGTTATTCAGGTAAAGGGCATTAACTCAAGCATCGATGCCCGCCGCGCAGCTGGCGACGAAGCAGACGTAACGGCCGACATTTCCGGGCCCCACGCCGATGAAGTGCGGATCGAAGTGGTTCCCAACTCCGACGGCATTACCGTCTGTGAAATCTACCGGAGTCACAACAGTTGCGAAGGTGGCAATTCGTCCGATCACGACTCCAGCTACAACCACATACGAATCCACTATCACATCCTCGTGCCTTCCACGGTGCGCTTTGATGGTCGCACGGTAAACGGCGGTGTCACCGCGGAAAACCTGGACCGCCGCGTAAAAGCCATGAGCGTGAACGGCTCCGTTCGAGTTTCGACCAAATCGTGGGCTGAAGCCTCTTCCGTGAACGGCGCAGTGGTGGCCGCGATGGGCAGCGCGGACTGGACGGGCAGCCTGCATATCTCCAGCGTCAACGGCTCGGTCACCGTTGCGCTGCCTGCAGACGCCAATGTGGACGTGAGCTTCAGCTCGGTCAACGGTCACTTCAGCTCGGAGCTTCCGGTCACCACGCAAAGCGTGAACCGCAGCCGCATGGAAGGGCGCATCGGCAGTGGCGGGCGCGACCTGCGGTTGAGCTCAGTGAACGGAAGTGTCGAAATAAAAAAGAACGCGATCTGAGAACCGACCAACCACAGAGGACACGAAGGAACACAGAGTAATTCTTTCTACCTTTGCGCTCCTCTGTGTCCTCTGTGGTTCAGGGCTTTAATTCCGGTTCTACCCACCGCTCTCTGGCTGCCGCTGAATCCAAGACTTGCTTGCTGTAGTAAAGGAAAACCACGTTCTTGTCTCCCACCTCTCTCTGCACCTTCTGCACCGACTCACTGAGACACGCGTTGCGGTCCAGGCGTTGTTCGGCCTGATAAAGCCAAAAGCGGGTAAGCGTTTCGTGGTAGAGACTGCTGACGCCGTGGTGTGCCGCAAACCGCCGGAGGGAGGAGCGCATGCGGTCCACGGCTGCGGCAAAATCGGAAGCGTAAAGATACGCCACCGCAACCGCGAGGTGATCGCGATGGCGAAATTCAGTTTTCGCGAGCAGGCAGCGCTCGAATCGGTCCACCAGGGTGAGAATCTGGGCGTCATTCATGAATGTTTCACTCCAAAAGAAAAACGCCCGGCGGCAAAAGCCGTCGGGCGTTCGGTTGTTCTACACCTAGATTACCGCAGCGTCGCGAGCACGGTCAACCTGTCTCACGCCACGCCAATCTCGGCTGCAATTCGCTCCGTCACAAAGGCCTCAATGACGTCACCTTTCTTGACATCATTAAAATTACTGATGTTGATGCCGCATTCCATGCCATTGCGCACTTCGCTGGCATCGTCTTTGAAGCGCTTGAGCGAGCCAATTTTGCCTTTATAAACCTGGACCCCGTCACGCACCAGCCGCACTTCAGCGTCGCGCTTGATTACGCCATCGAGCACGTAACAGCCGGCCACGGTGCCGACTCTCGGCACACGGAAAGTCTCGCGAACTTCGGCACGGCCCAGGTAGTGTTCCTTGATGATCGGCTCGAGCAAGCCGGCCATTGCCTTCTTGATTTCGTCCTGAAGCTCGTAAATGATCGAGTGCAGGCGGATGTCCACTTTCTCCATCTCCGCCAGCTCTTGCGCTTTGCGTTCCGGCCGCACGTTGAAGCCAATGATGACGGCGTTCGACGCCGAAGCCAGCAACACGTCGTTCTCCGTGATCGCGCCGACGCCGGTGTGCAAGATCTTGATCTTCACTTTCTCGGTGGATAGCTTGGTCAAGGTATCGGCCAAAACTTCTGCCGATCCCTGCACGTCGGTCTTCAGAATGATCGGCAACTCTTTCACGCCCGCAGTCTTGATCTGCTCGGCGAATCCTTCCAGTGACAGCTTGGAACTCTTAGCCAGGGCCGCCTCGCGGGCTTTCTGCTCACGAAACTCGGATACTTGGCGCGCTTTCTCGCGTTCCGCCACCACCAGCAATTGGTCGCCGGCTTGGGGTATTCCTTCCAGGCCCAAAACTTCTACCGGCGTCGACGGCGGCGCTTCGTCGACCGCGTTGCCGCGATCGTCAAACATAGCGCGCACCTTCCCAAAGGTGTTGCCGACGATGAAATTGTCGCCGACACGCACGGTTCCGTTCTGCACCAGCACCGTGGCCACAGCACCGCGACCGCGGTCGATCTTAGCTTCCACCACCGTGCCGCTGCCGGGACGCTCCGGATTAGCCTTCAGATCCTGGATGTCGGCTACCAAGCAGATCATTTCCATCAGCAGGTTGAGGTTGGTACGCTTTTTCGCGGAAACGTCAACAAAGACTGTGGTGCCGCCCCAGTCTTCAGGCAGCAATCCGCGATCGCCAAGCTGCTTTTTCACGCGATCGGGCATGGCGTCGGGTTTATCGATTTTGTTCACAGCCACGATAATCGGCACTTTGGCCGCCTGCGCGTGGTCCATTGCTTCAAGAGTTTGCGGCATCACGCCGTCATCGGCAGCGACTACCAGAACAACAATGTCCGTAACCTTGGCGCCGCGGGCGCGCATGCGGGTAAAAGCTTCGTGGCCCGGCGTGTCCAGGAAAACGATCTGCCGGCCGAAAGCCGGCGAATCTTCCTTAGTGATCTTCACCTTGTATGCGCCAATATGCTGCGTGATGCCGCCAGCTTCGCCGCCGGCCACGTTGGTTTCGCGAATTGCATCCAGCAGCGAGGTCTTGCCGTGGTCCACGTGACCCATGATGGTGACCACCGGAGGCCGCGTCACGGCAGCTGCCGCCGCCGCTTCTTGCGACGTCCCGGTCATCTGCGCCACTTCTTGGGCGGTCTGCTCTTCAAAGCTGATGACTGATGTTTCGGCTCCGAAATGGTGCGCCAAGTCTTTGGCCAGCGCCGAATCCAGAGTCTGGTTCACCGTCACCGGCACGCCCTTCATCAGCAGGCGTGCAATCAGGTCTTTGGCGCGGACCTCCAGCTTTTCCGCCAGATCTTTCACGCTGATGCCTTCGGTAATGGTGATAGCGCGCGTGATCGGCAACGGCTCGCTCGATATGGCTAGCCGTGGTGGCGGAACAAAGCCCTTCATCGGTCCTTCTTTTGGACCTTGCTGATAGCGCTGTCCAGGTCGGCGCGGAGGTGCGCCAGCGCGACCTGGGGGCCGGCCGGTGCCTGGAGGCGGAACTCCCGGACCTACGCCTCCCATCCCCGGACGCGGTGGGAAACCTGTGCGCGGCGCGCTGGTGGGATGCGGGCCGCGGCGCGGCTCACCCGGCCGGCCAAAAGGCGGGCGAGTACCAGGCGCGGCTGCGCCCGTCGGCCGCGGGCGCTGGAAAATCGGCTGGCCGCGCACCACGCCCTGCGGGCGGGTTGTGGCGCCGGCTTGGGCGGTTGCTCCTTGTCCCGAAGCCGGACGAGGGGCGGTGCGTTCCAATGGCGCCTGATAAACAGGGCGCGGGCCAGTCTGCGGCGTAATCATGCGCCGCTGCGGAACAATGGGTTGCTGCGAAGCCGGTTTGGCGGGCGGAGCCGGTGGTGGTGGCGCGGCGGCTTCGGCCGGCGGAGGCGCTGGCGCTTTGGCCACAGGCGCTGGTGGAGTCACTACGACAGCCGGCGGAGTTGCGGGTTTCTCGGCTGCCGGCGGCGCAGGCGCGGGGGGAACCGGAGGCTTGGCTGCCGGTGGGGTGACTACAACGGTTTTTTCCGGAGGAGCCGCCTTCGGAGCAATCACGGCCGGCTTTTCTGCTGTCGGCAGTTTCGCGGGTGTCGGGGGCGCACTCGGCGCCGCGGTTTTGGCCGGGGGCGCGGGATGTTGCTGCTGCTCGCGCTCCTTCAGCAACTTGAGAACATCACCCGGTTTGGAGATTTTGGAGAGATCGATCTTTGGCTTGATCTCGGCCGGTCCTGCTTTTTCCTTCGAAGCTGGGGCCGACTTGGCGGAGAAATGCTTCCTGATCTTTTCCGCTTCATCGGCTTCTACGGAGCTTGAATGGGTCTTCTTCTCGGTGATCCCGAGGTCTTCCAACACATCCAGAATTGCTTTGCTCTTGACTTCAAGCTCTCTGGCCAGATCATTGATTCGGATTTTCACGCTTTCTCAGTTCCTCCAACTCTTTACGCGATCATATCGACCTCACGTCTGAAACATTGGAGCGCACGCCGGTGCCCCCAACCTTAAAACCTAGGACGCATTCCCATCCGTCTTATCGCCCGGCGTCTCCTCACCTGCCGTTGCTTCGGTAGCGGGGCTTGCAGCATCAGACTCGGACTCAGCCGGCACTTCCGCCTGGGCCGGGGCAACTTCAGCTTCAGCTCCCGGCGCTGCTTGGGCCTCTTCCTGCGCGGCTTCTGTTTCGGCAGGTGCAGACGTTTCTGCGCTTGCACTCTGCGCCGATTCCAAGCTTGAGTAATAATTATTGACCGCAACCGATATTTTTTCCACAGTCTTAGGCCCGACGCCCGGCAGCTCTTCCAGCTGCTCCGGAGTCATATCAGCCAGCGCTTCCACAGTCGTCACGCCCGCTTCATGCAGCTTGGCAATTAGCCCTTCGCCCAAGTCGGGAACGCGGTCCAGCGGCGTCGCCGCCGGCGCCACCAGGGAAGCCATCTGCTGCTCCACTTCCTGGCGCTTCTCTTCTTCGCTCTTGATATCGATCTTCCAACCGAGAAGCTTGGCGGCCAAGCGAACGTTCTGGCCTTTCTTGCCGATGGCGAGCGACAACTGGCTGTCATCCACCACCACTTCCAAGTGCTTCTCGCTTGGTTCAACGATGGTCACACGGCTTACTTTCGCCGGCTGCAAAGCCTTTTCCGCGAAAACCACAGGATCCTCGTGGTACTCGATGATGTCGATCTTCTCGCCCCGTAACTCACGGATGATCGACTGTACACGCATGCCTTTCATGCCGACACAGGCACCCACCGCGTCGACATCCTTGTCCTTCGACATCACAGCGATCTTGGTGCGCTCGCCGGCCTCGCGGGCGATCGCGCGGATCTGCACTGTGCCGTCATAGATTTCCGGGACTTCTGTCTGGAACAGGTTCTGCACCAGCTCTGGCGCAGCGCGGGAAACGATCACCGCCGGGCCTTTAGCGTTCTTGTCAACGCGCGCCAGCACCACGCGCACGCGCTCGCCGATGGCGAACGATTCCAGGCGCGACTGCTCTTTTTTCGACATCTTGGCTTCCGCCTTGCCGATGTCGAAAATCACATCCGGACCTTCAATCCGCTTTACCGTGGCGTTGATCACTTCTCCTACGCGTCCGATGTACTCGTTGTAGATGGTGTCACGCTCTGCTTCGCGGACTTTCTGGAAAATAATTTGCTTGGCAATCTGCGCCGAGATACGGCCCAGGCCTTCCGTGGACTTCAAAAAACGCACTTCACCGCCGACCTCGGCGTTCGGGTCGATGGCCTTCGCTTCGTCCAGAGTAATTTGGATTTGCGGGTCCTCAATATCGTCTTCCGACGGCAAGATGCTTTTCACCGCGTACACACGGATCACGCCGCTTTCCTTGTCGAGTTCACCGCGCAAGTTTTCCTGACTTTTATCCTTCTTGCGTGTGGCCGCAACAATCGCGTCTTCTACCGCAGTCACCACGATCTGCGGATCAATGCCTTTTTCGCGGCTTATCGCGTCGATAACGTTGTAAATCTCGCTCGCCATAAATTCTTCCTATAAATGCGTTGTTCCCGTTGAGACGCGACATTGTCGCGTCTCTAAGATGTGGCATGCCACGTCTCTACCGATCACCCGAACTCAAATCTCCGGTACTAAATTGGCCTTTTCTACGTTGGCCAGATCGATCTCAACTCTCTGACCGGGATGACTATGTCCCGGCTTTGGTTTCTTCTTGCCGGCGATGGTTTCCAGCGTCACCTTGCCGTCCTGGAAACGCTCCAGCCGTCCTTCAAAGTGACGGTTGCCGTTGACCGGCTCCCGCGTCATCAACTTCACCCGGCTGCCGGCGAAGCGCATGTAATCTTTCTCCGTCAGCAGCTTGCGGTCCAGACCGGGCGACGAAACTTCCAACGTGTACGAACCGCCCGGCACCGCGTCTTCCACGTCGAGGATGGCCGAAACCTCGTGGCTCACGTTGGCGCAATCTTCGTGAGTTACGCCCTCCGGCTTGTCGATGGTGATCTTCAAGGTTCGCGCCTTGCCGCCGCCCTTCAGATCAATTTCCACCAGCTCCACGCCGTGGGTCGAAGCCACTCGGGCTGCAATCGCCCGGATTTTCTCCACGTCCGCAGTCATTGCACGGCCCGTCTGCCTAAAGGCCCGCGATCCCGGCGCGCCGGAATCGCCAGACGCTGATGCTGGGCGTTGTGGATCTGCTGATCCACTACGCCCCAAAAATAAAGTGGGCCTTTCGCCCACTGGTGCGTTCGCCACGAATTGGGGTCTGCAAACCCACCCAGGAACAAACAACACGCCCGGGCCGAGACCAGTTACTACCGTAATCATGATATCTCAGTTTTCCACAAATGACAAACCGGGCGCTTAAAGATAACTCATTGAACGTAAAGCTCTTAGTGGTAACGCGGGGCCTCGCAGTCAAGCTTCACTTGTAAGGCTCCTTGGGCTTAGATGAGAATGCTGGCCCAGGTGAGGAGCGCGAGTCAGAAACAGATGAGCCTTGCACCGTTTGTGCAGCGTGCGGATTCGTGGTCGCGGTTGCCATGTTCGCCCTCGGTAGTGGGGCCGTTTTCAACGAAAACGGACCACTACCGTGTATCAACGTCTAGCGCGCCGGGATCGCGGGCCCCAGCCCAGGATCTTTAGCCGGGGTCCCCAGCACGCGCGGTTTTCGCGTGCTGGGGTGGAGGCCTGGGTGAGCGAAGCGAATAGCAGACGTTCATCGCCATTTTGATGTTGGGAATTATCACCGCAGAACTCGCGCGAAGCGACGCGGTGCGAAGTCGTGCTTAAGCAATGCGATGGTTGTTTGCCATGTCTAGAGGGTGGAAGAGCGGCTCTTTAGATGAGACGGGCCTTTCACCTGGTGCGTTCCCTCCACGAAATTGAGTCAGTTGATTCCCCCATCAACAACCCACACACCTGGGCCGAGACTACCGTAATCACTTCATCTCGATTTTCCAAAAATACCTGGGCCCGGAAAACATAACTCCATGACCGGAAGCACTTTAGTACATCAGATGCGGCTGGCTCGGTGGACCGAAATGGTCCACCAGTCGCGCACAGTATTTTCTGTTTACCGGAATTCATCGACAAAACACTTGGCCAACACAAGCAGCCAGTTATTATCCCTGCACTAAGCCAGCTTCTTAAGCTTCGGACCAAGAAAGGAGCCGTCCATGCATGGCTTGATATTCGCAGAGCTCAAGAAGTATGTCGTAAGCAAGTTTGATGAAAAAACGTGGGATACCTTACTGGAGAAAGCCGGCTTGAAGGGCAACATGTATCTGGCTTCTTCAGTGTACGCGGATGCCGACATCCTGGCCCTGGTCAGCACTGCCTGCCAGATGACAGGACTTACGGCGAACGCGGTGATGGAGGACTTTGGCGAATTCATCGCGCCCGATTTGGTAACGCAGTACAAGTTCCTGATCAAACCGGATTGGACACTCCTGGATTTTCTTTCCAACACGGAAGACACGATTCATAAGGTTGTCCGCTTTCACAGCGGCGTGACCCCGCCCCGGCTGGTAGTCACTCGCGTGGCGGACGACAAGGTGGTCATTTCATATGATTCCACGCGCAGGATGTGCGCGCTCCTCAAGGGCATAGTGAAGGGCGCCGCCAAATTCTACAAAGAAGAAGTAATCGTCTCAGAGTCGCGCTGCATGCTGCACGGGGACCCTGCGTGCGTGGTGACGGTCCAGGTAGCAGCAGCGAAACATCGCATGGAAGTCCCACCCTCGCAACGAGCAGGCGCGGCGCCACGGTGAGACTGTCATTCCCCCTTATTCCCTAGCACCAGGTAAGCGCCAAGAAAATATTCTGCAAGAACGAAAATGGCTGGCCGTCAAGGCCAGCCATTTTTCTGTAGCCATATCCCGATGAACCGACTTACGGTTTGGGCGGGAAAGGATTCAACTGCTGAGGCGTGAGCTGCTGCTTGAACGCAGCGGGCAGGTTCTGCACCCAGCCGTTATAGACGACAGGGATCGGCAGGAGTCCCTGGCCGCCC
>DATFXI010000111.1:0-3628 GCA_035316085.1 Candidatus Angelobacter sp.
AAGGTTACCGGGGCGGCCGAATACGTCGAAGATTTGCCTGACCTGCCGAACACGGCATACGGCGCAACCTTGCTGAGCCCATACTCGCACGCGCGGATTCTCAGCATCGACTCCTCAGAAGCGGAGCGATTGCCGGGTGTTTTGGCGGTGGTGGACCGGGAACATCTGGATGGCCAAAACCCGCGGCTGAAGGTAGCGCCCCATGAGCATTTCAAGCTTTCGGATGACCAGGACTTCATTGCCATAGATAAGGTTCGCTTCGACGGCGAGCTGGTGGCCGCCGTGGTTGCCGAGGATTTGCGTTCCGCGCAGCGCGCGCTGGAAAAAATTCGCGTCGAATATGAGCCATTGCCTGCGGTGTTTGACGCTGCGGAAGCGCTCGCTCCCGGCGCGCCGATTGTTCATGAAGAGCGGGGCAGCAACTTGCTTCTGGAGGACAGCTTGGCGTGGGGCGATATCGAGGAAGGTTTTCGCCAAGCAGACCGCGTTTTCGAAGAGATCTATACATCACCCTCCATGTTTCACCATCCCATGGAACACGTCGGCGGGTGCCTGGCGCACTATATCAACGGCGAGCTCAATATCTGGCTGCCGACCACCGCGCCGGTGCGCGATGGCAGCGAGTTCGCTCACTTTCTAGGCCTGGAAGCTGACAAAGTGCGCGTGCGGGTGCCCTATATCGGCGGCGGCTTCGGCGCCAAGATTCCAACGCCGTCGCATTACGCAGCGGTTTTTCTCTCGCGTAAGATCGGCCGGCCGGTGCGGCTCATTCCATCGGAAGAACACAGCTTCCGGCAAAATGCTCGGCATGCGGAAGTGTTCAAGGCCAAAGTCGGCGTCAAAACCGACGGAACGCTCACGGCCCTCGACGTCGATCTGATCGTCGATACCGGCGCCTATATTACAGGTGGCGCCGTGGCGGCGCACAATTCGGTGATCTCCGCCTGGGGCTGTTATCGGATTCCCAACCTGCGCGTCAAAGGCCGCTGCGCCTATACCAACAAAGTTCCCGCCGGCCACACCCGCGCCACGGGAAAGATCCAGACGACCTGGGGTATCGAATGCACAATGGACAGCGTCGCGCGCCAGTTGGGCATAGATCCCTACCAGTTCCGCAAGAAGAATGTTTTGCTGCGCGGCGATTTTGTCGCCAAGGGCACGCCGGCGATGGACACCGATTTTCTCGATTTAATGGAGCAGGCGGTCGCGGGAATCGGTTGGGATGGAAAGTCGAATCTCAAGCCAGCCGGCAAACCGGAAACCGCAAGCTCGCCGTGGGTGCGGGGCCGAGGCATGGCGCTAAGCTTGCGCCATGGTTCACAAGGAGGCGGCCGCGCTTATGCGCTGGCGACGATGGATAGCCGCGGCGTGGTGACAATTCAGCACAACGCGCCGGAGGCCGGTCAAGGAACGCAAAATCTGTTCAGCGTCATCGTGGCGCAGACTTTGGATATTCCGCAAAGCCAGGTTCGCGTGAAGCCGCCCGACACGGCGGTCAATCTTCCCTTTGCCGGTGTCAGCGCGCAGCGGACGACGATGCAGATGGGAAACGCAGTACACGACGCCTGCACAAAGCTCAAGCAGGAACTGTTTTCACTGGGCGCCCAGGCAAAAGGCGGTAAGCCGGAAGAATGGCAACTCATCCAGGGAAGACTTTGCTGGGGAGAGACGAGTTTTTCCATCAGCGAAATCATGGGAGCGCTGGGGGGCAACGCCGTGCTCAAGTGCGTCGGCCACAACAGGGTGCCGGTGACGGTGAAGGACTCGGCATTTGCCGGCATGGATCATTGGGCACCCAGCGGAGCGGCCATCGATCTCGAGGTGAATGCCAATACCGGCGAGCTGCGCATCCTGGGCTATTCGGTCATTGCGGACGCAGGAAAGGCGCTGCACTATCCGTCAGCCAAGGCACAGACCGATGGCGGAGCTGTCATGGGCTTCGGCCACGCCCTCTTTGAAGAAACTATCTACCAGGAGGGACAGCTGCAAAACGGCGATCCGTTCCAATACCGCTTGCCGGTGATGAAAGACATTCCGGAGGTTTTTTATTCATCGATGCTGGAGAAGGGAGACGGGCCGGGTCCGTTTGGTTCGAAAGGAATGTCGCAGCCCTCCATCGTAACCGTTGCGCCCGCCATCGGCAACGCGATCTACGACGCCCTCGGAGTGCGCGTCAGATCCCTGCCGATCTCACCGGAAAAAATTCTGCGGGCGATGGGAAAGATCTAAGAAGTTTCGAGTCTCGCATCTAGAGTTTCGGGTTATTGCATATGTTAAATGAGTTGAAACTTGTTCAGCCGACTACCTTGTATGAGGCATCCAAAGCGCTTACAGACTACGGCGAAAGCGCCAAGATCTACGCTGGCGGCGCCGAACTGTTACTGCTCATGCGCCAGGGATTGATGCAAACAGAAGTTCTCGTCGATGTCAAAAAAATCGAGCGGCTCCAGCGAGTAACCTGGAACGGAAACGGCGTACGCGCAGGCGCCAGTGTGACGCACCGCGAGTTAGCGACCACGCCGCTAATTCGAGAGCAGGCGCCGGCATTGGCTTTTGCCGAGTCGCAGGTGGCCAATGTGCGGGTGCGAAATCAGGGGACACTCGGCGGCAATCTCTGTTTCAACGATCCGCATTCCGACCCCGGCACGGTGCTGCTGATTCACGATGCCACCGTGACGTTGGGCAGCCATCGCGGTGAACGGCAACTGGCGTTAGGCGAGTTTTACATCGATATGTATGCCACGGCTCTGGAGCCGGACGAGCTTTTGGTTGAAGTGAAATTCTCTCCTCTGCCGGCCGGGATGAAGAGCGCTTATGTGCGCCTTCATCGCTATCAAAGGCCTACACTCGGCGTGGCGGCTGCGACGATGGTCAAAAACGACACTATCGAAGAAGCGCGTTTGGCGGTGGGATGTGTCGGCCCGAAGGCCCAGCGGCTACCTGAGCTCGAGGAAAAAATTAGCGGGGCCAAGCTCAACGACGCCCGAAGGATCGTAGCCGACGCAAAGAATTATTTCCGCGATCTACTGCGGCCGGTGGACGATCTCTTGGGAAGTGCTGGCTATAAACTGTACATGACCGGAGTGCTTCTCGGCGACGCTTTGGAGCAGACGATCCGCGCTGGAAATGGAAAACAGGCGTCATGAAAGGTGAAAACAATTTCAACTTGTCGTGCACTGTTAATGGAAGACCTTGGGAGGGAGAGGTTCGGGTGGAAGAAACGTTGCTTGAACTTCTGCGCGTCCGACTGCGGCTTACCGGGACGAAGCGGTCCTGCGAGTCGGAGGTGTGCGGCGCATGCACGGTACTGGTGGATAACCGTCCGTTCAGCTCGTGTAACTACTTGGCCTTCGAAGCCCAGGGGAAATCGGTGCTCACCATTGAGGGTCTGGCCAACGGTGAGCAATTGGATCCGCTGCAGGAAGCATTCATCCGCAATATTGGCGCGCAGTGCGGTTATTGCACGCCGGGACAGATCATGGCAGCTAAAGGACTGCTCAGCGAGAATCCCGCGCCCACGCGGGAAGAAATCGCTGAATGGCTCAGCGGCAACATTTGCCGGTGCGGCGCCTACGGCGCCATCGCTAAATCCATTCTTGAAGCGGCCCAAGAATATCAACAGCGCAAG
>DATFXI010000112.1:0-8478 GCA_035316085.1 Candidatus Angelobacter sp.
TTTTCTTGATCCTGTGAGCAGCGGCACACACGGTTTGAATGAGCATATTGGCCAAAAGCAACTTTACGACGGACGCGAGTTCCTTTATCGGCTCGTGAAGACGCTGACAAGCTGAAGCAGTCGAAACTGGAGCGTCGCGGCTTTATCAGCGGTGTCCACCGCGAAAAGGAGAAAAGATGCCGGAAGCGAATAATCACCTTCTTGAGAACACTCCTGAAGACCAGTCCAAAACTCATCATCACGACTGCAGCAACCTGTTCGGCTGCGGCGATGAAAAAGGCACTGGCGTTCTCCGCGAAGACATCAAAGACGCGGCCTTCACTCGCCGCGCGGCCGACCGGCTCCTGCACATGGACGAGATGGACCAGGAGCAGCTGGACGGCTACCTATCCGCGCGCGGCCGCTCCCGGCGCACCTTGCTGCGCGCCAGCAGCTTCATGGGTGTGCTGGCCGCTGTAGGGCCCTGGTTCGGAAAACTGGCCCATGCCGCCGACATGCCCACCATCGCCCGCGATAGGCAAGGTAAAGACAAGCAAGGCAAGAAGACAGCGGACGAAGGCAAAGTCCATGTGGTCGAGTCCAGCGAGAAGACGGTCCACCTGGGCGTGTTCGACGCGAATCTGCCTTCGGTCGAAACCATTGAGTCGGGCGATTTGATCAGCTATCCCAACACGTGGTCGCACTTCCTGAACCAGATGCAACCCGGCGTGCCCATCGAAAAGATTGCGCAGATGAGGAAGGATAATCCCGGCAAAGGACCGCACTCCATCATCGGTCCGGTTGCGGTGAACAAAGCAGAGCCCGGAGACGTTCTGGAAATCCGATACAAGCGCGTGACCCCGGTCAACTGGGGCGCGGTCTTCAACAACCCCGGATCGCTGGGGACGGGTTTGCTGGCGGCGGACTATCCGCAGGGACAGATCAAGTATCTGGACCTCGATCTCAAGAAGATGAACGCAACCTTTGCGCCGAGCATCAATGTGCCACTCCGGCCGTTTCCAGGCACGCTGGGTGTGGCGCCGCCGGATGGATACTATCCGCCGCTGTCACCCGGCGTTACCAGCTCGGTGCCTCCCGGGCCTCACGCCGGCAACGTGGATTTGAGTGAGTTGGGCGAAGGCGCTTCTCTGTTCATTCCAGTATGGAAACCAGGCGCGTTCATCTACACCGGCGACGCGCACGCCGTCCAGGGTGATGGCGAAATTTGCCTCACGGCGCTGGAAACGCGCTTCCAGGAGCTGCGCATACAAGTCGTCTTGCACAAGCAAAAGAATTTTGCCTGGCCGATCGCGGAAACTCCGACGCACTGGATCCTGCTGGGCCTGGACAAAGACCTGAACCTGGCCATGCAGATGGCCGCGCGCAACGCAATCAAGTTTTTGTCCACGCGCGCCAGCATGACCGAACTTGACGCTTACGCGCTGTGCAGTATCGCCGTCAGCTTCCGGGTAACGCAAGTGGTGGACATCGTGCGTGGCGTGCACGCCATGATTCCCAAGAGCCTCTTCAGCGGCGAGCTGAGACAGAAGATCACCGTGGTGTGATCACTGCCGTTCCGGAGGCAACGCGCTGTTGATGACGTCGCGCACTGCCTGCGTCAGGTCTTCGCGCGATGAGAACTGGTTAGGATCGATCGGCGGGTGGAACACCAGCGTTGCCGTCCCCGGCCGGCAGAACATGCTTCCCTTCGGCATCATCTCGTACGTGCCCAGAATGGTGACCGGCACGATGGGAAAACCAGTCTCCATGGCCAAATGAAACGGGCCTTTCTTGAAAGGCAGCAGCCGCCCGTCACGGGAGCGCGTGCCTTCTGGGAAGATGGTCATGTTGATGTGGTGGCGCATGACTTCACCTGCGCGCTGAACGCTCTGGATGGCCGCTTCGCGCTTCTCCCGCTCCACCGGAACAATTTCCGCCAGATTCAACGCCTGGGCCAGGATCGGGATTCGCCAGATGACTTTCTTGGCCAGCACGGAAGTGCGACCGGGAAGCCGCGGGCACAGGATCGGCGGATCGAGATTGGAAACGTGGTTGGACATGAAGATGTAGGTCCCTGCAGGATCAATTTTGTCCAGCCCCACGATTTTCACTTGCGCGCCGGCGATGCGTGCGCCGGTATAGGCCAGCCCCATGCCCACCCAATACAGAAATCGGACGTCGCCGGTGATCAGCGTCCACGGAAATGCCACCAGCGCGGCCACAGGAACTACTGCCAGCCAAAAGAGCATAGCCAGCGCCGTCCGCACGGTGCCGATGACGGAGCGCATCACGGGCGCCGAGTTCCGCGCAATTCTTCCAGCCGGCGCGGAAGTTTTTCATAGATGCCGCCGAAACCGCCGTTGGAGAGAATCGCCACCACGTCTCCGCTCAAGAACTCCGGCGTCACGGCGGCGACGATGGCGTCGGCATCGGCCAGCTCGCGCGCCTGGCTGCCGTTGCGTTTGAGTGCGTTGACCACGCTCGAGACCGTCAGCCGCTCGTTTTCGGGCACGGCTTCCGGCTTGAAGATGCTGGTAATCACTACATGGTCGGCGAGTCCCAGGCTGCTCACCAGCTCCTTCTGCAAAACCTTTCTGCGCAGGGTGTTGGACCGCGGCTCAAAGATGGCCCACAATCGCGCCCCAGGGTAGCGGACGCGCAGGGCCTTCAAGGTCGCGGCGATGGCCGTGGGATGGTGGGCAAAATCGTCAATGATGGTCACGCCGCCGATCTCAGCCTTGAGTTCCATGCGGCGCTTCACGCTCTTGAAGCTCCGCAAGGCTTCCGCTATCGCCGGGGCCTCAATGCCATAGTGCGCAGCTAACCCAGCAGCCGCGGTGGCGTTCAGCACGTTGTACTCGCCGGCGAGAGAGAACTCGAATTCCGCCCACGTGTTTCCTTCACGCAACACTGACCACGTGGTTTTCTCGCCGGCAAACTTCAGGTCCGTGACCTGCCAGTGCGAGCCTTGCTTGAAGCCGTAGCGTTCCACTGGCGTAAAAGACTTGCTGAGACATTCGTCCACGTTGACGTCGGCATCATAAGCGATGATTTTGCCTCGCCGCGGCGCCAGGTTCACCAGACGTTTGAACGCGGTCTTCACGGCGTCGAGATCAGGAAAAATGTCGGCATGGTCGAATTCGACCGACGTGAGAATCATAGTTTGCGGGAAGTAGTGGAGGAACTTCGGCCCTTTGTCGAAGAATGCGGTGTCATACTCGTCGCCTTCCAGGATGAAATGCTTGCCCTGGCGCAGCGCGAAGCTGCTGCCGAAGTTCTCCGCGATCCCGCCGACGAGAAACGACGGATCTTTTCCCGCGGCCTGAAAGATCCAGGCCAGCATCGAGGTCGTGGTGGTCTTGCCGTGCGTGCCGGCCACCACGATGGGTTCGCGCGTGCGCAGAAAAAAATCGTAGAGCGTGTCCGGCAGCGACCGGAAAGGAATGCGCTCATCGAGCACGTGTTCCAACTCCACGTTGCCGCGGGAGATCGCGTTGCCCACCACCACCCAATCCGGCCGCGGCTTGAGATTGGCTTCAGAATATGGCTGCGCGACCGGGATGGACATCGCTGCCAGAAAGTCCGACATCGGCGGATACGCTGCTGCGTCTGACCCGGTCACTTTGAACCCCCGCTGCTTCAGGAGGCCCGCCAGCGATGCCATGGCCGTGCCGCAGATGCCGATGAGATGTACTTGTTGTTGTTCCACAATTCAGATTAACGGATATCAGTCGCCGCTTCCAAGATCTTGAGCTGCACGCCGGAGGCGTCCGCAATTAGTTCCGCCTGCACGCCCAGCGGAAGTGTGATGTTTCCGCCGGAAACATGACCTGACCTGAGGCCGTATACAATCGGGACCTGGTATTCCTCAAGCACGCGCGCGATCACTTGCTGCAAAGTGTAGTTCTGGCCACCCGGTTGGACGCAATCGAGCATCTCGCCAAAAATGAAACCGCGCACGCCTTTCAGTTTGCCTGCCAGATGCAAGTGCATGAGCATGCGGTCGATCTGGTAAGGCTTCTCGCCGACATCTTCCGCAAACAAAATTTTGTCATCGGTCTGAACCTCGTAGGGTGTGCCCAAAGATGCCGTCAGCAACGAAAGACAACCGCCATAAAGTTTTCCTTGCGCCCGGCCGGAGCGCACCACCTCAACGCCGTCCGCGGGGATGCTCCAGGAAGTTGCGCCGCCCAGCGCGCGCTCCCAGCTTGAAGCTTCGAAAGTGCCGGCAGAGATGTCTTTGGCGAGCATGGGGCCGTGAAAGGTGACCAAGCCTGCGCGGTCGTTGATCGCGGTAAGCAGCGAAGTCAGGTCACTGCATCCAAGAATAATTTTTGGATGTAGAGAGAACTTCTTGAAATCGAGACGCTCCAGCAAGTAATTACTCCCGTACCCGCCGCGCACGCCGATGAGCGCCTTCACGTCGTCGCGCAACAACAATTCCTCAAATTCGCGCCAACGGCGCTCAGCGCTACCCGCAAAATAAAGGTCGCGCTCAAAAATGTCCTCGGAATAAACCGGCTCGTAGCCCATCTGGCGGAGGCGATCGCAGCCAGCGATGAAGGCTTCGCGCTTGAAGCTGCTGGCCGGGGCCATGAGCCCAATCTGGTCACCCGGACGTAGAGCAGGCGGCTTGAAGATCTTAGGACCAGTCAAAGAATTCACCCTCGCCGATCAATTGCGCCGGCCCGCGCAAAAAGACTTGACCGCCGGCCCAGCGTACGGTCTGCGCGCCGCCAGCAGCGTGCACGTGCGCCGGAGAATTCACGCGGCCGGCAGCGATCGATGCCACCGCGGACGCGCACGAGCCCGTCCCGGAAGACTGCGTCTCGCCGACGCCGCGTTCGTAGAAGCGGACTTCGATGTCGTTCCGGCTCTTGACCTGCACGAATTCCACGTTGATGCCATGCTTGAAGTCGTGATGGCGTCCGATTTCCGCCGCCTCCGCCTGCCATGCCGGTGGAAATTCCTTCATAAAGATCACAAAGTGCGGGTTGCCCATGGAGACCGGAGTGCCATGGACTTCGCCGAAGGCAACCTTGATGGAAAAGTCATCGCCTACCTGCGGTTCGCCCATGTCAGTCTCAAACTCAAAGCGGTTCCCGTCGCGCGCCAGGAGCTCGCAGTGCTTGATACCAGCGCCGGTGCGGATGGCGAGTTTCCCAGTGTTACCCCCCGCAACCAGGTAGGCAGCGACACAGCGCGTGCCGTTGCCGGAGATTTCCGCCTCACTGCCGTCAGCGTTGATGAGCCGCGCGCGTATATCAGCGTCCTGCGCCGGAAAAAGCCATTCCACGCCGTCGGCTCCTATGCCGTTATGGCGGTCGCAGATCCGCTTGCTGAATGCATACAAATCAGCAGGCGCTTCTGCGCCATCGATGATAAGGAAATCATTGCCGCAGGCCGATGCCTTGGTGAATGGGACCTTCATTTATTCGATTTCAGGACCGGCGGAGGCTTCCACGCCGCGCAGGTCTCTCGACTGCCGCAGACCGTTCAATAACGCGTGATGTTCGCTGCGGGTGCCGCCTACGCTGAAGACAACGCGCTCCTTTCCATTGACTTTAGTGAGGCGTATGCCGCTGAGTCTCTTGCTCTGTGCTTCCAGGACTTGATTGATCGCATCGACGATCTCCTGAGGCGACTTGTCACTCACAATTGTGTAGTCCATGATCAGCGGTTTGAGATTGAGACGCCGTTCCATCCCGCCCAACACGAACAGCGCGAGAAAAATAAGGACCGTGGCAAAAACCGCGAGCATGTACAGCCCGCCGCCGCACGCCATTCCGATGGACGCCACCACGAAGATGGTGGCTGCGGTAGTGAGCCCAGTGACACCCCCCTGGGCGCGCAGAATGGAGCCGGCGCCGAGGAAGCCAATGCCGGCGATGATCTGCGCCGCAATCCGCGTAGTGTCATTGGGCGCCCCCAGTTGAATCGAAAGCACGGTAAACATCGCTGAGCCGAAGCAGATGAGCATGTTGGTGCGCAAACCTGCCGGGCGGTGCTTCAGCTCGCGCTCCAGGCCGATGACCCCGCCCAGAACGGCCGACAGTGCCAGCCGCGGAATCATCTTCCAAAACAGCTCACCCATTGCCGGTTGAAGCAGCCATTGCGGAAGAAAAAATGCGATTGCGAGATGCATGCTCAGCGAAACTGGCCCGATTGTAGCATCATCATCGCGGCATCGAACGGTAGATGACGGCGCGAGGTCCCGGCAGAGTGCCGACTTCGGCAACCTTGCCGAGATGTTCAGGAAACAAACGCACGGCGCGGGTCACATCATCGCCCGCGATGGCGATTACGTAATCGGCCGACCGTGCCGGCTGGGTTAGCGCGATCTCCCAGTACACGGGATTGCTTTCGCGCAGCACGCGGCGAAAGGGAATCCCGGCCATCTGCACAGCGCCGGGATGCACACTGCAGTCCATCATCAGGGTGGACGACGCGGGAAGTCTCTGAAGCTCTGCGGCAAGCTGCCGGTCGAACTGCATGCGCTCGTTCCCGTTGGCCTTCGCTTCGCGCAGACAAATGGGAGTATGCATCCATAGAGACACGTAACTCGCCAAGACCAGAAACGCGATGACGAGGGCGACCAGTCGCGCGAAAACAAACTTGCTCAGGAATTCATAGCCAAGGGCGACAAACACCGCCACCGCCGGCAACAACTGCAATCCGTAGCGCACGTTGTAATAGCTGAAGGGCCACCATTCAGGCAGATAAATGGGGACACTACCCCAGGCGACACAAAGCACATAGAACGGCAGAGGCATCCACAGCAAAGTCCAAGGTATGTAGTTGCGGGAGAAATAGAGCATGCTGAGCAGTGACAGGAAGGCAGCAGTGAAAAGAAGATAATCGGTACGTCCTTCCGCCAGGTTCAGCCGTGACACCTTGAGTACATAAAGCGCCGCGGTGCGCGGAGAATTTTCGCCAGGGTAGCTGGGCATGGTGGCGGTACGAGTGCGCTCCTGGATGGCCCGCGCGGAATACGGCCCGTTAGCGAACTCCAAAGCGTTGCCGTAGGCAGCGTGATTGTAGGCCAGCCAAAGGCCAGGGACGAGCGCCGTAAACAACAGAAAATTGAGCAAGCCCCGGCGCAGGGCAGGCGCTGCTTCTCCTTTTCGCCAGACAATGATCACGGCGGCGATTGCGACCACCGCGCCCAGAAGCCACGCGTCGTAACGCACCAGCATGGCCGCGGCGAGCACGAGCGCGCACTTTTCCAACGACCGTCGCGCGCGTTGCGGGTCTCTTTCAATTTGACCCGCAAACTCAGAGAAGTACACGACGCTCCAGACGAAGCAAGCCAGGTAAAGCGCTTCGGTCATGGCGGTGGCCTGCATGTAGAGCAAGTTGGGGTTGAGCGCGTAGATCAGCGCGGCTATCCATGCTGCCGGGCGCGAAGCCAAGCCGCGCACCAATCGGAACACGCCCAGAGTTCCCGCGACGTAAGCCAGCATCGAAGGGATGGCCGCGCCGATGCCGCTGCGCCACAGTCGGTCGTTCACGATGAAAGGAATATCGAGAGCATGCGGCAGCGGCAGCCACACTGTGCCCAGTTGAAACAAACCAGGGGTACGCGAATCAAAAACCCGGCGCGCGATGTTGATGTGGGCCACGGCGTCGCCGTAGAGCAAAACGGCATCGCGGTGGTAGTAGAACGACAAGCCAGCCACGGAGGCGATGGCAGTGAGGAGGGCCAGCGCAACATAGTCATGGGACGAGCGGGACCGGGGATCGCTTCGTGAGATCTCCGGTTCAGTAGCGGTCATGCTAGGCGCGTAATTCATGTTGTCGCGCGGGGAGGGTGAAGCAGGTCTTCAGGCCTGCATTAAGGGCGTTGTGGGAATCGGCTTTAGCCACTGAGCTATCTCCAGGCTATAAAAGAAGTCCCACCTCAGCGGCTGAAGCCGCCATTTTTCAAGATGCAAGTCCGCAGGCCTAAAGGCCTGCTCCACCCTTTTGCCCCGGGGCTCCATTTCTGTTTCCACAACCTCACTCGATATGCGTGAGTACGCGGAAGATCTTGTAACGCTCCTCAATCTCCTCTCGCGTGAGCTTCTGCAGGCGTTCCGTGCCGAAGGCTTCCACCGCGAACGAACCCATCACGCCGCCATAGAACATGGCGCGCTTGAAGACATCACGGTCGAGGCTATTTTGCGAGGCGATGTAGCCCATGAAACCGCCGGCAAAGCTGTCGCCGGCGCCGGTGGGATCGGTGACCACTTCAATCGGTAACGTGGGCGCGCGGAACGGATGGCGGCCGATGCCGAACGCGCCGTCCTGAAAAAAGACCGTGGCGCCGTACTCGCCGTGCTTGATCACCAGGGCCTGTGGTCCCATGGCCAGGACTTTCTGGGCTGCACGGGCGAGGCTCAAGTCCTGGGCCAGCATCTTGGCTTCATTATCGTTGATGAGCAGAGCGTCAATATTCCTCATCATCTGACCCAACTGCGCCCGCGAACCGTTAATCCAGTAGTTCATAGTGTCGCCGGC
>DATFXI010000113.1:0-2610 GCA_035316085.1 Candidatus Angelobacter sp.
CGAAGTCTATCGGGAAATGACGTTTTCCGCTGAGCCGCAGACTGCTTTCCACCTTGACCCTGATCGTTTTCTCATCACCAGCAGTCTGACGAAAGCGTACGGCTTGAGCGGGCTGCGGTGCGGATGGATCCTGGCGCCCAAAGAACTGGCCGCGCGCATCTGGCGGTTGCACGACATTCACTGCGGAACCTATGCCTACCCCGCGGAAGCCCTCAGCGTAATTGCGTTCCAGAAGCTCGATCAAATTGCTTCGAGCATGAAGACCATGCTGGACACGAACCGAGAACTGCTGCGCGCCTTTCTCAGCCGGCGCGATGATCTCGAATGCTTCTGGCCGGAATATGGGACCATCGTTTTCCCGCGGCTGAACGCCGGCAACGTTGACGCACTCTGTGAAGTCTTGCGCGCCGAATTTGAAACCTCAGTGGTCCCCGGACGATTCTTTGAATGTTCTGATGGCTTCCGCATCGGCGTGGGCGGCACAACGGAGTCGGTGCGCGAATCCCTGCTGCAACTCGCCCTAGGGTTAGATCAATATCGAGCATCTTCGCGTTGAGCACGATGGGGTCTTCCGTCTCTCAGATGTCCTTTCCCACTGTCATCCTGAGGGGAGCGCATCGACGTTCTCAACCTCATTGCGACAGATGGGCGCGGAGTCGAAGGACCCCGAGCGTGTGTCCTCCACGATGCCGCTGCAAGGCGTTCTCCCCCGACTGCCATTCCCTGAAACCGGGCGCTAAAAGAATCTGTCAATCTGCCTGTGCGTGGTATGGCATCGCCACCTATCGTCGAAAAGCGGAGGTGATCGGGACAATCCTTGGGAAGAACTCCCTGGGACTGCATGGCAGTGGACATGCTCTCGGGGTCCCTCCACTCCGCGCCAGTGATTTCCCTCAGGGACGAGATCCTTCTGGCGCTCCGGTCGGGATGACAGCCGTTAGAGGATTGAGCTGAGGATGAGATTCCGAGCGCGAATCACCTTACCTCAACCTTTATCCATTCCGAACTTCCCTGCTCCGTGCGTGGCGATAAAGAGGAACAAGAAGCAGTAGACCACCGCTAGCTCACCGTGATTCTGGATCGGGAAAAGGCCTTTCGGCTGGTGCATCATGAAATAAGCGACTGCCATTTCACCGCTGGCCAGGAGAGCGGCGATGCGCGTACCCAGTCCCAGCAAGATCAGGATGCCGCAGCCAAATTCAATGATGCCCGCCGCCAACATCAGGGGTTGATGAAGCGTTTGCGGTCCGCCAAACGCGCCAAACAGCTTTTGCGCGCCGTGGCACGAATAGAGAAATCCTGCGACAACTCGCAGGGCAGTAAACGTTAAAGGCTCAAACTTCGCCAGGAATTTCATGCTTGTTCGTCCTTTCGAAATTCAAGGGAGGTTGCCGAGTCTAAATTGCTCAGACCTGTTCTGTCGAGAGATCTTCAGACCACAAAGTACTTGGCCTGCGGATGGTGCACGATGATTGCTGACGTGGATTGTTCGGGCTCCATGTGGAAGCCGCTGGTCAGCCGCACTCCGATGTTTTCCTCAGGCTTGAGCAACGCGAACAGTTTAGCCTGGTCTTCCAGATTGGGACACGCTGGATAGCCGAACGAATAGCGCGACCCGCGATATTTCTGGTGGAACAGATCGCTTACCCGCTGGGCGTCATCACCGGCGATGCCCAGTTCCTCGCGCATATTCTTATGGAACAGTTCCGCCAGAGCTTCGGCGGTTTCCACGCTCAGGCCGTGCAGGTAGAGATATCGCGTGAACTCGTGCCTATTGAAGAGCAGCTGCGTTTCCTGTGAGGCGCGGCTGCCGATAGTCACCACAGACAGGCCGACCACATCGAACTTGCCGGATTCTTTCGGCAGAAAGAAATCGGCAATCGAAAGCTTGCGCCCTTCGCGCTGGCGCGGGAAGGTGAAGCGTTGAATTTCTTTGCCGGACTGCGGCGAATCGAAAACGACCAGATCGTTGCCTTCGCTGTGGCAGGCGAAGTATCCGTAGACGACCTTGGGCTCGAACCAGCCCTTTTCGATCACTTCCTTCTGCAAGTCAGACAGGATCGGGACATACTTCTCCTCCACCATGCGCAGGTAATCTGCCTGCGCCGCGGTCTTGAGCTGCCACTGGTTTTTGAACAACGCTGTGTGGTTGATGTAGCTGAAGACTTGCCTCAGGTCAAAATCCTTGCGCACACGCACGCCGTAAAACGGCGGCACCGGGATATTGGGCGCGGGCGCGACCACGGCGGACCTTTCGGTGCTGACTGCACCTTCGCCTCCGGCTGCCGCTACGGCTTTCGCAAATGCTTTCACCTTACGGCCTTCTTCCAGGCGCTGTTCGCGCTGGCCGTTCGCGGAGGTCAAATCGTCCATGATGTGCAGGCCGGCAAAAGCATCATCGGCGTAAAAGACCGAGTTCGAATACTCACGACGCAAATCGTCTTCCACATACTTGCGCGTGAGCGCGGCTCCGCCGCAGATGACGGGGAAGGCGAGCTTCTGGGCTTCCAGGTCCTGGATCACGTACTTCATCTCCAACGTGGACTTCACCAGCAGCCCGCTCAGGCCAATGGCATGCGCGCCGTGCTGGCGCGCCGCGGCAATGATCGA
>DATFXI010000114.1:0-11558 GCA_035316085.1 Candidatus Angelobacter sp.
TGCAGCGGGGCCGTCGCTGCCACATATTGTACGCCGGTCAGTTCCGAGTAGCGGCGAGGGTGTCCGGCCACCCCCAACAAATGCATGGGCATAAAGATGGCATAAGCACCGAACAGCGTGATCCAGAAGTGCCAAGTGCCCAGCCGTTCGTTCATGCTGCGGCCAAACATTTTGGGAAACCAGAAATAAGTAGCGGCAAACACCGCAAACAGTCCGGCCATAGCCATGATGAGATGAAAGTGGGCGACAACGAAGTATGTATCGTGCAGGTAAGCGTCGAGCGAAGGCTGGGCCAGCAGTGGTCCGGTCAGTCCGCCGGCGATGAACAGCGACACGAAGCCGATGGAAAACAGCATCGGCGTACTGAAGCGTATCTTCCCGCCGTAGATGGTCCCGAGCCAGTTGAAAACTTTCACTGCTGACGGCACGGCAATGGCGGTTGTCAATGAGGAAAAAGCAAATCCAACATGGGGATCCATGCCGCTGACGAACATGTGATGTCCCCAGACCATAAAGCCCATGCCGCCGATGGCCAACGTCGCCGCGACCATGGCCTTATATCCGAACACCGGCTTGCGGGCGAACGTGGAAAGGAGATGCGAGGTCACTCCCATCGCCGGCAGAATGGCAATGTAAACCTCAGGATGGCCGAAAAACCAGAACAAATGTTGCCACAGCAGAGGTGATCCGCCTCTGTGCGGGTCGGGCTTTCCATTGATGATCAACCCCCCGGGAACAAAAAAGCTGGTGCCGAAATTGCGATCGCTGAGCAGCATAATCGCCGCCACCAACAGAATGCCAAACGCCAAAAGAATCAGGATCGCAGTGACAAACCAGGCCCAGCAGGGAAGTGGCATGCGCATCCAATGCATTCCCGAGGCACGCTTCTTGAGGGTGGTGACCACAAAATTCACCGCGGCCATCAGGGAACCTACGCAGAACAGGCCGATGCTGGCCAGCCACAAGTCGGTTCCCACACCCTGTCCGGGACCAGCCGCCGCCAGGGCGCTAAGCGGAGGATATTGAGTCCATCCGGCAAGCGATGCGCCCCCGGGAACAAAGAATGCAGAGATCAAAACCAAGAACGACAGCACCGTAAGCCAGAATCCGCATAGGTTGAGCTTAGGGAAAGCCATTTCTGACGCGCCCAGCTGGAGCGGGAGGAGATAGGTCCCAAACGCGTTTTGCGGTGCGGTGGAGAGGACAAAGAAGACCATCAGGGTGCCGTGCATGGTCAGAAATGCCAGGTAGTCTTCAGGTTTGATTTTGCCGAACACCGGGATCGCCATCTGCGGCCACACCAGATGGATGCGCATCAAAAGCGACAAAACTGTCCCTACTAGCGCTGCAGCCAGTGACAGGAAGAAATATTGGATGCCGATGACCTTGTGGTCAGCGCTGAAGACGTAGCGAGGAAGGAAGCCGCGGTCATCTTGCAGCACCGGGTTGTCAGAAGCGACAGGCATGGGATCCTAAGAGCGCTCTATTTTTCACTAGGGGCGTGCTCATGGGTTTTCACCCACTTGGCGAATTCTTCTTCGCTTACTACGCGCACTTTGGCCTGCATTCGATAGTGGCCCAGCCCGCACAACTCCGCGCAAGCCAGCTCATAGGTGCCGGTCTCGATAGGCGTGAAGTGGGCGTGGATGTCCATGCCCGGCACGGTATCTTGCTTGAAGCGCATGGCGGGAATGAAGACGCTATGCACCACGTCCTGCGCCCGCAAAGTCAGGTTTGCCGGGCGACCGGCGGGCAAAACTAGCATCGGTGACAAGAAGTCATCTTGTCCGGCGGGATCGGCGGGATCAAGGCCCAGGGGATTGCCCTCTTCCGGCCGGGCAAATCTCTGAGCGTCCACGCGACCGAACACGCCGTCCGGGCCGGGATAACGGAAATACCACTGAAACTGGGCGCCGGTGATCTCCACCTCAACTGCCGCACCTGGGTTCTCCGGCATCGGTGTCGTCATTGACGACCACGTACGTCCGCCGGAGAGGTTGAACCAGAAGAAGATCGCAGCCAAGCCAACCGTCCACACAGTCTCCAGCCGCCAATCGCCACGCGAGGGGCGTCCTTCGCGCGGGCGCCCAAGCAAAAATGCCAGCACAAGCTGGCCGGCGAGAAACAGTGAGCCCAGCAGAAAGAACGCAGTCCGGAATTGGCGATCGAGGGCGGCTGCTTGCGAGGACGCGCCGGAAGGGAACCACCAGGGATGTTGGACAAATATCCAGGCGCAGCCGAAAGTGATGGCCAATAGAGAGAGCCGCAGGGCCAGCCTCATGCGCGTGACTTTCGTCCGTTCTCAACCAGCCTCAGAAATTCCTGGTGGATGCGCGTGTCGGCGGAAAGCTCAGGATGAAATGTCGCGGCCATGACTTTGCCCTGGCGCACCAGCACAGGATCGCCACTCTCGGTGGCCAGGACTTCGACATCCTTCCCGGTGACGACGATCTTAGGGGCGCGGATGAAAACCATCTCCAGCGGTGGACCTCCCAGGCTGGTCCTGCCTTCACGAATGGAACTGTCAATCTGGCGGCCGAATGCGTTGCGCTGCACGCGGATGTCAAGTGCTCCGAGGCATGCCTGCGACGGGTTTTCTACTTCTTTAGCCAGAAGAATGGCCCCGGCACAGGTGCCGAACGTGGGCTTGCTGCGGACAAATGCGCGCAGTTTCTCCAGGAAGCCGTGCTCCTCAAGAAAATTCAAGAATGTTGTGGATTCGCCGCCAGGGATCACGATGGCGTCGATGCCGTCCAGCTGTTCCGGTTTCCGCACCAGCGTGACCTCCGCGCCCAACTGCTGCAATCGAGCTTTGTGCGCTTCATAGTCACCTTGAATGGCTAGGACGCCGATGGTCATGGCTTCTTTCTGAAATCCCAAATCCCGCGAAGCGGGTGCGGGAGCCCTACGATCTTTGTTGCCTTTTTTGTTGCTTTTAAGGTAAACGATTCATCGCTGGTCCGACTTGGTTCAATTCCGAGGCTCTTGAACATCGTGGCTACAGGCCTCCCTCGCTTCGCTCCGGATGTAGAAAAACTACCAGCCCCGGGTCTGCAGCATGTCGGCTTCTTCCATCGCGGCCACCGCTAGGCCTTTCATTGCGCCCACCAGATCCTCGCTCACTTCGAGCAGAACTTTGGGATCGTCAAAATGCGTGGTGGCGCGGACGATGGCGCGAGCCCGTTTTTCGGCTTCGGCGGGCTCGCAGAAATTAATGGAGTCCGCCATGAAGATTCCCGAGCCCACGAAGACAGCTTCGGCGCCCAGCTGGCGTACCAAGGCCGCATCCGCCGGGGTAGCTATGCCGCCCGCAGAGAAATTGGGGACGGGAAGTTTGCCGGCTTCAGCTACCATGCGCGCCAGTTCAATGGGCGCACGCAGCTCCTTGGCTTGAGCATAAAGCTCTTCTTGAGAGAGTACTGTCAACTGTTTGATCTCACGAACGATCTGCCGCATATGCTTGACGGCATGCACCACGTCGCCGGTGCCGGCTTCACCTTTGGTGCGGATCATCGCGGCACCTTCGCTGATGCGCCGCAGGGCCTCGCCCAAATCTCGCGCGCCGCAGACAAACGGGACCTTGAAGGCGTGCTTGTTAACGTGATGAGCTTCATCGGCGGGAGTCAGAACTTCGGATTCGTCCACGTAGTCCACACCCAGTTCCTGCAGGATCTGGGCCTCGGCAAAGTGACCGATGCGGCATTTAGCCATGACTGGAATGGACACGGCGGCCATGATCTCGCGGATTTTCTTGGGCGCAGCCATGCGAGCCACGCCACCCTGGGCACGGATCTGCGCCGGGACGCGCTCCAGCGCCATGACCGCCGCGGCGCCCGCTTTCTGGGCTATCTCAGCCTGGGCCGCATCGGTGACATCCATGATGACGCCGCCCTTGAGCATCTCTGCCAGCCCGGTTTTCAGCCGCAGGCCGATGGTGCCGTTCTGCTCGGACATAAGAAACTCCTCGACCGCAGCCCGTGCGGCCGGACTTGTACTGTGAACCCTCTATTCTAACGCTCCCAAGGAATGTTCCGCGAACCCATATTCGATGCCCAGCCACCTCAAGTGGGGTCAATGAATTTTGAGAACATCCTGGCGATGTCGATCGCGATGAATAATCCCGTGCTGCGCGCCAGGACTTCGCCCCGCTCGTCGCTGATCTCCGCCAAGTTCGTGTGTTCGCGACCGTTGATACTGAGCGCTCGAGCCGTAACTGTCAGCGGATGGCCGAGCGGCACCGGCTTAAGATACTCGACGTTCATGGACTTGGTCAGAGCGATCACGTTGCTGAGCTTGTTGACCTTGCCCATGGCTTCGTCCAGGATGGTAGCGATAATGCCCCCATGGGCGTGGCCAGGCGGTCCCTGGTAGCGGCGCGTCAGCTTTACGTTGCAAACGGCCACTCGCTCAGCCTCGTCGATAAAGAACTTCAAGTGCATGCCGTGCGGGTTGCTTTGGCCGCAGGCAAAGCAGTGGTTTTGCGGGGACTTGGGATGATTGTGTGCGATGTGTCCGTGCAGGGGCTTGGTTTTGGGCATGTGGAAAAGTGATTTTAAAGCATCTCTTCGTCTTACCGGAACCCGGCTTACCTTCTCGCCACCAATTCCGCGGTGCTTTTCGTATGACTGGTTTCCTCATAATGCAGGATTCGCAGTGAAGCAAACGCTGCGCGCAGCTCATTCGGCTGCAGGAGATAGCGAGGATCGCCGGGGCCGTGGTCGAAATCCCGGCGCGCCGTGGTGTAAGTCTTGTAAATCAACAGGCCGCCAGGTTTGAGCGCGGCGGCCAGAGCAGGGAAGAGCTCACGGCGCAGGAAGAAGAAAACCGTGATGAGGTCGTACTGGCTGACCCCCAAATCAACCGCTGTGTTCAGGTCCGCAAGCTCCGCGCTTAGATTCGATGATAATCCCTCGGCTACAGCTTTCTGCTGGGCGAGTTCGAGGCCAACTTGCGAGATATCGAGCAGCTTGACTCGCCATCCCCGGCGCAGGAGGAACAGCGTGTTCCTGCCCGCGCCGCCCGCGAGGTCTAACGCCAGCCCGGGCGGGGTCGAGCTCAGAAATTGCTGGTAGGCGTCGATCAGAAGATCGTCGGGCTCGGTCCATGAGCCGGGTTTCTCGCGGTATCGCGCATCCCACACCGTTTTCTCGTCTTGATCCATGTCTTTTTTTGAATATTAGGAAACAGTCTTTCATAAAGCTGCGAACGAAGCGCCGCCAAATAGGGTTTCGGACCGGTCTGCCTAAAGGCCCGCGGTCCCGGCACGCCGGGCCGCTAGACCCCGATACTGCGTAGTGGGCAGTTTCTTCGAAACTGGTCCATTACGCGCGCTATACTGGCATAAATGGCTGAGATTTCACAAAGCCCGAAGACTTTCTATATCGAGACTTTCGGGTGCCAGATGAACGTGCATGACTCGGAGAAAGTCATCGGCACGCTCATGCGCCAGGGTTATCGCCAGGTGGAGACCGTGGAGGAAGCTGATCTGGTCTTCTATAACACCTGCTCGATCCGCGACAAAGCCGAGCAAAAAGTCTTCCACCGCCTCAACGACTACAAGAAATTGCAAGGCCAGGGCAAGAAATTTGCTGTGCTGGGTTGCGTAGCTCAGCAGGAGGGCGAAAAGATTTTTGAGAGAGCGCCTCACGTCTCGCTGGTAGCTGGTTCGGCTTCGTACAGGAACCTGAGTCAGATGCTGGTGCAGATCGAAGCCGGGGCCACGCGCGTAACCGGCCTGGACGATCGCCAGACGGACGAAACCTTTGAAACTGAATTCACGGCGCGCAGCAACCCGCATCGCGGGTACATCACCATCATCGAAGGCTGCGACAAATTCTGCGCCTACTGCGTGGTCCCTTACACGCGCGGGAAAGAGCGCAGCCGGACGTCTGAGTCGGTTCTGGCGGAAGCTCGGCAGATGGCCGACCTCGGCTACACCGACATTCAGCTTCTGGGACAAAACGTGAACGCTTACGACGACCCGCTAGGCAAGAAATCCTTTGCGGAATTACTGGCCGCGGCGGGGGAAATCAAGGGTGTGCGCCGGGTGCGGTTCACCACGTCGCACCCGCGGCATTTCAGCCGCGACATTGTTCAGGCCATCGATGCGATGCCCACTCTCTGCGACCACATCCATCTCCCGGTGCAGAGCGGCTCTTCGCGCGTGCTGCGGGCCATGAGCCGTGAGTACACGCGGGAAATGTATCTCGAGAAGATCAGTTGGGTCCGCGCCGCCAAGCGTGAGATCGCCCTGACCACGGACGTGATCGTCGGCTTTCCTGGCGAGACGGAAGCCGAGTTTGAAGAAACCATCACCCTGCTGCATGAGTGCCAGTATGACGGTGTGTTTAGCTTCAAATATTCCCCGCGGCCGAACACGCCGGCCATTGCCATGGCTGACAGCATCCCGGACACGGAGAAGTCGCGCCGCTTACAGATTTTGCAAGACCGCCAGCGCGAGATCCAGCGCGCGAACTACGAGAAGAAGATCGGCCGCGTGCTGGAGGTGATGGTGGAAGGGAAGAACCAGGCCCGCGGACAGATGATCGGCCGCACGTCGCAGAACGTCACGTTGAATTTTACCGCGCCGGAACCGGGCCCGGCCGCTGGAAGTTATGTTAATGTGCTGGTCACCAAGAGTTTTCCCAACAGCCTGGTGGGAGAGATGGTGTGAGGACAAGAATCGGGTCATTGGGTGATCGGAAAGCACGATCTTGGGACGCGATCCCCGGCGAGGCCCTGAGGCCGCCGACCCGCGCGCCTCAGGAGCAGAAGGAACACCGCCGGAGGCAGAGTCTCTAGCGGGTTGGAGCGTAGCGACACGAAAATTAGGGGGCATGATGGAAGTGGAAATGAAAATTCGTGGATTGATGATGGATCCCATGACCAACATGCCAATTGTTGTGCTCAAGGACGTTGGCAGTGACACCGTCCTGCCTATCTGGGTCGGCGTTTACGAGGCCAACGCCATCGCCATGGAGATTGAGAAAGTCACGACTCCGCGTCCCATGACTCACGACCTGATCCGGAACCTGCTCGCCGGCTTGGACGCGCATGTGCACAAAATCGTGGTGAATGAGTTGCGCGACGACACTTTCTACGCCGTCATCTGGATGGAGCGTGAGGGAAAGGTCATCAGCATTGATTCCCGGCCGTCGGACGCGCTCGCCGTGGCCCTGCGCGTGGATTGCCCCATCTTCGTCGACGAAGAGGTCCTCAAGAGCTCCAAGAGGGCCAGCACCGCCGGTGACCGCGTGTCGTCAGAGGACCTGCGCAAATGGCTTGAAGGCCTGAATGACGAGGACCTGGGACGATACAAGATGTAGTTTTTTCTGAAATCCCGAACCCGCGCAGAGGGTGAGGGATCCCCATCACCTTAGAAGGTGGTCCGTCCTTTTGTCTTCGCAGGCATCACCCTCAACCACCGGTAACCCCAAGAAGATATGGCAGCGAAAGGGATCCCTCGTTTTACGCTCGGGACTACGGAAAAAATGCCTGACCCCGCCGCACAACTTCAGAAGCTCTACCTTGCCGGCTTCGAACTCCAGACGTTCGACCGTTTTCCCAAAGCCATCGGTGTCCTGCGTGATGGCTGCATCGCTTTTCTCGTTGCGGGCCCGGAAGGCCTACAGGTTTTGGGCAACGCAGGCTGGCGCATGGGCGAGAGCCTGGGACCGCTGGTGGAGCGCGGCGGGAAGAAAGTGTTTGTCCATAAAGAGGAAGTCCTGGAAGCCACACCAGAACGGATCGAGGCCTTCGAACGTTTCCGAAGTGATTTGAGGGCACTCCTGAGAGGGGATGAGTCGCCCCCGCGTGGATAACCCACGGGACGTTCAAAGCAGCCCTTGATTTGGCGCAGGCCTGATCATTATTTACATAATATCTGTTATCAGACGTTACATGAACCTCGTGTGCACCTATTTAAGGACGGTTCAACCCCCTGACAAGACGATTCTCGGCTGGAACAGGGTTCCCGCTACCCGCTTGGCGATGGCCAGTAGTTCCCTTTGTCCGGCGAAGACCCGCACCGTGGCGGACTTGCTGAACTCCGGTAGGTTGACTGCCGCACCGTGCCTTAGCTTGGCCAGCGCCTCTTCTGGCGCCGTGACCGCCGGAAACTCCGGCAAGACCATCCGGGGATGCAAGCAGAGCGCAGTAACCGCGCTTTGGCCCTCGCGCGCAGCGTCCTCAAGTTTCGGAAGAGGGTGAGCATCCTCCAGTCGAAACTCACGCACCGCGATTCGTTTCAACTCGGCCAGATGCGCGCCGGGCCCGAGAACTCGTCCCAGATCGTGCGCCAGAGTGCGCAGATAGGTTCCCGAGCTGACCCATGCGACGAAACGAGCGCACTTGCCGTCCCAGCCGGTGATGGCGAGTTCCTTGACCTCCACGTGCCTGGGCCTCAGGTCAATTTCTTTTCCCTTGCGCGCCAACTTGTAGGCCGGGACGCCAGCCACCTTCTTTGCAGAAAACGGCGGCGGTACTTGCTCGAGATGGCCGACAAACTTCGCCGCAGCGTCGCGGACCTGCTCCTCTGAAAGGCGTACATGTTGTTCCGCTCCGGTAGCTTCGCCCTCAGCGTCATAAGTATCCGTGGCCAAACCGAAGCGGATCACGCCCTCATACCTCTTGTCGGCGTCATTGTAGAACTGTGCCAGGCGGGTGAAGCGTCCGAGCACGAGAGGCAGAACGCCCGTCGCCATGGGGTCGAGGGTGCCGAGGTGTCCGACTGACTTCTCGCCCAGGATGCGGCGCACCCGCGCGACGACATCGTGCGAGGTCAAGCCAGCCGGTTTATCCAGAATCAGCAGGCCGTCCACTTGAGCAACTCCCCCGGATCAAGCATCATAGTCCTTAAGCAAAGCAGATGATTCCCCTTCGTGATGATGCGCCACGGTCGACCACGCCATTCGTCAATTATTTTCTCATCGCGTTCAATCTTCTTGTGTTCTTGTTCCAGGCCACGCTATCGCCACCCGCGGAAGCTAACTTCGTAGCCAGCTTTGGGTTTGTTCCCGACCGCGTGGACCAATGGGTATCCGGCCAGGCACCGGCGTCCGTGGCCATTGTGCCGCTCTTTACTTCCATGTTTCTGCACGGATCCTGGGGCCACGTTCTCGCCAACATGTGGTTCCTGTTCATCTTCGGCGACAACGTAGAAGATCGCCTGGGGCACTTCCGCTACCTGATCTCCTATGTGCTGAGTGGCCTGGGCGGCGCCTTGACCCATTTGCTCTTCAATCTACATTCCCAAGTCCCAACGGTCGGTGCGAGCGGAGCCATTGCCGGCATTCTCGGTGCATACTTCCTGCTATTCCCTGCCGCCCGCGTGCTGACCTGGTTCGGTTTCTTCGTCCTGTGGCTCCCGGCTTGGCTGGTGCTGGGTTACTGGTTCGTGCTGCAATTCCTGAGCGGAGCTGCCGGACAGATCTACTATCCCCGCGCTGGTGGCGGGATTGCCTTTTGGGCCCACGTTGGTGGATTTCTAACTGGAATGTTGCTGGTCAAAATCCTGCCAGTGCGCCGGGCGGCGTACTCGTTCGAAGATTAATTACAGGATCCCCGAGGTCGGGCCGATCCTGATCTCTTCAATGGTCGCTTCCGCCGGCGCGGACACAGCGTGCAAGACGGCTTCCGCTACAGTCTGAGGTGACAGCATTTTTTCTTTGGGCGCGTCCGGCCAGAACTGGTTCCATATCTCTGTGTCCACGGCTCCGGGGAGCAGAGCCAGCACGCGAATGCCGCGTTTGCGCAGCTCTTCGCGCAGAACGTTAGTGAATCCCAAAGCCCCGGCTTTGGAGGCGTTATACGCGGACATGCCTGGAAAAGAATGCGTGGCAGCGACAGAAAGGTTGTTCACGATGGTGGCGCCGGCCCGCATCAGGGGCAGCGCGGAGCGTGTGACCAGAAACACGCCGGTCAAGTTGGTATCGATCACTCTTGTCCAGTCCGCGATGGCAAGCTTGTCAACGGAAGCCCCGGCATGGGCCACGCCGGCATTGTTGAAAAGGACATCGATGGCGGCATGCTGTTCGCGTACCCAGGCAAAAAGCTTCTCTACGGATACTGGGTCAGTGACGTCGCACCGCTGCACCACGACTTGGGCTTTGTCGCGTTGCAACTCAGCCGCGGCCGCCTGCAAGCGCGACTCATTGCGACCCGCAATCACCACGGAAAAGCCAGCGTGGGCGAAACCCCGCGCCGCAGCCAGGCCAATTCCCTGCCCGCCGCCGGTGATTACGGCTAGGCGCGGCTGCGAGGCTTTTCTGGTCATTAAAACGAGCTTCCGTTCTTCCCGTTGCGGATAAGAGACAGAAACTCTTCGCGGGTTTTTTCGGATGCGCGGAAGCTGCCCAACATATGGGACGTGACCGCGGAAGAATGCTGTTTCTCCACGCCGCGCATCATCACGCACAAGTGCCGGGCTTCAATCACCACGCCTACGCCCAGCGGCTGGATGGCGTTTTGGATGGTCTCGGCAATCTGCACTGTCAGGCGTTCCTGGACTTGCAGGCGGCGCGCGAAGATGTCCACCAGCCGTGGGATTTTGCTCAGTCCCACTACCTTCCCCTTAGGAATGTAAGCCACATGCACCTTGCCGAAGAACGGAAGGAGATGATGCTCGCACAGGCTGAACATCTCGATGTCTTTGACGATGACCATTTCGTCGTAGGTCACCTCAAACAGCGCTCCCTGAAGAATCTTGTCCGCGTTCTCGTGGTACCCCTTGGTCAGATACTCAAGCGCCTTCCGCATGCGCTCGGGGGTACGTAGCAGGCCTTGGCGTTCCGGGTCTTCGCCCAGACGCACCAGCAGCTCGCGCAACAATTCTTCCGTTGTAGCCGATGTGAGCGTTAATTGTTCATCGAGTTTCTTCACACTAGCTCCCATGGTTCCCAACTCTCCTCCATCCTCTGCCAACGACTTTCAGGCGCGGATCTCCCGGCCTCCGGCATATTCAAACGAATTGAACATGGTCTCTTCCATGCGCACTTTTTCGGTCTTCGCATGGCGGAATCCCTTGTCTAGAAGGTTGTATATGGCCACGCACACATTCTCTGTGGTCGGCACGGTCGTCTCGAACTCAGCCAGTGTGTTCAGGTTCTGGTGGTCAAAACGCTCCAGGATGTGGTCCTTCACAAACGCGTCCAAGTCGGCCAGGTTACAGACCATCCCTGTCTGTCGGTCCACGGGGCCGGCCAGCGTGATTTCTAGCGCGTAGTTGTGGCCATGACCGTGCGCGTTGTTGCATTTGCCGTACACAGACCGGTTTTCCTCGGCTGACATGGCGTCGCTGTGCAGCCGGTGCGAAGCGGAAAACCGATATCGCCGGGTGAGGTGTGCTTTCATGCTTCTCCGTAGTAATCGACGAACAGGTCTGGGGTTTCGTATACCCGCACGCGATGCAGCCTGGCCACATTCAACTTCGCGTACAATCGGTTCCAAATGCTGATCGCGAGGTTCTCGGTTGTGGGAATCTGATTTTTAAATTCCGGGATCTCCCTGTTCAGAAAACGGTGGTCAAGCACGTCAATCACTTCCCGCAGCATGATCTCTTT
>DATFXI010000115.1:0-7856 GCA_035316085.1 Candidatus Angelobacter sp.
GGACAGCCTGGAAGAAAAACACTGTTGGTTTGCGACTCGGCAACGGCCTGAGTGACTTCCTTCTCCAGAGCCCAGAGGCGGACTTGGTGGTCGTTGCGCCGTCCGGCCACAAGGGCCAGCGCTGTGCCCCACGCACCGGCGCCGATCACGGCAATCCGGCTCACGCTTGTTTCTCCGCCGTGGAAGTCCTCTTACTACCGAAGCGGCTTTCCGTTCCCGCCAGCAGACGGCCGATGTTGGCACGATGCTTGCCGATGATCAGCGCGCCGGTGATGGCAACCAGCAGCAGCGATACCCAGTCCGGGCGGTAAAGAAGCCATGTGGCAATGGGAAAGCTGATGGTGGCAAGGATCGACCCAAGGGAAACATAGCGGGTCAGCGCCACCACGACAATAAAGATGAGCAGCGAAATCGGAATTGCCTTGGGGAATAGAAGGACAAACACACCCAGCGCCGTGGCCACCCCTTTGCCGCCCTTGAATTTCAGCCACACGGGGAAGACGTGCCCTAGTACTGCGAACAGTGCTGCTGTCGCCGCTAGTTGGTAGGCTGCGGGTCCGGGCCGGCCGGTTTCGGGCCACGGATCGTTCCTGTAAGCGACATACCAGGCCAGGAACACGGCGAGTGCGCCCTTCAGCGCATCGAGCAAGAGGGTGACCGCGCCCAATCCCTTAGCACCCGAGCGGGCAACGTTGGTTGCGCCAATGTTGCCGCTGCCGGTGAGACGGATATCTTCTCCTCGAAATATTTTTACCAGCAGATAACCGAAGGGAATCGAGCCCAACAGGTAACCAACAGCGGCGACGATGAAGTAGAGGGCAAACATTCGGTCACTTGGTCAACCCGAACCGTTGCAACTTCGTGTATTTCGAGCCGCCTCGTTGCGGCTGGCTTTGGTACAGCCAGAATTCTTGCGCTGTCATTGTACCGAACTGCGGAGGCGGCGCTGTTTCCACAAACGACGCCAGCGGTTTGAGCTGATGCTGCGCGCCGGGAGCGGAACCGGCGCGGGCCAGCGTGAGATGCGGGCTGTAGGGGCGCTCTTCCCTGGCGACGCCAACGCTTGCAGTCGCGTGGTCGATGCCCGCTGCCAACTGCGTCAAGGCATCGCCGCCGGCAACGCCGATCCAGAACACCCGCGGCGATTTTGCGGCAGGGAAGAAGCCGGCCTCGGCGAAGGTCACAGGGAACGGCGCGGCCTTCACCGTGGCCAAAGCAGACTTGATCCGCGCAAGCTTGTCATCCTTTACTTCGCCGACAAACTTCAGCGTGACGTGCAGGCCTTCAGGACGCGCCCAGCGTGCTTCGGAAGCGTAAGGGCGCGCTCGCTCCGTGAATTCCACCATGCGAGCGCGGATTTCGCTGGGAATATCGAGTGCGATGAAGATACGCATGTCACATCAGTTTACGGCGAACCATGTCCAGCGCCTGCTGCGTGGCCCAGTGACGGACGCGTGCGCGGTCGCCGAAGAATTTTCTTTCGATCACGTCCGTCTTGTTGCCGTCGGCGAGTGCGGTATACACAAGGCCCACCGGCTTCTCCGGCGTCCCGCCGGTGGGTCCCGCGATTCCCGTAATGCCGACTCCAAACGTGGCCTTGGTGCGCTCACGGATGCCTTCGGCCAGCCCCGCTGCTACCTGGTTGCTGACCGCACCGTGTTGCTTAATGACCGACGGTTTCACACCGGCGAGAGAAACCTTCAGCTGGTTGCTGTAAACCACCGCGCCGCCCAGAAAATACCTCGAACTCCCCGGGACCGACGTGATGCGCTCTGCCAGCAGTCCGCCGGTGCAGGACTCCGCGACGGCCAGCGTGGCTCCGCGCATCTCCAGGTAGTAGCCAACAATCTGCTCCAGGCTCTCTCCCTGCGCGGAGAAGACCGCGTCGTCAAATTCTTCTTCCAGGGCAGAAGCCAGTGTGTCTACTTTTTTCTGCGCTGCGACCTGCGTATCGGCCTGCGCGCGCAGGTGGAGCTGCACTTCTCCTGGCGTGCCGGCAAGAATTGTTGTCTCAACGTCAGTCCGCTTGGAATAAATGGGTGCAGCACGTTTGTCGGCGAGCGATTCGCCGATCATCGCGATCTTCAGCTCGCGAGTGGCGATATACAGCGCAGGCACCACTTTGCGCAAACGCTCGACGCACTGCTCTTCGAACATCGGCGTCAATTCCGCAGGGGGGCCCGGCAGCAGAAGGATGGCCCGCATCTTGCCTAGATAGAGCGTGTACAGAAACTGTCCGGGCGCGCTGCCGCGCTTATTAGGCAGCATCTCCGCACCTTCGATGATGTCGCCCTGGCGGGCGTTGTTCTCCGGCATTTTCAGGCCGCGTTCGGCGAAACGCGCGCGCAGCCAGGCGACAATCTCTTCATCGCGCCGAAGCGTGCGGGCCAGAGTTTCCGCCACGGCTTCGCGCGTCAGGTCGTCTTCGGTGGGGCCCAGCCCACCCATGAAGATGATCACGTCTGCGCGCTGCAGCGCCGCCCGCGCCGCGCCTACCAGATCGCCACGGCGGTCGCCCACGATGGTCTTGAATCCCACTTCCACGCCCAACTGGTTGAGCTTGGCGGTGAGAAAAAGCGAGTTGGTGTCCTGGCGGTACGGAGTCAGCAGCTCGGAGCCGATGGCGATGATCTCAGCCTTCACCAGTGCAGTCTAAATGAGAGACAGCGGTTGAACGCCCCAGGCCAGATGAAAAACAGAGTCTTTGGTGGCCAGCACCGCGTCGCCGTTGCGCGCCAGGGCCAGGCCGACCAGGTTGTGCCCGGAGACGGCTAGCGATGCTTTTCCTTCCGGCGTGATCTTCACGATGCCGCGCTGTCCGGAAAGAGATGCTGCTACGTAGAGATTGCCGTGGGCGTCGAAGGCCAGGCCTTGGGGGCGCCCCAGGCCGCGATAGAAAACTGACACCGTACCGTGCGGATCCACGGAATACACCGCATCGAAGCTGGAAGTGGTAGGTCCGGTGACGTAGAGCATCCCACTGGGCGCAAAGGCTAAGTGGTAAGCGGCCAAGCTGGGCTCGAGCGTGGCGAAAACAAAAATCTGCCGGTTGGGAGCTATGCGCCAGATAGTGCCGGTGCGGTCGCCCACGTAGAGATTGCCTTCGCGGTCAAAGGCGATACCGGTGGCCACGCCCATGCCTTCGGCGTAGCTGCTGATGGTCCCATTCGGCGCCACGCGGTACACCGCGCCGTCATAGCGCGACGACACGTAGAGTTGACCCGCCACATCAAAAGCCAGGCCGGTGGCGTTCATGATTTCTGACACGAAAGGCCGGGCGTTCTCTTGATTGTCAATCTTATAGACGGAGACAGGGACTTTCTGTCCGCGGCTGCCGGAGAATGTCACGTAAAGACTGCCTTGCGCGTCGAAGACGGGATTCGCCACGGGATGCAGGTTCTCGGCAAGCAGCCGGGCGATCTTGATTTCGCGGCCGTTGCTGGAATGGCCGTTGTTGTGCACCATCACCGGCCCGCTCTCCGCGCCGTGGGGCACACGCGCAATGACAAAATCTTCCGAGCTGACCACAATCGTCCCGCGTACGCCGGAAAAACTTACTTCCGGACGTGCCAATTGCGGCGGCTTGAGTCCGCGCCCGGTGATCTTGATTTCGCCGCCGGGCAGAGAAGCGGCGGGCTGGATGGCCTCGATGAAAGGATTGCCATTCACATTCTTGCGGCCCAGAAACGTTTCCGAAATGCCCATGCGGTTTTCGAGTTTTATCGCGCTATGAAGTACCGGAAAGCTTGCAGCAGGACCAGCGCGTAGAGTCCAGCGCCCACGTCGTCCATCATGATTCCGGTCCCGGCCGGCAGCTTTTCCAGGCGGCGCAACGGGAACGGCTTCAAGATGTCGAAGCTACGAAAAAGTATAAAGCCCGCCAGAAGGTATTTCCAATTCAGCGGACAGCCGATCAAGGCGATCATCTGCCCGGCGACTTCGTCAATCACCACAAAGCGCGGGTCCTTGTGTCCGCTCTCACGCGCCACTACGCCGGAAGGCGCAATGCCGATGAGGGTTGCTGCGACCGCTGCCCCGATGGCCGCTGGAAGGTACCACGTCGCCGGCAACACCCGGGCCGAGAGCCACCACAACAACACGGTCACAGCGGCGGCCCATGTTCCCGGCCCAGGAGGAACGTAGCCGACGCCAAAAAAGGTTGCGATCAGCCAGCAAAGGCGTGAGCGCGGCGCGGCAGATTGGGCAAGCGAATCCATCAATCAACTGCAGTTCCAATGCAATGCGAAAAAACAGTATAGCCGCCGGCAATCAATTGCCAGAATTGGCAATTGCCAAAGAATCCAATTGAAGATCTGACGTGGCGCAGTTTGGGTGACAGAAAGCAATTTCGGCGATCTTTGGCAATTTTGGCAACTTTGGCAATTCTCGCGGTGTAGACTCATTCGAGCGAAGCAGGGGAACGCCATGTCTTTCTGCAATTTCGAGCTGGAACACTTTCAGTCGCAATTCGAACGCACAGTCGAAATCAACCTGGCGGATAGCTCTGTGCAATGCGCCGGTGTCAGAGACTTGCTGGGTGACGAAGCTGCTCCCTTGCTTGAACTTCCACTCTACTATCCAGAGGTCAACGGCACGGCTCTGCTGCGCGAGCGCATCGCTGCGCTCTATCCTGACGCCAAAGCCAACAACGTGCTGGTCACGGTGGGCGCGGCCCAGGCCAACTGGATGATCGCGGCCACGCTGCTTGCGCCCGGCGACGGGGTGGTAGCGATCTCACCCGGCTATCGCCAGATCTGGGGTTTGGCGAAAAACCTTGGCTGCATCGTGAAAGAGGTTCATCTTCCGCCGGACAACACCTGGCGCCTGGACCTGGATCGACTCGAACACGAATTGGCCTCTCTTGCCCCTTCGCGGAACAAGATGATTGCCGTGGTGAACCCCAACAATCCCACAGGCAGCATTCTTACAGCAGCGGAGATGCAAAGCGTCGTGCGCATGTGTGAGAAGCATAGCGCGTGGCTGCACGCTGACGAAGTCTATCGCGGCACGGAATTTGAGGGCGCGCCCACGCCAAGCTTTTGGGGCATGTATGACAAGCTGGTGTGCGTCAACAGCCTTTCCAAGGCTTACGGTCTGGCCGGACTGCGCATTGGCTGGGCGGTGGCGTCACCGGAAATCGTGGAGGCTCTGTGGAGACGGCACGAGTACGCGGTCATCGCTGCTGCTGGGCCCAGCATGCAACTCGCGGAACTTGCCCTGGAACCACACAAGCGGCAGGCGCTGATCGACCGCCAAAAGCGACTCTCGCGGCAAGGTCACGCGTTGCTCCAGGCCTGGCTCAGCGAACAGCAAGGCAGATTCTCGCTAAACCCGCCTGCGGCCACTTCCATTGCGTTCGTCCGTAGCCATCTGCCGCTCGACTCGGTTGCGCTGGCCCATCACATTCGCACCCAAGTGTCCGTGCTGGTTGCGCCTGGCGCGTATCTGGGAGCGGAAAACCATCTCCGCATTACGGTTGGCTACGAAACGGGGAAGGTGACCGCCGCACTTTCGCGCATTGGCGAAGCCGTAGCGTCACTGGAAGCCCTGCCGGCGCCCGCGGCGAAGAGATAAACTCATCGGATGCACGATTCCGCTAACACCGTGTTTCGTCGGCGTGACGGCAAAGTCTTGGTCGTCACCATCAACCGCCCTGAAGCGCGCAACGCCGTGAACGTGGCAACGGCCGCCGCGCTAGGCCAGGCTTTCCAGGAATTTGATCGCGATGAAACACTCCATGCCGCGGTGCTTACCGGCGCTGGCGGCACTTTCTGCGCTGGCTTTGACCTGCGCGAAGTTGCTCAAGGAGGCCGCGCCCCGGTCGATCCCGCGGGGACAGGACCGATGGGGCCGACGTGGCTGATGTTGAGCAAGCCGGTCATCGCTGCCATCGAGCGATACGCGGTGGCCGGAGGCTTGGAGCTGGCCTTGTGGTGCGATCTGCGGATTGCCGCTCGCGATGCGGTCCTGGGCGTGTTCAACCGGCGCTTTGGCGTGCCGCTCGTGGACCTGGGTACGGTTCGACTGCCGCGCATGATCGGCCACAGCCGCGCCATGGACCTGATCCTGACCGGACGTAGCGTGGCCGCCGATGAGGCTCTCCAGATCGGACTGGTCAATCGCGTGGTGGAAAGCGGCAAGACGCTGGACGCCGCGCTCGAGATGGCGCACTCGCTGGCGCATTTCCCACAGCAGGGCCTCCGCCAAGACCGGCTTTCGGCCTACGAACAGTGGTCGCTCGAGTGGAATGAGGCCAGGGACAATGAGATGCGCCACGGGCGCAAGGTGCTTGAGTCAGGCGAGGCCAATGCCGGCGCTGAGAGGTTTGCGTCTGGCGAAGGGCGACACGGCAGCTTTAAGAAATCCTAACCCTGACTCCCGCAACGCGGGATCAGGACCTCCCATCGAAACCCCAATTTAAGGATTAATTAAGGGAAAAACCCTTGACTCTGGACATAACTCCAGGGTTTATCCTCGCTAAGCGTATGACGGGACCGGTTCAAATCGGTGAGGCCGCGAAACTGGCTGGCCTGAGTGTGGATACGATTCGCTTTTACCAAAAGCTCGGCCTCCTTAAGAACCCAAATCGGGCCTCCAGTGGATACCGCCTCTTTGTCGCGGAACAGATTCACGACCTCAAATTTGTGCGACACGCTCAGGAATTGGGCTTCTCGCTCAACGAAGTTAAAGAGTTACTTGCCTTGCGGCAAAAGCCGCATGCCTGCGCAGAAGTGCAATTCATGTTGAAGCAGAAACTAGCAGGAGTGCGCGAAAGGGCCAAGAGCCTTGCCCGGCTGGAAGCAGAACTCCAAAGCGCACTTCGCAGCTGTAATCGCGAAATGCTCCTTCAGCGCGGCGTTGAGCACGATGACTGCTGCCCGCTGCTGAGCAAGCTCGACCGCAACGATGATGCAAAGAATAAACGCACGATTAAAAAAATAAGGCATAGATAAGTCGCCAACGGCTCAGACTGGAGAGGTAGAAAGGTGTCACGACAAATCACCGTGTATTCTCAGCGAGGTTGAATGTTTTGCGATCAAGTGAAAGAGTATCTTTCACAAGAGGGAGTACAGTTTGACGAAAGAGATGTAGCGACGGACCCCGGGATCATACCCGAGCTTACCAAGCTCGGGCACATGGCTACTCCAATCATTGTTATTGGTGGTTCCATCATCGTCGGATTCGACCGCGCCAAGATTGCCCTGGCCCTCGACGGTAAGGAATAAGCGGATCCCTTTCGGAACGGCTTCGGCGTCATTGGTGAGCGCGGCTGGATTCGAACTTGAGCCGCTTTGCGGGCGTCTGAGCCCGCAGGCGAAATCCTGAGCGATCCCGCGGCGCGGGAGAGTCGAAGGATCTCTCTTAGGAGACTTTTTCGGGAGCTTGGTGAGCGCGGCTGGATTCGAACTTGAGCCGCGAGAAGGCGTGAGAGATAGACCAAAGCGGGAGAGTGGGAGCCTTCTCCGAAATCCCGAGCGTTCTTTGCGAGGGATCTCTACGGGAAGGATTTGGAAGGGGTTTGGTGAGCGCGGCTGGATTCGAACCAGCGACCCACGCCTTAAAAGGGCGTTGCTCTACCAGCTGAGCTACGCGCCCACACACTTTCATCATACCATCGCACTCGACCATCATCTTTGCGGGCTTCTGATCCCGGCGATGGCAGACTCCGTTGCGATGCCGGCGATTCTGGCTAACTGATGTAGCGCAGGTAACCGAGTCCGACGCGCATGTGGTGCTGGATATGATCGGGAACCGAAAGCGCAATCGCAATCCCCACCAGTCCATGCCCGATGCCCAGCGGCAGCACAGTACGATAGCGGCGAAACAATTCGCTCAACAACCATCCGCCGAAAAAG
>DATFXI010000116.1:0-2958 GCA_035316085.1 Candidatus Angelobacter sp.
AGCCGGAGGTCCTTGGGCAAGCGCGGCGCTCCCGTTGGTCTGGACTTCCAGCGCCAGAACAACCGAAATCCTTTGGCGCTGTCATCGGATCAGCGTATCCGGCTTTACATTCATCAGCGAATTGCCCCAGGGGAACATTCGGTTCAGGGTGGCCATCGTCCATCGGGCGGAGTCGTCCGGCCGTCGTGGTTTGACCTTCCGCTCCTGGAACAGCGCCAGTTGCTTGCGAAGGAAGAGATTCTCCGCCGCCAGGGCACTGCGGGAATGCATCGCGAGAGAAGCGAGCCGCACCAAGTCGATGACGGCCAACGACAACGCCCGGAAGCAGTGGGCAACGGCACGGAAAACCGGTGAGCGCGACATGAATGCTCAGGATTGCACGTTACAGAACGTTAACCTAACCTTCGCAGGTCGGGGCATCTGAGCCCAAACATTTCCAGTCAGACTTGTTGAAAACTTTTCTTTGCAACAGACCGTCAGCCAAGCCGACCGAGATCGTGTGCGGTGCCGACCTACCCTCTTGGCAGCTGGGCCGATTTCTGGCATTCTGCCAACAACCGATGTTCTTGCGTGCCAAGGTGCGAAAAAAGGATGGCAAGCTTCACCGCTACTTCAGCGTGGTGGAGAACCGGCGCGTGGGGCGCAAGCGAACGGCGCAGCGGACGGTGCTGTACCTGGGGGAGATCAATGATCACCAGCAAGAATCTTGGCGCCAGAGCCTGGAGGTGTTTGATGAGAGTCGACAGCAGTACGCCAACCTGAGCCTGTTTCCGGAGGACCGGGAGATTCCGGCCGCAGCCAGGAACAGCATTCAGGTGAAGCTAAACGAAATGGAATTGCGGCACGCGCGAGCGTTCGGCAACTGCTGGCTCGGTTGTGAACTGTGGCGGCAGTTACGGATGCAGGAGTTCTGGGAAGAGAAGTTGACAGGCGCAGTTCAGCGAGAGACTGTGCCTTGGGAAAAAGTGCTACGCCTGCTGGTAGTGAACCGGCTGATTGATCCTGGCAGCGAGTTTCGCGTGCATCGGCAGTGGTTCGATCAAAGCGCCATGGGAGAGCTGTTGGAGACGGATTTTGCGGTGGCGGAAAAGGATCGGCTGTATCGCTGCTTGGACCGCATTGTGGAGCATAAGCAGGCATTGTTCACGCATGTGCGGCAGCGCTGGGCAGAGTTATTCGAAACGCAATTTGACGTGCTGCTGTATGACCTGACCAGCACCTATATCGAAGGGGAGGGAGAGCAGATTCCCAAGGCCAAGTATGGCTACAGCCGGGATCAGCGTTTTGACTGCCAGCAAGTGGTCGTGGCGCTGGTGGTAACGCCAGAAGGGTTCCCCCTGGCTTATGAAGTGATGGACGGGAACACTTCGGATCGAACGACGCTGCGCGATTTTCTGGACAAGATTGAGAAGCAGTATGGCAAAGCGCGTCGGATATGGGTGATGGACCGCGGCATTCCGACGGAGGCGGTTCTGGCGGAGATGCGTAATCCGGAGCGGGAAGTGTACTACCTGGTGGGAACACCGCGGAGCAAGATTCAGCAACATGAGAAGAAGTGGTTGGAGTTGCCCTGGAAGAAGGTGCGGGACCAGATCGAAGTGAAGCTGTTTGCCGATCATGGCGAGTTGTACGTGCTGGCCAAGAGCGAGGGGCGGCAAGCCAAAGAGCGGGCGATGCGGCGCAAGCGGCTGGCACGGCTGTTGCGGAAATTGCGAGCGATGCGGAAGAGCCTGCCGCGGCGGGACCAACTGCTGTTGCGCATCGGAGCGGCGAAAAAGGAGGCGGGCCGCGTGTTCGGGTTTGTCGAGTTGCACGTGCCGATAGAGGGCGAGGAGGTCACCCGCGAGACCTTCCGCTTCCAAGTCAACAAAGAGAAGTTGAAGCAGGCCGAGTTTCGCGACGGCCACTACTTGCTGCGATCGAACTTGGTGGCGGAAGATCCGGCGGTGCTATGGGAACGGTATATGCAACTGACACAGGTTGAAGCGGCATTCAAATCGCTCAAGAGCGAGTTGGGGATTCGCCCCCTCTATCATCAGCTGGAGCATCGCGTAGAGGCGCACATCTTCATTGCATTTCTAGCCTACTGCTTACTGGTGACGTTGAAGAGCCGGCTGCAAGCCCTGGCGCCCGGACTGACGCCGCGCGCGGTATTGGAAAAACTAGCGACGATCCAGATGTTAGATGTGTGGCTGCCGACGACTGATGGGCGGTGGCTGGTGATGCCCCGTTATACGCAACCGGAGCCGGACCAAGCGATCCTGCTGCACAAACTACAGCTTGGCCTGCCGCCGCAACCGCCACCTCGAATCAAGGCCCAGTCGAATGACTGCCCCAAACAAGTGCTCTGTTTGTAGTGCCGACCTTTTTGAATGCCCCATTGAAAAGCCAGGACTTAAGTGGAGCACTCGGTCCTTATTGCGAAAGTCAGGCTAACGCCGCTGGCCCGGCCCATGAAACCGGCCAGACGGTTGTGACCTGCTTCACCATACAAGCCGCCACGCCGCCAAACTCTGAGTGTGTTGGCGTGGTTTTTGGGAGGTGCATCATGCCTGCCACCGCACGTGTAAAAGAACCCCCGAGCGAAACGCTTCCGCTCGAAGAACGCATTCGACGCAAGGCCCACGGACTTTACGTCCTACGCGGCAATCAATCCGGGTCGGAACTCGACGACTGGCTCCAAGCCGAACAGGAGATCCGCCGCGCCACGGAGCAAGCCGTCGATGAGGCCTAGGAGGAGTCATTCCCGACGAGCGACTCGTCAGCCTATTAGCAACGTAGAGCCCAAATGCAGGCTGGGAGATGCCGCTGCCAACAAACAAACCCGGCCCGGCCGGTTCCCTAAGCGGGAGAAGCGAGCCTTACCGCGCGGAGCCAGCCGGGCGGAGTGATAATAAGTCAGGCAGTTTCCCAAGGCACTGAACCTGAATTGGTAATGGCAAAGCGGAGACGTGAATT
>DATFXI010000117.1:0-10440 GCA_035316085.1 Candidatus Angelobacter sp.
GTCTTGCCGCCACCATCGGAGCCGGACGAGCCAGAGGATCCTGAAGTACCGCCGTCGTGCGAGTCCGACCCTCCGCTATGCTCAGATTCAGAAGCAATCAGGCTTCTCAAGGGATCGTCATCACCCGACCCTCTGCTGTCACTTCGGCCGGGACGGTCGAGCTGCGGCCGCAGATCGTGAGTTGGCCGTGGGACTTCGGGAGCAGACTCCATACTGACTCGGCTGGAAAAGCCGGCGGTGATCATGACTCCGTCGCCGCCGCGGGTGGAGCTCAACTCAACCACGCCTTCAGTGACGTCCACCTCAGTGACGCGTCTGCGGTCTACTTCAACATCGAACTGCGTGCCGCGGACCGAGATTACTGCGCTGGGCGTACCGATCTGAACCGGGGGTGTTCCGCTGAAGTGCTTTTGCACTCGAGTTTGGATACGGCCGATCAAGAGCTGCAAGTAGCGCCATCCGCTCGTCTCGGGCTCTTTCAAGACTAGCCGAGTACGCGGCCGCACCACGACATCGCTGCCGTCCATGAGCCGCAGCAGAAGGCGGCCATCCTCGGTGTTGATCTCGGTCTCCGGCGGGAGGGCATCGCCCCGAGAGGGGGCCTTCAGCGCCTGACCAGGAATCTGGATGCCAACTTTTCCTTTGAAGTCTGAAATGGTTGCGCCGGCAAAAGGTGCTTTCACCGGGGCGGGGGTGGGTTCCTGGGCCGCGACAAGCGTGCAGTAGAGCAGGAGACCAATGACCTGGAATCGTAATGCGACTTTCATGGTGCTACCTCCAAAACATTGCTGGCTCCTCGAGGCAGGGTGAAAGCAAACGAGGTGCCGGAGATTTCGTTACTGCTGACATGGACGCGTCCGCCGTGTTGCTGGCAAATGCGCCGGACGAAACTGAGTCCCAGTCCCCACCCGGGGATAGATTCACTGCGCGTAGGACGGTAAAAGCGTTCGAAGATGTGCTCCAGTTCGGCTGCGGGAATGGCTGGGCCGGAGTTGCGAACTTCAAACGTGACTTCGTGGTCCTGGGAAGTCACGCGCAACAGAACTTCCGAACCATCGATTCCGTACTTGATGGCATTGCTCACAAGGTTCAATAGAGCGCCGGCGACGAGCGTCTCGTCGCACGTCAGGGAATCCACATCCGGGCCGACTTCCACTTTGACCAGTACGTGGGCTGACGCGGCCAGCGGACGTACAACCTTCTCTACATGCTCTACCATGGCGCTCACTTTGGCCGGTGAGGTGTGGAGCGGGCGCGCTCCTGAATCCAGCCGCAACACCTCCAGGTAGGTATTGATCATGGCCACCAGGCGATTGGTTTCGCGAAAGATGGTGGATGGCGCCTCGCTGCTTGCTGGAGAATTGGGGTACCGCATCAACACTTCGGAGAATCCCTGAATCGAAAGCAAGGGGGTACGCAGCTCATGGGTTACAAAACTCAGTGCTTCTGACCTGGCCTGGTCTCTTTGCCGTCGCGCAGTGATGTCTTCTGCCATCACCATGACAGCGCCAGTCTCAGCAAAAGACGTCCAAGGAAGACGTACAGCGCGGAGCAACCACAATTCTTCACCCAAAGGCGCTTCGTGTTCTGTCCACACGGCTGAATCGTGGGCCAGGGAAGCGAGGTCGCGCCAGCCGCCGGCAAGCTCTGAGATTCCCGACAGGCGGTTGAAGCGGACGTTATGCCGAGCGCAGAAGTCCTTCCAGATCGCGTTGCTGAAACGAAGAAGACCGTCGGCTCCGTACACTGCCAATCCTTCGCTCATGGTTTCCAGGAGTGTCTCGTTAAACGCGTTCAGCGAGGAAAGCCTGGCCTGGAGCTCCTTCAGCGCAGCCAGTTTCCAATGCAGGCGGCCAAAGTCAGACGAGCTCGCGCCGGCCGTAGCCTCAGCTGATGGTTCGAATTGCCCGTAATGCGGCTGGATGACTTGACGCAGGTGCTGCAGCCGCGAAGTTACTTCACGCTCCACGATCAACAGATTCTCAAGTTGCGCAAGGGGCGCGGCCAGCACGCCGGCTACAACCAGAGGCCCGTAGGAAATCATCTGGTGGAGATAGAGAAAGACGAAAAATGCAGCGAAGTACCCTGCCACCAGAATGCCGCTCAGCAAGAACAGGCCGCGGGCGCCAGGGAGTCGCACAACCAGCCACAGAAACAGTGCGCTGGCGAGAACCACGACGAGCAATTGCCAGGGAATTGCCAGCCTGTTGAGCGACCTTCCCGCCAGCAGCATGTCGGCCACATTAGCATTGATTTCCACGCCGGGCATGGGAAGCTGGTCGCTGACCGGAGTCACCAACCGGTCGCTGACTTCCGTGGAGCCAAAGCCAATCAGGACAACTTTCCCGGCAAGCTTGGGGGCGCTTTTGCCAGCCAACAAATCAGCCGCAGAGACAACCACGAACGGCGCAGGCTCTTGCCCTGGGGTAAACTGCCTGCGGAAGTCAATCACGAACGGAGCGCGCGATTCCAGGTGTTGCACGCCGGCAACTCCCGTATCCGAAGGAGCGATCAAGGCAGCCAGTTGAGGCTTGGCCAGGGACGCCAGTTTGAGTGCGAAAGCCGGACGCATTCCGTCCGTACCTGGCTCTTCCATTGGAATACTGCGGCAAACGCCGTCAAGGTCGATGATAGCTTGTGCGTGCCCCATGCCGCGGGCTGCGGCGAGAAATTGCGGCTGGGGTTCGATCCACAAATTGCCCTCAGGAGAACTGGAGATCTTCGATACCAGGACCATGTTGGGCGCTTCTCGAATCGCCTGGGCCAGAGCCGCGTCATTGGCCTGGTCTTCCTTCTCGGGAAGAAGCACGTCAAGCCCAATCGCCTGCGGATGCTGCTGGGAGACGCCACGGATCAGTTGCGCAAGCTGGGCACGATGCCAGGGCCAACGGCCGTGACGCGCCAGCGTAACCTCATCGATGATGACCAGCGCCACGCGTGACGAAGTTGGTTGCGGCTTCCGCAAGCGGAAATAGAAATCGCTGAGCTTCTCGCTCAGGGTTGAGACGGGCAGCACCACGCTCACCAGCCCCACCAGGCCCAGTAGTATCAGGTTGAGCCTGAGCCAGCGCGCCAGCGTCACGCGAGCAGCATCCTTCGGGATGGGCAGAAATCTCATGATCCAATCAGCAAATCAATTCCCAGGCGCCGCGCTTTTTGGTACAGAGTCTTGCGCTCAATCCCCAACGCCCGCGCAGCCCTTGATTTATTGCCTGCGTGCTCCTGCAGCACGCGAATAATGTGTTGCCGTTCCATGTCTTCGAGAGTCGAGGACGGATTGCCGGCGGACGCGCCGTTGCCGGCGGCCAGACGCCGTTCCTGTTGTACGTCGCTAACGCCGATTTCACCTGACGTGCAGAAGATAGCCAGGCGCTCCACCAGATTCTCCAGCTCCCGTACGTTGCCCGGCCAGGAAGATTCTGTCAGCAGCCGGAGGGCCTGGTCCGTGATGCGCACGCTGCGTTTGTTTTTGAGGTTGGAAAGTTTCAGGAAATGTTGTGCCAGCAAAGGAATGTCTTCGCGACGGTCTTCCAGGTTGGGCAAGTGAATCACCACTACGCTTAGACGATAGTACAAATCCTCGCGGAACTGGCCCTGAGCCATGAGCTTGCTCAAATCCTGATTGCTGGCAGCCACGATCCGGACGTCAACCGGAGTGTACTTGTGTGAGCCTACGCGACGAATCTGTTGTTCCTGCACGGCGCGCAGAAGATTTACCTGAAAGCCCGGCTTGGTCTCTGAGATCTCATCGAGAAAGAGGGTTCCTCCGTGAGCGGCTTCAAACAGGCCGGGACGGCTGCTGTCAGCCCCGGTGAAAGCGCCTTTTTCGTGGCCAAACAGTTCGCTTTCCAGAATGTTTTCCGGAAGCGCGCCACAGTTCACCGGGACAAAAGGCATTTTGGCCCGCGCGCTGTGTTCATGCAACGCTCTCGCGACCAGTTCTTTTCCTGTGCCGCTGGCGCCCAGGATCAACACACTTGCCTCGCTGGGAGCTACGCGTGCGATGGCGCGATACACTTCCAGCATCTTGGGTGTGCGCCCGATGATGGCTGTTTCCGGCCCGGCATCGTCGCTGGCTGCTGTATGCGGAACTGCCCTCTGGCTCTGCTGGATTCTTCGCACTACGGCCAGCAGGTCATCGATCAGCAACGGCTTGCCCAGATACTCAAAGGCGCCTGAACCAATCGACCTAGTCACCGTCTCTACGCTGGTATGTGCGGTCATGATGACGCACGCGCACTGCGGCTGCATGACCTTGACCAGGTCAAGCACGTTGAGGCCGTTGCCGGTTCCGAGGTAGAGATCAAGAAGGGCAAGGTGGAATGACACCTGGTGCAGCAGGGCTTCTGCTGTTTTGACATCGCTGGCCGTCGAGCACTCATAGCCTTCCGAGCTGAGCACGGAACTCAATAGGCGGCGTATAGATGAATCATCGTCGACGATCAGGACTCTGAAATCTTGTTTGCTGCTTGACATCCTGAACACCTTTCCGACCGCAAATGGCTGCTCTAAAACTTGTAACCAAGGGTTGCACTGACGGCGTTGGCGCGAAAAGCTCCCGTGGCCTGGATAACATGGAAATACGAGTAATCGGCCGCCAGGTCCCATCGTCCCCAAACGAAATCGTTTTTCAGGAGCAACTCTCCTGCGGGAGAGCTGTCCAGGTTGCGAAGCGTTTCGACGCCGCCGTAACCCAGGTACTCTCCACGATAGACTTTGCCGACGCGGAAGCGGACGCCCGCTGCGGCCAAGTGGCTGTGGTATTGCGACGGGCTGAAGTAACCGTGATTCGGGTCGCTGGTGTAATGAAGGTGACGAAACGCGTAGCCGCCGGCGACGGCAAAGCTGCTGTTGGCCCGGCCAAACCACCGCATCGTCTCGGCCCATTCACGCTCATTGCGATTACCGTCAGAGTAATGTGTAAGGTAGAAGCTTCCGGCAAGAGAGAAATCGCGCGTACGATAATCGACCCGGCTATGCCAGCCTTCCGACAGAAGATTGAACTGAGCAGCGTCCCAGGTGGGCAGAATGGGATAGCGTGAGAAGCCTCCCGACACCAGCAAATTCTTCCATGGATAGAGTTCGAGATCGCCAGAATACAGCGCCTCGCTGCTCGAGTCCGCAAACCGTATCGCGCCGGCTCCAGCGCGCACGGCAACATACTGATTAAAACGAACCCTGATTTCGTCGCTGCCGGAAAGCACGGTGACGGTGTTCGTGCCGGTCCGCCAAAGCGAAGTTTCTTCGAGGCGGAACCTGCTGGAAGCGGTCCTGCCCAGCTTGTACGTTAAGCCTTGTGCCGAGTAGAAGGAGCGGTTGCCGGATGTATCCGCGAAGAATGACTCAGTAGCTTGCACGCGATGGTTGGTCGGCCTGCGCGCTTCAGCTCCGGGGTTTGCCGCCAGGTAATCGCTGTACTGCTGGAGTCCCAGACTGGTGGGATGGCGGGCCAGCGCCCGCTGAACCTCCTGCTGCGCTTCGGCCTTTTTGCCTTCGAGGATCAGGTTGTGGACCAGCCCGAGTGATGCCGCTTCATCGTTGGGATCGGCAGCAAGCAGTTCCCGGTACAAGCGGTCTGACTGTGTGTAGTTCAGCCGATAGCCGAACACATGGGCCAGCTCGAGTTTTGCTTCGCGGTTGTCAGGGTTGCGGAGCAGGGCTGCGTTTAGGAGCCCAAGCGCCTGGCGGTCGCGGTGTTGATAAGCGTAAATCCGCGCCAACTGAATTTCGAGGGTGTCGTCGCCGGGAAAGCGGGCCAGGCCTTCCTTCACCAAGGTCAAGGCTTGGGCTTCGTCGTGCCGCCCAAGCGCCTCTTGGCTCTGAGCCACAATCTGCAGACTCTCCGGGCGAGGCGGGTGCTGCGCGTGCGTCGCCGAACCCGCCGCCAGCAGAAGCACCAATACGAAAGCTATGGTAGCTCTGTTCATGATCTTCCAGATCAAGTGGGCTCTATGCCCTTTAGGACTGCATTTGAAGAGCCAACACCACAGCCTGCATAAGTTAAGCCGGTTAGCGGTGTGCCTTAAGTTGCAGTGTGTCCAAATGACCTAGTGGCGGTATCGGGGTGTATCAAGTGTAAACACAAGAAGCAGAGTTGCACAAGCCAAAAACTTTAGAATCTCACCAGAAGTGCTAGTCCTCGCAATATGTCATTAAGTGGCCAGGAGGCCAGTCCTCGCAGTGGAGCCCGACTCGCGGGCCGAGCGGCGTGCGTCAAGAGCGAAAGGGATTTGCCAAGATCGGGGGCTCAGCGGCCTCGAGCGCACCAGGATTGTTTGGTGCGAAAGGGGGGACTCGAACCCCCACGGTTTTACCCGCCAGATCCTAAGTCTGGTGCGTCTGCCAATTCCGCCACTTTCGCAAGAAAGATCTTCCGCGGTGCGCCTTGAACGTCCGCTCCACGATATTGTACCTGCTGCACACTTCGCGGGTCTTGTGTCTGCTGATTCTGGTAGCGGCACAGTTTGTCGCCAAGGATTCATCGCTGCGCGATGAACGTCTGCTATTCGCTTCGCTCACCCAGGACTAAAGTCCTGGGCTGGGGCCCGCCCGCCACGGCGGGCAAGCGAAGCGCTAGACGCTGATGCTGCTAGCGGGTCAGTTTTGCAAACTGACCCACTACCCTGATTCTCATGGTACAAGTTCGGCAATCCCGCGGCGCAACATGCTGCGCAACGCAGAGGTCTCGAGATCATGAAACAGTAGCCGAGGCTTGCCAGCGTCGGCGCTGGCTTACGCCATCTCTCGCGGAAGCCCCGGCCTATTGATTCAGTGCTACACGTTAGCTCATTTGGCTTTTCTTGACGGTGGAGCCAGACGTTTCCCTTTGGCCGGCTCAGGCGCACCAAGCGCATTCGGTTTGGGTTTCATGATCAAAAAGATGCCCAAGTTCCTGGCGCCGCTAACCGGCTTTCTTAGCGCAGTCCGAAGCTCAGCCAGGCGAACCTGATACTGTTCATCCCCTTGAGCAACAAATACACGCAGGCACAGATAGCGAATTTCCCTTTGGTTCGTCACGAGTTGCTCCCAGAGGAAGTGGTGCTTTTGAGTGGATGCTCTTTTAGATGGGGTCAATCCAGAGCAGGTTGCCGGATTTTTTGCCCGTTGGCTGCACGCCATTTTGAAGGCTGCGATTCACAAATCACTCGCTACAGAGGAAGTGATTCAGGAACCGCTGCCGCAAGCGATCGCTTTGCGACGCGCACACCACGAGCGCAGCCCTGCTGGATTGTGAAAACTCGATCGCGTGCTCCGGCTAACGCGTCAGGTTCCTCGCTAGATACACGCCAGCCATGACCACCAGTAGAACGGCGGAGCCCGCACCACAGAGGCGCACCCAGGGAGTGAGCCGCTCCATTTTGCCGATCAGCTCGACCTGTTCCTTTTGCATGTGGTCTTCCGCACTGTCCAGAAATAGCTGGTCGTCTTCGTGCATGGTGAGGGTGCCGCGATAGATGAGAAGGATCACAAGAACCACGGTAAAGACACCCCAAATGATGCCTAGTGCTATCATCATGGGACACCACCTCGACTCAATTTGGAAGCCGTTCGCTTCCTGTTGCTCCGCGGCCGGAGAAGCGCCGCCAGGGGCGCCAGGAACCTACCGCCATTATAGCTCCGCCAGGAAACGCAAAATCCACGTTTTTTACGGGCTCCGGGTGGCTTTTGCGACCGGACGGCCCTCCCAGTCATCTAAACCTAAGACCAATGGAATCAGGGCTAGGTGTGTATAATAGGCCCTGAACGGAACCCTCAACTTAAGGAGACAGCAAACGATGGCCACTACTTCCACTCCGAACGTAGAGACGACGCCGAAGGCGCCTGTAACTCTTACGCCGACGGCAGTTTCCAAGGTGAAGGAGATCATGGCCCAGCAAAACCCGCTTCCCGCTGGACTGCGGATTGGCGTGGTGGGCGGCGGTTGCTCCGGCTTCTCCTATTCGATGTCCTTCGAGAACGGCCCCGGCGTCATGGACAAGGTTTACACCTTCGACCAGCTTAAAGTCTTCGTGGACGCCACTTCAGCCATGTACCTGAACGGCTGCGTGGTCGACTACGTGGAGACACTGGAAGCCGCCGGCTTCAAGTTCGAGAACCCGAACGTGAAGAGCACCTGCGGCTGTGGGTCCTCTTTTAACGTCTAAGTCGAAGAGCTTTTCCGCAAGGCCCCGCCGTCGCGCGGGGCCTTCGTGTTTATTGCGGCGCTGGCGGACTAGGCGTCGGGTTGACGCTGGGTGGAGAAGTCGATTGAGGTCCGGGAGCGGCGGAACCAGGCTGGCCACCCGGGGGAGCGCCGCCGCTTCTTGGCGAGGCGATGATCACGCCTCCGCCACCGTTCTGAGCTTGTTCCAGGCGCGGGTCGTAAACAAACAGCCAGCGGTCGTACTCCGCCTCGCCGTTGAATTCCTTGATCGACGTCTTCTTGCTGTTGCTGGCCACGCCGATGATGGGGCCACCGCCGAAGGTCTGCCCGGTTCCGATATTTTGTGTTTTCAAAGCGCCCATCTGTCCGCCGGGCGCGGGTGCGCCTGTGGCGGCGGGGCCAGTGGCGCTGCCAGCCGCTGGCGTGGGCGAAGGGCTGGCCGTTCCTGCAGGGTTGGTCCCAGGCAGGTTGCTCGGAGCCGGGATAGTGATCTGCGCCTCGCCAGGGTGAATCAGCCGCCATTCGCCTTCCGTAGTCATCGGGTCCTTGTAACGCTTGCGCAAAAAACGAATGTGGTTGGTATCTTCCAACTGCTCGAGCGATGTGGGATACGTTCCGGCTTTGTGGTAGTACCTCTTGATGGCGGTAGCATATTCTTTCCCGCGATGCACTAATTCGTCTTCTTTGTCGCGCTTGATCTGCTGGGAAATCCGTGGCAACTCCACAGCCAAGCCAATCAACATCAGCGTGATCAGCAGCATCACGGCGAGAAGTATGTACCCGCCCTGGCGGTGAGCTCTTGCGCGCGATTTTCTCGCCTTGGTTGTCATCGCGGTGTCAATGGAATAGGTTGCTGGTTATTGTTGAGCATGTCCTCCATCACGACCTGATTTGCCTGGATCTGCACAACCTTGTATCGGCGGTCTACGATCTCATTCAGGCCGGCCACAAAGATTCGCTCACCCTGCGCCAGAAAAACCCGCTTGGGTTCCCCCGGCTTGTTGGCAAAACCGTAGAACACCAAAGGGATTTTAGGAGGTGGTGGTGGAGGCGGAAGCGGCTCCGGACCAATTGGAGTCTCGTTTGTCCTTACAGGAACTTTCGGCTGTTCAATCTTGACTGCTTGCATCTGAAAGATGTTACGCCCCCCAGCTTCATACTTAACCGCGCGGCTAGCGTCTAGAATGTCACGGCGCAGCCTGGGCTCGGTGTCGAGAGACGCTGTGGTTGTTCCCGTGGCTTTCGGTTGGGGAGTCGGGGTTGCAGCCAGGGAAGGCGTGGCCGCCGCGCTGCTGCCCCACAAAAAGTCCCTGAAAGTATAGAGGCCAACCAGCAGGGCCACGGCGAGCAGCACCGCCATGATCACCACTTCCTTCTTGTTTTCTGCTCCGATTTTCATCGCGTCAGTTCCCGGCTGCTCGCCTCATGCGCTTTCTTTCAAGAATGTGTTGAACGTGATCTGCAACGTCACCGTGCCGCCCTCCTGTCCGCTGAATGACACTTTGTCAATAATGAACAGCAGTTTAGCTTGCTCCATGGCGTTGATAAACTTCGCGACCTTGGCGTAGTCGCCGGTTACCGTGGTTTCGACTTTAATCTGCTGCACGAAGGGCAGAGCCGTCTTCTGCGCGGCCTCCGGCGAATAGCGGATAGCCGGCGCCCGGACGCCAGTGTCCTTGATGATTTTCTCAAGCTGCTCGGAAATCTGTGACGAACGCACGGGAACGTTGTCTGCGTAGAACTCCTTCAAGTCGGCACGCGTCGTAGCGGGATCACTGCCTTTCCATCTCTCCAGCTCGGCCTTAAGACTGTTGTTCCGCTGCTGTAGAGCCGCTTCTTGCTCTTCTTGGGCGGACGCGCTTGAACCCGGCCACAGCAAGTACGCCAGCAGTAGCACATTCACGGCGGCCAGTGCCACGGCCGCGATCAAGAATCGTTTTCTGGTGGATTGAAGGTCGCCCATCAGAATCCCTCCTTGGTGCGCGGGCGGGAGGGTCGCGAGGAGGTGATATCGCCTGGTACGTACTCGCCACCGATTTCAAACCTCACATTCGGAGTCCCTGCCTTCGCGTCTTTGGATGCCTCAAGCTCGTTGAGGATCGCCGTACCGTGAAATCCTTTTGAGGCCTCCATTCTTTCCGCCAGTTGACGAGCATCGCTCCGGTTGTCGGCTGCAATGATCAGCTTCAGCGTCAGGCGATGGTCGGCCGTCATCTCCGGCTGCACGGAAACCAGGCTGGCCCGGTTCGGCATGATCTTTTGCAGATCGTTGAGCAACTGGGTCCAGGAGAATCTTC
>DATFXI010000118.1:0-4589 GCA_035316085.1 Candidatus Angelobacter sp.
TTGGGGCCGGTGTCGGCAGGCGTGGAGAAAGCCATGCTTGAAGGCCCAGTTCTGCGTAAGATCATTCCACCCGTTGTTCTCCAATTTCCAACGGTCATGACCGCGTAAGGCCCGAAAAATCAAACGCACCTGTTCTTGTGCAATCAGGACTAATCTAGAGAGTGTGCCACTACCAAGAATCAGGCCTACTCTAAGTCTCGGCGCTTTTGCCAACGGGCCTATGTGGAGAGAATCTGGGCTTAGCTTTGGGCGAAACAGAAACACCATCATCGAGTAGAGCTGACATGACAGAGAGTCCACAAACGATGGTCGTAAAAGATCCTTCCAGTACTCTACCAGTCGCGTTTCGGCGAGCGGTCAGCGGAGACATCGGCGACGAACTCAGGCGGCTGTACAGTAGTAGTAGTTCAGCATGCCACCCAGGCGCTGGCGTCTCTGAATCGTGCCGGTGTTTCCAAGATGACCTGCCTCGGGAAGGATGAGTCGATTCGCCAGCCCTTGGTGATTGCGCTCGCTATGATAATGCGCGACGAAATTCCGAATGGCGGTCCGCAACGATTCCTCTCCGAACGTGAGTTTTCGGCAGAGCAGCACTAAACGGGGTGCTGGCCGCTCGGGGGTACCAACTAGTCGTCGCTTGTTCATCTCAAGTGTAAAGTTTCAATCGTGCCGGTACGCAAGGTTCCCTTTTTGTCATCACCACGAGGACCAGGGCCGTCACGAGCCCACACAAGGCGAGCACGAGGGCAAACGGTATTACGCGGCCACGGGGCCTGCGAGCTGTGCCAGAGTACTGCGGTAATTCCAGGGCATCCATGCCGATGGCTTCTGTTTCAACTCCTCGGTATGCCGCTGCACCTCGGTGAGGTAGCTAAAGGGGTTGGCTCCATTCAGGTCGCATGTATGAATGAGGCTCATGAACAAATCACCCACTCCGGCGCCGTTCAGCGTCTTGTAGAAGAGCGCGTTCTTGCGATGCAGAATGGCTTTCTTCAGAGCACGCTCGACGATGTTGTTATCGATTGGAGCGCCTGGTTCCCGGAGGAAAAGCGTCAGTTTCAGCCAGTGATTTAGTAAATAGGTGATGGCTTTGCCCAGTCCGGAATTCGGTTCCGTCCTATGCTCCGATAACTCCGCCTCCATCCATTGGTGAAGTCCTTTCATCAGGAGGCCACTGTGCTCCTGATGGAAACGTAGTCGATCGTGCGGCGACAAGTTTTGTTCCCGCGCCAGGGCATCGTGGTGATAAACGCCGCGCAGCGTCTCCAACACGTAACGGCATTCGTCGGGAAAACTCTCCACTACTTCGACAAACTGCCGTCTTCCATGAGCGAGACAGTTGGCCAGCAGGACTTTGCCGCTCCCCTTCAGTTTCGGTGTGTTGCGTGAAAGCGCGTCGCACATCTGGATGGGCGCAGGGAGTTCGCGGGCCCGCCGTTTTAGCACGTCGGCCAGATTCTCACCAGCGTGCTTCCATCCGGTAAAGTACAGCGCGATTCTCCACCTCCCGACGATCGATACAACTCCACTGGTGAAGATCCCCGTGCGCCTGTCGCCTGGCTCACGCGCCAGCCGCAAAACCCGCATGCTCGTATCATCGTTGTGCATCACACTGCCTTGTGCCGCCTGACGGATCAGTTCCTCTAGCACGGGTTGAAGCAGTTTCGCAGCGGCAGCCATTAAGTCCCACTGGGTTGTCGCCGGCAGTGGCATTCCCAGTTGCCCCTCCAACCTTTCCAGTCGGTGGAATGGCACCCCCGTACCGTATTTCAGCAGCGCGATCATCGCCACTGCCGTCACATCATATTTTTCCGAGCCTGCCCGTTCGGGCTCCGCTGCTGTGAAGACTTGCCCACAGGCATTGCAACGCAGCCGCTCCATCTCGAACACTGTCGCTTCCAGCGGCGGCCGCCCCACGAATCGGATCAGAGCCGCTGGTTCCTTCTGGCGGTAAACTTTCCCGCGGCCGCATTCCGGGCAGCGCCTGCCAGATTGGAGAGTGGCGTGTGGAACCCAAACCCGATTGGCACCGGTAAACGCAATGGCACCGTGCCGCCCGTGACCGGCCGGAGTGGACTCATCCGCGTTCGGTTTTTCCACCGGCGATGAATCACGTGGCAGAACGGCACTGGTTTTCTCCGTGGTCCGTTTCCACAATAACCGTTCCGCCATAGCGTGCAGCGCGGTTTTGAGCTTCTGGCCTTCGGATTCGCTCAGCGGCGCGTGCGTGCTGCGATCGATAATCCGGTCCAGTTCCTCCAGGTCCACTTCGATCCGTTGGCGGCTCATCACTGGCTGAGTAGCTCGCGAAAATGCAGCGTTAAAGGCAACCCGAGGATTTCTTTGATGGGACGGTTGGGCTTGTTGGTCTGATCATCTTTGCCGCGCCCCGTGGTAACTCCCAGCAGTTGCCAGTTCGCCGCACGATAGCAGGTTCCGCGAAATCGGCCGGGATCGATGAACGTTTCCGCAAAGTACACCGGATGACCGTACCAGCGTTCCCAGTCCCGTGACAGTGCACGCGTCATCTTGCTGAGAATGTGAGACGCCAGATGCGGTACACGCACCCACGGCAGAATCAGAAAGCGCGTGTTGTAGGCGATGAAACGGATGTTGCGCCGGCGCGCTTCCGCGCTCCAGCCGATATAGCGATCACGGCTACCCAGATGGCGCGGCGCGCTCGACCAGGCGGCACAGGCGATCGGCCTGACTCCTAGGGTGCCCCGCGCCCACATCAAATACTTCAGGTGCTCCCCTACCGGTTGCTCGTAGCCAAGATAATGATGCTGTTCCAACAGGCTATTGAATACGTCTTCCTCAGCGGTGCGCCGCACCTGTTGAAACTCGATGGGCTGTATCTGCTCCAGCTGGCCTTCCAGGGGTGCCCTGTCGATCAGCACCGGCGCTGGCCGCGCTCTGTTCGCCAGCGGGTTATGCCGTACATAGGATACCGGTGGAAGCGTGATCTGGCCCGCACGCTCCAGCATCAGTAGCAATCCGCGGCAGACCATGTCGCGCAACGCACCATTCGATTGCCGCCACTGCCAGGCTTCACACAACTTCTTGGAAAGGGTGCGGCGGCTCTCGGTGGGATGGGTGGAGATCAGCTCGCGTATATATAGGATGTCTTCCGCCGTGATCATCCTGCCGCGGTAACTGAAAACTGCCATCGCACAGCAGTATGAAGCTGTTTTTCTTGGAACGCAAGAGGGTCGGCTTATTTTTTTCAGAAAGCTTTACTTCAGCTCACTGACTCGCCGCCACATCGGCGCGGCCTGCACGCGCGATATATCCCCGGCCGCCAACAGCAACTGTGCCTCGTACGCTTCCAGCGGCTTGGCCGGCCCGCTTCCTTCCGGCCACCACAAGAAACGCCCCTTCGATAGTCGCTTTTGCAGCAACCAGTACCCTTGCCCATCGTAGGTGAGCAAACGAATAGCCGTGCCGCGGCGGCTCCGGAACACGAACACGCATCCGGAAAAAGGATCTTCGGCTAGCTGGTCCTGGCAAAGTCGTGCCAACGAGTCAATGCCCTTGCGGCCATCTACCGGCTCAATAGCGACCAGCACGCGCATCTGCGGCGTGATCTGGATCATGGTTCCACTTCATGCCAGGCGCGCAGCAAGGCCGGCCAGTCCAGCGGTGTAGCGGCTTTGCCCTGGATGCGCATCTTGCTGCCGCGCGAAGATTCAAACTCAATCACCCATTCATCTGGTTTGGCTGTGTGCGGCGCGACGAACTCCACGAAGGCGGCCTTGGTTCGTTTCGCCCTAGGCTTCCGTTGCGTGTTTTGCAGACCGACGAGCCGCTTCTTCAGGCCCACATAATCTAGCCGCAGCGGATTCGCTGTCTGGTAAATGCCGTACTGGCGCGCCAGTTCCACCGCCGCGTTCCAGAATGGTTCCGGCAACCGCGTCCGTGGCCGATTCGTGCTGCGCCATTGATTCAGCTCCTGTTGAAGCTGTGCAACCGGTTCCGGAATCGGGCCTTGATGGCGAGTCATCATGCAGTCCCCTCTCAGCGACTGCATCACCTTATCAATGTCGCTCGCTTGGCGTCACGCACTGCTGCCGGAAACTCACCCGTTGATCACGGGGCGAAAATCGGCAGCCGAAACCGTTGAATAACCGTTGAAAAACGCTTGATTCCCGCATCAGAGAGCGCCAAGTTGCACATTTTACGAGCAAGTTCAGACCAAGTTCCTGTGGCTGCGAAAGCCCGTTGCGATCGGGGATCAAGTTGACGGCTGGCGCGTGTGTTGGCTCGGCGGCTGGGACCGATGCCGTGTCTTCTTCTTCGTTATGGTCGCAGACTCCGATGATTTCGCCTGGTCCTCATCGACGGCTTCGCCGGTTAAGCGCTCTCGCGTGCGGATGCATCGGGCGCGTAGATGTTGCATCGCGCCAGTTAGATCGGCGATGGATTCGATCTGAACAGAAAATGTCGGGATCAGCTCTTTTTTTAGTACCCGACATAATCAACGCTTGGGCCAAGTAGCCGATCCACACCAGTCGGCCGACCCGTGAACGGCGTTTCGCTAGTCAAGGATCCGACGCAGGTGGTCGCCAATCTCAAAGGTTCGGTTTCCG
>DATFXI010000119.1:0-12557 GCA_035316085.1 Candidatus Angelobacter sp.
CCGCCAACCCGCTGGTCAGCGTGTCAGCGGGTTGAACCAGCTTCCAGGGCACCATGTAGACCTGTGGGTTGGAGCCGCCAGCCATGCCGCCCATACCGCCGCCACCACCGCCGCCACAGGTGGCCCAGGTCTGGGACACAACCAGAAAACTGATCAACGCGAGAGAGACAATGCGGGAGAGCAACGTGCTTTTCATTCCCCGGATTATAGCATCGGGCCAGAGCCGGGTGAGGCACCTGGTAATCGGGTGATCGCGCGTGATCGCGTGATCTCAACCAGTAGCCGGAGCAAGGAGCATAAGGGCGAGCCCGACTAGCTAGGCGAGCCCGCTGCTGCAGGAGCAGGAAACGGCTTATTGTCGCAAAGCACTCCAGCGGTTTGGAGCGTTAGCGACAGGGTTAAAAGATCACCGGATCACCAGATTGCGTTTTACCCAATTTCTCGATGATGTGAGAGCCGATCCGCTTCGAGAAAGTCCGCCATGGCCCAAGTGACCTTATCCGGAGCTTCCAAAGAACTCGAGTGGCCAGATTCAGCAATCCGCACCAGCCGTGCGCCGTTGATAAACGATCCCAGGCGCTCGGAGCGGAACGGCGGTTGCGCGGTGTCCTCTTCACCGGCGATGATCAGGGTAGGGCAGGTGATGGAGCGCAGTTCGTCTGGAGCGACCTCACGCCGCGCCATCACTCCCGACAGGGCGCTGGCAATGCTGCGCGGATGCTGCCGCAGTTTCTCCCGCCACTCCTCGAGCATAGGGCGCTGGGCTGGATCCCGTCGCGTGGTCTCGCCAAATAGGGCTTTCATGGCGGTGCCCGTGAATGGCTTTACGCCAACGATCCAGACCAGGCTGGCCAGAAACGAGTAACGCAGGCGGCCGGGCCACGGTTCCCGGTCCGGTCCGGTGTTCATCAGCGTCAGGGTGCGCACCAGGGCAGAATGGCGTGAGGCCAACCTCAAACCGATGAACCCTCCCATGGACAGCCCGGCAAAGTGGCATGGGGCGGCGTCAAGCGCCTGGATCAAAGCGGCGGCATCGCCGGTCAAGGTTTCCATATCGAGGACCTGCCCAGCGTCGTTATCCGCGTTCCGGGATTGGCCCTGTCCGCGATGGTCATACGCGATTACCCGATAGCGTCCCTCAAAGGCCGCGCGTTGGCCTTCAAACATGGAGTGGTCCATAAGCAGGCCGTGAGAAAAGACGATGGTTTCCCGACCGCTACCCGACTCCTTGTAGAACAGCTCAACTCCGTTGATCTTGACCTTGGGCACCCTGGATGTTCCCCCTGTGAGAGTGTCAACCATTGGAAAGCGTAAACAGATTAGAAAAAAATTAAATGTAGCATGGCGCCCTTTGCCCGTTTGCTTTGACATTGCGATTACCCCAACCGTTCATTTGCTATTTCGCAAGGTGACGAATCCTCTTGCCCTCGGTCTAAATATCGGAACTGAGACCGTCCTGTTTGCGTACGTGGTAACAGACTGATGCGAATGGCCTTAGATATTATCGGGCAAGTGCTGAAGACATTGTGGGCGCATAAGCTCCGATCCTTCCTGACCATGTTTGGCATCGCCTGGGGCGTGGGCTCATTGCTTTTGCTGGTTGGATTGGGTGAAGGGTTTCGCTCCGGCAACAAGCGGCAGCTGGACACCTTTGGACAAGACATTATCTTCCTCTGGCCGGGAAGGGTCCCTGCTGTGGCCGGACAGCATCAGGGCATGAAGCCATATTTCCTGACTTACCAGGACGTTCTCGACATCAGGGCTGAGGCCGAGCACGTGCGCAACGTCTCACCGGTGCTGACCCGCGGAGACATCCGGGCGCAAAGCGACTTTGCCACCAGCAACGGGCAGGTGATCGGAGTGACCACCAACTTCAGCCAGATCCGTTATCTGCCCATGGGTACGGGACGCTGGTTGAACGATGCCGACGACCAGCAACGCAGAAATGTGGCTGTGCTGGGCTACCAGATGACACGCAATCTTTACCCGGGAAGGCCGGCCATCGGCAGCACCGTGCTCCTGAACGGAGTCCGTTTTGAAATCATCGGAGTATTGGCGAGCGTGGGCAAGGACGAGAACAACGCTAGCAACTTTCGCGTTTACGTTCCTTACAGCACCATGCGGTTGTTTTTTCCCATGAAGGAAGCCACCAGCACCGACGCCATCTCTTTCATGAACCTCCAACCGGTCACCACCGAGCAGCACAAGGTAGCGCTCGACGAGGCGCACCGGATCATCGCCCGCAACCATGGCTTTGACTACCGCAACAAGGAAGCTTTCGAGGGATGGGACACAGTACAGAGTCATGAAATGGTCGGCAAGATTTTCACCGCCATGGATATGTTTCTGGGAGGCGTGGGTCTGGTTACGCTGATGCTGGGCGCCATCGGCATCATCAACATCATGCTGGTTTCGGTATCAGAGCGCACGCGTGAAATCGGGTTGATGAAGGCCCTAGGCGCCACCAACCGCAGTGTTCTCATGCAATTCTTCGTTGAAGGCGCATTTCTCACATTGCTGAGCGGCGGCATCGGCATTGGCGCAGCAGCGTTATTTATGTCGGCTTTGGGGTTTCTGCCTTCGCCTCCAGGCTTCGATCCCCCCAAACTTGTACCCATGTCGGCGGCGTTGGCTGTGGGTTCGCTTTCGCTGGCGGGAATTGTGGCAGGGCTATATCCGGCACGCAAGGCGGCCATGTTGCCCCCGGTGGAAGCTTTGAGAAAAGAGTAAAGAGATGGTCCACGATCTCCTGGGACAGGCTTACGCGGCCATGCGGCACAACCGGCGCCGTACCGCACTCACCATGTTGGGCATGGCCTGGGGTATCGCCACCGTGGTCTTGCTGCTCGCCTATGGCGCGGGTTTTGGACGCGCCATCCACAATATCTTCTCCAATTTTGGCATGCAGGTCATGGGGGTTTTCCCCGGCCGCACTTCGTTGCAGGCAGGAGGGGCCAAGGCGGGTACGGAAGTCCGCTTCACCATGGACGACGTGGACCGTATCGGCAGCATGGTTGCGCTGGTGCACCACGTGAGTCCGTCAGGCTTTATGCAGGGCAACGTCCAGTATGACAACCGTTCTTATCAATTGCCGGTGGATGGCTTCAATTCATACGTCCAGTCCATCCGCGCGCTCAAGCTCGATGAAGGCCGCTTTTATAACCCGGAAGACGAAGTGCAGCGTGCCCGGGTAGCGGTAATTGGATCGGAGGCCAAGACCAAACTTTTTTCCGGGGAATACGCCCTTGGCGAGCACATCCGGATCAATGGGATGAGCTTTGAAGTGATCGGCGTGCTCTCGCCAAAAATGCAGGAAGGCGACGACAACATCAACCGCGCCGTTTACATACCTTTCGTCACCATGGCGGACCTGAAAGATACCAGATACCTGGACGGCATCTGGGTTGACTATGAAAGTATGGAGTACGAGAAGATTGAGGCCAATATCCGCAGCGTGCTGTCCAGCGCTCATGGCTTCAATCCGGCTGACCGACGAGCGGTATTCGTATTCAACGCCATGAAACAGGTGAACACTTTTGAGATCATCACCCTCGGCCTTCAGGTATTACTGGCTTTCATCGGGACGCTGACTTTAGGCATTGGCGGCATCGGTCTAATGAACATCATGCTGGTTGCCGTATCCCAGCGCACCCGCGAGATCGGGGTAGAGAAAGCGCTGGGAGCGCGCCGCCGCGACATTCTGTTCCAGTTTCTGGCGGAAGCGCTGGCCATCACTTTTATTGGAGGGTTCCTGGGGATTGTGCTGGCGTACACGATATCCTGGTCTGCGGGATCGCTGACCCTATACAGCGCCATTGCCAAGAATGCTGAAGCCGGCGACATCCGTTTGATCATCTCGCCGACGAACCTGGTGGTCTCCACGGGAATCTTGATGGCCGTCGGCATCGTGAGCGGCATGCTGCCGGCCATCCGGGCTTCGCGGCTCGATCCGATTGAAGCCTTGCGCTACGAATGAAGAAGAAATAGACCTATGCGAATGGCGTTAGACATTATCGGGCAGGTGTTAAAGACACTGTGGGCGCACAAGCTGCGTTCCTTCCTGACCATGTTCGGGGTTGCCTGGGGTGTCGGTTCGCTGTTGATGCTGATTGGTTTGGGCGAGGGTTTTCGTTCCGGACAGCAAAAGAACATGGCCAGCATCGGCCAGGACATCATCTTCATCTGGGGTGGGCAGATTCCGGCTGTTCCCGGCCAGCACCAAAGCATGCGGCAGTATTTCCTCACCTACAAGGATTACCTCGACATCAAGAAAGAAGCCACACTGGTGAAGGACGTTGTGCCCATCATCAACCGCGGCGATTTACGGGCAGTGAGCGACTTTGCCAATTCCAGCATGGCGGTCACCGGTAGCACGCCCAACTTCGCCAACATTCGCTATCTGCCTTTGGGAGAGGGACGCTGGTTGAATGAAGCCGACGAAGCACAGCGCCGGGCAGTGTGCGTTCTTGGCTACCAGATGATGAAGAACTTGTTTCCCGGGAGGCCGGCCATCGGCAGCTTCATCACCATCAACGGAGTGCGCTTTGAAGTTGTAGGCGTTCTCGGCAAGATCGGGCGGCAAGAGAACAACTTTAACAACATGCGCCTTTACATGCCCTTCAGCACCATGCGCATGTATTTTCCCATGAAGACGGAGCACACAACGGATGATATTGGCGCCATGAATTTCCAGCCGGTCAGCCGCGACAAGCATGCCGGCGCGATCGAGCAGGTGCACAAGATCATTGCCCGCAATCACGGGTTCGATCCAAGCAACGAAGAGGCTTTCGAAGGCTGGGACACCATCAAAAGCGCGGAGACAGTGGGGAAGATTTTTACGGCCATGGACGTTTTCCTAGGAGGCGTGGGCATGGTCACATTGATGTTGGGGGCCATCGGCATCATCAACATCATGCTGGTGTCGGTGAGTGAACGCACCAAGGAGATTGGGCTGATGAAAGCTTTGGGGGCCACCAACCGCAGCATCCTGTGGCAGTTCTTCCTGGAAGGCGCATTTCTCACGGCCCTTAGCGGGGGCCTGGGCGTGGGCGCAGCCGGCGGGCTGATGGCGCTGATGGGGAATTTCCAGTCGCCCAACTGGATCGATCCGCCGCACATCGTGCCGGTGTCAGCGGCATTGGCGGTCGGATCGCTTTCCGTCGCCGGGATCGTGGCTGGACTTTATCCGGCACGAAAGGCCGCATTGCTGCCGCCCGTGGAAGCGCTGAGGAAGGAGTAGCCATGGTTCACGATCTGCTGGGACAAGCTTATGGCGCGCTGCGTCACAACCGCCGGCGCGCGGCCCTGACTATGCTGGGCATGGCCTGGGGCATCGCCACGGTGGTGCTCCTGCTGGCTTACGGCGCCGGTTTCGGACGCGCTATCCACAACATCTTTGCCAACTTCGGGATTCAGATGATGGGCATCTTTCCCGGACGAAGCTCAATGCAGGCCGGCGGCATGAAGGCCGGCGTTCAGACCCGCTTCACGCTGGACGATCTGCAGCACATCCAGGACAGCGTGCCGCTGGTTCGACACATCTCGCCGGAAGCGAATCTCGACGCTACGGTGCAGCGCGACAACCGCTCGTACACGTTTCCTGTCGGCGGGTTCTACTCGCAGATCCAGTACATCCGCGCCATCGAGGTGGAAAGCGGAAGGTTTTTCACGCCGGAGGACGAAATCCAGCGCGCCCGCGTCGCCGTGATCGGCTCTGACACCAAGACTAAGCTCTTTTCCGGCTCGCCGGCGGTGGGCGAAAGCATCCGCATCAAGGGCGTGAGCTTTGAAGTCATCGGCGTGCTCACGGCTAAGATGCAGGAAGGCGACGACAACATCAACAAGATCATCTACATTCCATTCAGTGCGGCCGGCGACTTGAAGGATACCCAATACCTGGACGGCATATGGGTCGGCTACGAAGGCACGGAGTACGAGAAAATCGAAAATAATCTCCGTAGTGTGCTGGCAAGCGTGCACGGCTTTAATCCCAAAGACCAGCGGGCAGTATTCATCTGGAACGCCATGAAGAACGTCAACAACTGGGAGATCATCACCATGGCGTTGCAGGTTCTGCTGTCATTCATCGGGACCTTGACACTGGGTATTGGAGGCGTGGGACTGATGAACATCATGCTGGTCTCAGTCACACAGCGGACCCGCGAGATCGGCGTGGAGAAGGCTTTGGGCGCACGCCGCCGTGACATTCTGTTCCAGTTCCTGGCGGAAGCCTTGGCTATTACCTTTGCCGGAGGGATGCTGGGCATTCTTGCCGCATACGCGATCTCGTTTGCCGTGGGGTCGATTCCCCTCTACAGTGTGATTGCCAAGAACGCCGAAGCCGGCGACATTCGCTTGCTCATTTCACCCGTGAACCTTATGGTGTCTACCGGGATTCTGGGGCTGGTGGGCATCGTAAGCGGCATGCTGCCGGCGATCAAGGCTTCCCGTCTGGATCCGATTGAAGCGCTGCGGTACGAGTGACCGCTTCAGTTTGTGGCGGCGACATCAGCAATCTTTTTGGAGTGTAGTTCAGTGCGCCAAACCGATTCGACGCAGCAGGTTTCCAAAGCGAGGGTCTGATCGAAGATTGTCCAGCATTGGTTCGTTATTGATGAAAGTGACCCAGCCTTCCCGATCGTCAGTCGCCCTTGTCAACCACTCGAAGGCTTTATCCTTATTCCCGAGTCCGGCATAAACGAGCGCAAAGGCATCTGGATCGACGTATTGCCGCCTGGCTTGCTTTTCCAGCCGGATAAGCACCGTTCTTGCCCCGATCTTATCGCCGGAGGCGGCATAAGCGTAGCCAAGTCCCGCGAGCACCAGCGGATTGCCGCCAAAAAGAGCGTCGGCTTTTTGTAATTCTTTGATTGCCGATGGGAAATCCTTCTGCTGCGTGTAGACAAGCCCAAGGTTCCAGTGAGAGCTGGGAAAATTGCTGTCCATCGCCACGGCATCCCTTAACGCGATTGCCGCTTCGTCGTAGCGCCGTAAGCGATAAAGTCGATGACCGGTGCCGGAGATAATGATCAGTGACAGGGGATCGAGCGCCAGGGCGCGTTTGTGTTGAACCAGTGCCTCCTCGCCGCGGCCTTCGGATCCAAGCATTTGCGCATACCACTGGTGAGCCGTCGCGTAATTTGGGTTCAGCTCGATGGCACGTTTGAATTCTCGTTCCGCCCCTGCCCAATCGTATTCGTAGAAGTGTTTCGCCGAGCCCAGCGCGGTGTGGGCTTCCGCGAGTGAATCATCAAGTTCGAGAGCTTTGGTCAAAGCGGCAGCAACCTTGTTGCGAACGTCATTGCCCCGCACATAACCGAAATAGGTAAGAGGTATATAACACTGGGCGATCCCTGCATAAGGCAGTGCGTAGTTGGGATCAATGGCTATAGCCTCATTGAAATACACAATTGCTTTCTCCAGACTCGCCCTGTCCCGCTTGTTCCAGTAGTAGAGCCCCTTGAGGTAGGCTTCATGGGCTTCGGGATTGACGGGGCGCGATCGGCTCAACCGGCCCTGCTCCTCGGTGGTCAGGCGCAGACGAATCTGTCCCGCGACATCCCGCGCGACCGCATCCTGCATTCCCAGGACGTCCTTGAGTTCTGTTTCGTAAGTCTTGGCCCACAAGTGCTTATCCACCCGGGCGTCGATCAACTGCGCGGTGATGCGCACGCGTCCCCCCGACCGCACGACTGAACCTTCCAAAACGGCGTCAACATTGAGTTCCCGGGCAATGTCCTGAGCAGTCTTGGCTGTTGCCTTGTAGTGCATGGCAGAGGTGCGCGAGGTGACGCGCAACGATCCCACCTGGGCGATTTCCGTGATCAGCTCGTCAGTCATACCGTCGGCGAAGTATTCTTGCGCCGGATCACCGGAGAGATTGACCAGTGGCAGCACGGCGATGGAACGTATCGGGCCGGAAGCGGAGGCAATGTTCTGGCGCCAGCGCAGCCAACCCCAAACTGCGGTGGCCGCTACCGCTGCCAGCGCAGTAAAGACCAGGAGCCTGCGACTTATGCGTCGCGGAGGCGCTACCGGCGCTGCCAGCATCCGGCCAGGTCTGGCTTCTTCCGTCAAGCCGACGACCTCGACCTCACCGACGAAGCGGTAGCCTTTCCCAACCACGGTCTCCAGGTAACGAGGTTGCCCCGAATCGTCCCCCAGGACGGTGCGGATCTTGCGCACTGCACTGTTGATGCTGCGGTCGACGTCAACAAAGACGTCTTTGCCCCAGAGTTTGTCAATAATCTGTTCCCGGGTGACCAGTTCGCCGCGCCTTCGGACGAAGAGGATGAGCAGGTCCATGGGCTGGCGCTCCAGCTTTAAGCGCTTGCCGTTGAGGCTCAATTCGTAACGGGAAACATCAACGCGCAGAGCGGCGGCACGGGTCTCCAGGGCCATGGGGCAGCCAGTATAACCCGAGTTCGCGGCGCCAAAAATATCCGCCGCTGTATCAACCAGTTAGGAAAATCACCGAAAAGTCACACAAAAATCACGCTGTCCCGATTGCCATGCGGGAATGGGCGGGCGAGATTCTGACTGGCACGAGACTTCTCCCGCCACACCGAGGTCCTGGGGCGGACTCGGCCGCGCTTCTGTCTGAAGCGAATCAGGCACGGAGAGGAGGAAATTATGTTGCGTAGATTGTTTTTGTCCCGGCTTGGCATCGTGCCGTTGTTTGGCGTTCTCGGCCAAGCTGCCGGGCAAACCCACAAACCACTCAAGATCATGATGAAGAGCGCCTGGGGCTCGGACGACCCGACCCGGGCATCGTTCGCTTTTCTGCATGGACTGGCCCTGGCGGAAGCCGGACACGAGGTCCAGATCTTCCTTACCGGCGAAGCCACCTACCTGATGCGGCAGGCCACGGCGGACGCGATCCAGCCGGTGGGCTGGCCGTCGTTGAAGGAGACACGCGAAAAAATTGTGGCCAAACAGATCAAGGTCTTTTCTTGAGGAGCCTGTTCCCGGGCCCGGGGGGTCACGGAAACAGACTTGAATTATTGGGGCGCAAAGTACGGCAGTCCGGCGATTTTTGTCTCGCTGGTGGAGTGGGCCGACCGGATCATCGTCGAGTAGCGGAAAAGTAAGCGGAGGCAGCTTACATCCCGTTGGTCTTGCGTTCGCGCGTGTAGGGGGTTTCCAGGTATTTGCGGGCCTCGTCGATGGCGCCCTGGGTGTTGTCGCCGGTCTGGATCGCCTGGCGGTATTCGTTGACGGCGCGGGGCCGCTGTCCGGTCACGTCAAAGATTTTGCCCAGCCCGATGTGGCTCCAGACTTCCGTCCAGCGCGGCTCCTGGTCGCCGTTGAGGGCCTCACGATACTCGTTGGCCGCGGACTGATAGTTGCGCTGGAGGTAAAAGACCTCGGCGATACGATAGTGGGCCAGAGAACTGTTCTTGTTGACTTCCAGCGCCTTGTTGAACTCGACCAGAGCTTCCGTGAGATTGCCTTCCTGGGTCAGCTCCTGGCCGCGGCGGATGGCGACACGCACTCTTAATTCCGGTGCGTTCTTCATCACCCAGTTGTTGGGGTCCAGCACGAGACGGCGCGGCTTGCCGAAAGTTTCAATGGAAAAAGCCGAATCTGTGCCCGAAACGTCAATGCGCTTCATCTCCGACTGGCCGTCGGTATCAACTTTCAGCTCCAACGGCATCCGGAACAGATCCAGGTCCTGCGTGATTTCTCCCACCACGCGGAAACCTTTCTTGACGCGATAAACCGTGTACTTCATCTTGAATTCGGGCGCGCCCGTGCCATCCACCCACTGTGAAAAGAATGAAGTGAGCTTGTCGCTGTAGTTTTTCTCGGCGATGGCCTGCAGATCGGCGACAGTGGCCGGTTTCCCTGCGTACTGGGCCATGAATTCCCTCATGGTCTTGTCATAGGCGGCATCGCCTATGACCCAGCGCAGCATGTGGAAGATCATGCCTCCCTTGTCGGTGACCAAGGCCTGAAATTGTGGGGAAAAGACGTCCATTTTGCTGACGCTGGACAGGGGCGTGGTGTCATACGCGAGTGCCCCGACCGACATGTCGCGGGTGGCTTCTTCAAAGGCCTGCTGGCCGGCCGCGTTTTGCACAAAGCGCATCTCCGAAGCGCGCGCCCCGCCTTCCGTGAGCCACCAATCTTCCTTGCTGGCCGGACTGATGGTCTGACCCCACCACTGATGGGCCACGGCATCAGCCAGCAAGCGGTAGTTGGTCTTCTCGGTGAAATCGCGCGCGGCCATCGCCGCGATCTCCGGCGCCCAGGCCGCAGGCACGGTGTCGTCCGGCAACTGCACCACCTTCAATATCGGAGAAGGCGCAGGCCCGTACAGGCTGGAGAAGTATTCCATCTGTTTTTGGGCCCACTCCGCGTAGGCTGCAGCGTACTGCTTCTTGTCAGGCAGAAGGTACACGTGCACGCCGCCGCCGCTGAACACGTTATCCGTGAACGGGCCGGCGATGATGGTTCCGGGAAAGCTCGGCTTCTGCCAGCTGAAGGACGTCACGGTCTTGCCGCCGGAGGCCGGCTTCGGCGCCCCGGTGCTGCCGCTGCCCACGACCACCGTACCTGCTGGCGCGGTGATGTTGATGGTAGAGGTGAAGCGGTCAATACCGTAGTTGGTCACCGGGAACCAGCGGCCGGAGTAAAGCAGAAAGGAGATGTCCTCGCCGATACGGGCCAGCGTGAGCCCTTCCACCGGGCTGTCATCCGCGCTGGACAGCGCGCCTTCATATTCGAAGGTCAGAGTGGTGCTGGAGCCTTTGGCCAGGGACGCGGGGAAGGTCACGCGCAGGGCGTTGTCGGCGCTGATGCGCTCGGCCGTTAAGGGCTTGCCGTTGGCGTCCACTACGCGGGTGGGACGCAGGCCGTTGTGCAGCTCGAAAGCTGCAAAGCTGGTGTCGTCGAGCGCCGTAATCTTGACCTTGGCTCGTGCCATCAGCCGGTGGGTCTTGGGGACAATCTCCGCATCGATCACGTAGTCCTCGGCCTTAACCCGAGCCCGTTCCGCTGCCAAGGCAGGCGCAAGCAGGGAAAGAAGCAGGCCGAAAGCGAGGCCGGCACGTCGCAAGGACCGTCGTGCAATTTGCATGGGAGACTCTCCAGATTGGCGATACGGGACTTAGATGTAAATTGTCCCAAAAAAGCTGCTTTTGCACCACCCCTGCAGCCGTCATTGAAGGCGAAAAACAGCCGGTTTTGACCCCCGCGCCGAAAACACTCCCAATCGTGGCGCTGCGCGCCGTCGGCGAGTCCCAGAGGAGCGAATATAAGACGAAAACCAGAGTACAGATTTAGGATTGTTTGCAACGGACTTCCATGAGCGTTCACTATACACTTAATAACAACCCCCAATAAGTAAGACTGGAAGCTTCAACGAGGAGAATCAATGAATATTGCATTGAGTGTGAAAAGTGTGCCCCGCCGACTTGCTTTCGTGGCGTTGGCGCTAACCGCGGCTGCGGCGTACGGACAGCAGCAGCCAAGCCAGGAGAAGGAAACCAATTCCCTCGATGCCGTGTTGTTGGCGTCTGCCGCCCCGGCGCCGCCAAAGGTCGAGGTTACTGCGCCCGCCCTGCCGGCGCCTCCACCGCCGCCGTCTTCTGGATTCAATTGGACCGGCTTTTATGTCGGCGTCAACATCGGATGGGGTTCCGGTAGCGCAGACACCTTTGTGAATCCGCTCCCCACCGCTGCACAGTTCATCAACCTCAAGCCACAAACGCTGAGCCCTGATCCCTCCGGCATCATGGGTGGCGGCCAAGTAGGCTTCAACTGGCAACATGGACACTTTGTCCTCGGAGCCGAGTTTGATATGTCTGCGTCGGGAATGGATGGAACCAAGACCGTGACGCCGATTATCCAGAACAACGGCACTCCGTTCCCCGGCGCCGGATTTGTTTCGGCCCACCAGGATACGGACTGGGTTGCGTCACTGCGGCCACGCTTGGGCGTCACGCTGGTTCCACGGCTGCTCGTCTACGGCACTGGTGGCGTGGCTTGGGCTCATGTAACTGACTTCGCCATCACAGACTTTCGTCCCGTCGGAACCACTCGCTATCCGGCGTTCATCGACGACACAAAAACGGGTTGGATCGCGGGCGGCGGCGCAGAGATCGGTCTCTCCAGGAGATGGAGCGTGCGGGGAGAGTTTCTGCACTACAATGTCGGTACCGACTCCAGAACGGTGAACGCGATTCCACTGCTTCCGCCGTTCCAGGTCGCATACACCATTGGAGACACCACAGCCAACACGTTTAACTTTGGCTTGAATTTCAGGTTCTAAACCAGGGACCAACAGGATCTTTGGCCCGGCAAGTCGCTCTGCCGGGCCTTTCTCTTGGCTGCAATGGATTGCCGCCTTCTCCTTCTTACTGCAGTAAGCTGAGAATCTCACGCGCGGCGCGAACGGCCGGCGCTTCTCTGGGACCGCTGTCCCGCAACTTCTCGCGCACCTCTTGGAGATCGGCAAGCATCTGGGTTCGCGGTGCGCCGTCGGGAATAATGGCCTTCAGCTCGCGCACAATGTTGCCGGCGGTGAAGTCCCGCTGGATCAGCTCGGGCACGGC
>DATFXI010000120.1:0-3058 GCA_035316085.1 Candidatus Angelobacter sp.
GGGATTCCAGGCGGCGCTTTCGGGCTGCGTGCGGCCCTGGCTGTCAGTGGCGCGCGACATGATCACGTACTCGCCGGCCTTGGTTGGGTTCCACACATGGCTCCACAACCGCCACGCGTAGCGGGCCTGATCGGCGCCGAGTTGTGCGGTCTCCCAGGTCGCGCCGGAATCGGTGGAGATGTCTACTTTCACGATATCGGCTTCGCCGGCCCACGCCGCCCCATGAATTCGCACCTGGCCGGGGCGAAGCACCCCGCCCTCAGCTGGGCTGGCGATGACTGACTTCACACTCAGGCCGGTGATGGCGTGTGTCGCGTCCGGGCTGACAGACCCGCCCGGCGCCATCGGCTGGTCAGGAAACCGATAGCCAGGCTTCATGAAGTTGCCGTCAAATTCCTTCTCGATCAGCTTGATCTCAACAAGCCATTTGCAAGAGGCGGCGCCAAGCCAGCCTGGAACCATGGCCCGCGCGGGAAATCCGTGGTGCTTGGTCAGTGGCGCTCCGTTCATGTGGGTGGCAATGAGAGTGTCGCCGTCCATGGCTTTTTCGACGGGGATGCTACGAATGAACGGGGGGACCTTGCTGGGCACCGGATCCCGGCCCCGGAACATGACGTGTTTCCCGGTGGCTTTCACGCCCGCGAGTTCCAACACGTCGCGCATGCGAGGCCCGGTAAAACGCGCGTTGCCCACAGCTCCGCGCTGCCATTGCACTCCCGGCACGATCGGCCGCTGGAAGCTGCGCCCGTTGCCCGCGCATTCCATGGTGTTGGTGACGGAGTGTGGCGCCAGCTTGCGCAGATCGGCCAGGCTGAGAGTGACTGGCTTCTCCACTTCGCCGCTAATGCTCAGGCTCCAACCGCTCGCGCCCGCCTCGATAGGCATGTTCATGTGGTTGCGCACGAAAAAGTGCGGCACTGGCGTGATCCAGGAGCTCATAAACTCCATGGGCATTTCCAGATCGAGGAAACGGAAGGAACGGATGATCATTCCCTCTTTGCCCGACACCGGCGGCGGATAATCAGCTTGCATAGCCCAGCTAAGCGGGTCCCCGGCACTGGCGGCAAGCGTCACCGCTATTCCATTGAGAAAATCGCGTCTTGAAATCATGTTTTTTTGGCTTCCAAAGTTTGTAAGGGGGGTTGTTTGGAAGGAGCATACCACGGGATCTGGCGGCCGGCGCTGGGGCGAGACAGCCTCTCAGGTAACGAACGTAACCGGCAGACGCGACCAACAGTACATGGTCGCCGCCACCTTATCCGCCCAAATGTTCCTTGAAGAACCGCACCATCTCTACTGTGGAGCGTATGCGGTTAGGAATCTTGCGCCAGCCGTGGCCTTCGTCGGGAAAGAGGATGTATTCCACCGGTACCCCACGGTCTCTGAGCGTCTTCACGATCTGCTCTGCTTCAATGACCGGCACGTTGGTGTCATTGGCGCCGTGCTGCACCATGGTTGCCGCCTTGATGCGGTCGAGTTTGTAAATCGGTGAGAGCCGATCCAGCATTTCCTTCTGCGTCGCCGGATCGCCATATTCAATCGTGGAAATCGCGGCCATCCAGGGCTGCGTGTGCTGAAAGAACGTCATGAAGTTGACGATCCCGAACAAGTCCACCCCGGCCGCAAAAAGGTCAGGGTATTCGGTGATTCCGGCCATGGTCATATATCCGCCGTACGAACCGCCGGTGATGCCAATGCGTTTGGGATCGGCAATGTGATTCTGCACCAGGTAGTCAACGCATGATTTGATGTCCTTGACGCCGTTAAACCGCAGCTCGCCGTTGTCAAGGTTCACAAACTTCTTGCCGAAGCCTGACGACCCCCGGACATTGGGCGCGAACACGCCGATGCCCTGCGCCAGCAGCGCCTGATAATCGCTGCGAAACGGCGCGCGCTCCTGGCCTTCCGGCCCGCCGTGAAAACTCACCACATAGGCGCCTGGGGCAGTCTGGTTTTTGGGCCGGTACAGCCATCCGCTAAGCTCCAGCCCGTCGAAGGACTTGAAGGTCACCAGCTCCGGCCTCACCAGCGACGTCAGGTCCACTCCGGGATGCGGACTGAACGTGAGCTGGCGGAACTCCAGGGTCTTCACGTCCATGATCCAGATGTCGGTGGGCTGCGCAGCACCGGCAATATTCATGGCCAGCTTGGATCCGTCCTTCGAGAAGGCAAGCCCGCTTGCAAGCTCTCCCGGCAACTTGGGCACGGGCTTTTGCACATTGTGTGCCAGGTCGTACAAGGTGAGCACGTTCTTGCCTTTAACGTTCCACAGCAGCGCGGCCATCGTGCCTTGCTCGTTCAGCCGCAAGCCATCCAGTTCCCCGGACGGATTCTCTGCCAGAATCTCAATATCCCCCGGCGTTCCATCTGCCGCCATCTTGATCCGCCCGAAGGCCATCATGTCGCGGTCTTTGTTGGTGCCGATGTAGGCAGCGGCGCCGTCCGGCGCCATCTCCCCGAAAAAGAGCGCTATCCCATCATGCTTTGTGATCAGCGTGTCCTTGCCGCTGGCCAGGTCGAGCAGATACAGATTGTTGTCGCCGCGGTTTTTCAGCCTGCTCAGCAAGGCGCGTTTGCCGTCATGGGAAATTCCATCGATGTTGCCGATGCCGGGATTTTTCGCCACCAATTTGGTTTCGCCAGAAGCCACATCAACCATGAAGCTGTCGCGGCGGGCTGCATCGTCGCGGCTGGAGTCAATCGCGATCCGCTTACCGTCGTGCGTCCAGCCATCGAGGCCGTTGTTGTCTTTGCCGCCCAAGGTCAGCAGCTTCATGCCGGTGCCATCCGGCTTCACCACGTAGATTTGTGTGTTTAATCCTCCGCCGGGCGCGATGGCAACCGCGATCCAGTCGCTCGCCGGCGACCACTCCAGCTGCGTCACCGGATCATCGCCATTGGTGACCATGCGCGGATACCCGCCCTGCGCCGGCACGATCCAAACCTGCGGCGCACCGCTGATGTTGGAGATAAAACTCACCCACTTGTCGTCAGGGGAGAATCCTGGAGCCACCGCACTTGAGACGCGCGCCATCCGCGCAACCGCTGCGGCTACGTC
>DATFXI010000121.1:0-38854 GCA_035316085.1 Candidatus Angelobacter sp.
TCCCTGAATCGCAAAGCGCCCGAATGAATCCAGCAGACCCGGAAGACCGAGTGCGATGAGCAGCACTCCGATTACACGAAAGGGAAAAAACCCGAGCAGGGGAGGCGCAACCTGCCATCGCGTGAACGTCCAGGGAATATAGACGGCGAGCATCCCTGGTGCAATGACCAGGAAAATGGCGGAACCGAGGATGGCGGCAGCGCGTTGCATGGCATTTCCGATACCCATACTACTTCTGCCGGCATGCCAGGGTTCCACAAAACCACAGATCAACTCGGCGGCCGCAACGGCGGTTTTCCCGGCGTCATATACTGATAGCTCAGTTCTTGTTTCTGTGAACGGAGCTTCTCTCAATGAACCTCGTTAATCATCAGTTTCGCCTGGCGGCTCGGCCGGTGGGGTTGCCCAAGCGCAACGACTGGAACTACGTCGAAGAGCCCGTGCGCGATCCTGGGCCGGGTGAAGTCCTGATCAAGGTGCTGTATCTCTCGCTCGATCCGGCGATGCGCGGCTGGATGAACGCCGGCAGATCGTACATTGCTCCGGTTGAAATCGGCGCGGTCATGCGGGCTGGTGGTGCGGGACGAGTGATCGCCTCGGCGAACCCGGCGTTTACCGTGGGTGACCACGTCACGGGCGTCGTGGGTGTACAGGAGTACGCGCTCATGGATGCACAGAGCGCCAAGGGGCTGGTCAAGGTTGATCCCAAGCTCCTGCCGCTGCCGGTGTACGTCAGTGCGCTGGGGCTCACGGGACTGACCGCCTACTTCGGCTTGCTCGAAGTAGGCCAAGCCAAGGCCGGAGACACAGTGGTCGTATCTGGGGCAGCGGGCGCCACCGGCATGGTGGTGGGGCAGATCGCCAAGATCAAAGGCTGCCGCGCCGTGGGCATTGCCGGCGGAACCGAGAAATGCAACTACGTGGTAAACGACCTGGGCTTCGATGCCTGCATTGACTACAAGAGCCAGAATGTTGCCGAGGAACTCCGCAAGCATTGCCCCAAAGGCGTGAACGTTTATTTCGACAACGTAGGCGGCGAGATTCTCGACACAGTGCTGGCACAGTTGGCCCGCGGTGCCCGCGTAGTGATCTGCGGCGCGATCTCGCAGTACAACTCCACCACCGGGTTCCGAGGACCGTCGAATTACATGTCGCTACTGGTCAACAGCGCGCGCATGGAAGGCTTTGTGGTCTTCAACTACGCCGCGCGTTACCCGGAAGCTGCCCGCGAACTTGCAGGATGGATGATGGCCGGCAAGCTGAAGTCGAAAGAGGACATAGTGGAAGGCTTCCAGACGTTTCCCGAAACGCTGCTCAAGCTGTTTCGCGGCGAGAACTTCGGGAAGTTGATGATTAAAGTGGCGGAAGCCTAATCTCTCTGTCGCTGTGCTCCAAACCGCCTGGGAGCGTATTTGTCGCAAGCGATCTTCTGCTTGAGACAGGCCGCTCGGCGCGCAAGTCGCCTCGCCGCCTGCTCGCAAATTGGACGAATCCTTTGTCCTGGGTGTTTAATCTTAAAAGGTCATACTCTCGCGGGACGCCTGATTTTCTAAACCAAGAAAAGAAAGGTGGAGAGATGAACATCTACTCGGACATTACCAAGACCATCGGCCGCACGCCGCTGGTGCGACTCAACAAGCTGACGGCGGGCATGGGGGCCACGGTGCTGGCCAAACTGGAAGGCTTCAACCCCTGCCACAGCGTAAAAGACCGCATCGGCGTGAGCATGGTGGATGAAGCCGAAAAAGCCGGCACCATCGAGCCGGGGAAGACGGTAATCATTGAGCCGACCAGCGGCAACACCGGCATCGGCATTGCGTTTGCCACAGCCGCGAAGGGCTACCGGCTGATTCTCGTGATGCCGGAGACGATGACCCTCGAGCGCCGCGTGATTCTCCTGGCGTTCGGTGCCGAGATTATTCTCACGCCCGGACCCAAGGGCATGAAAGGCGCTATCGCTAAAGCCAATGAGATCCAAAAGCAGATTCCGAACTCGGTGATCCTGCAGCAATTCGAAAACCCCGCCAATCCCAAAATCCATCGCGAAACCACTGGCCCGGAAATCTGGAATGACACTGACGGCAAGGTTGACATCCTGGTCTCCGGCGTCGGTACCGGCGGCACGCTGACCGGGGTCGGCGAGTACATCAAGCCGAAAAAGCCGAGCTTCAAGATCATTGCCGTGGAGCCGGCGGACTCCCCCGTGCTTTCCGGCGGGAAGCCCGGGCCGCACAAAATCCAGGGGATCGGCACCGGCTTCGTGCCCGCAGTGCTGCGCACCGATTTGATGGACGAGGTCTTGACCGCGACGCTGGACGAATCGGTGGAGACGGCCAAACGCATGGTGAAGGAAGAAGGCCTGTTCGTTGGCATCTCCGGCGGTGCAGCCGTGGCACAGGCTCTGAAGGTCGCGGCGCGTAAGGAAAACGCCGGCAAGCTGATCGTGGTGGTAGTACCGGATTTCGGCGAACGCTACCTCACCAGCATCATTTTTGAAGAGCTCCGCCAGGAAGCGCTCAAGCTGCCCACCGTGGACGCCGATGTGGACAAGTTTTTTGCAGTGAAGTAACCGGTGCGCATCACCTCTCAAAGCGAGGGAACGAATTTCCCTCGCTTTTGTTCTTTATGCGCTCCCCTCTAGTGTTAAAAGCAGGTGAAACCAGCACACGGATCGTACGATCGGCTACGGTCCAAACTATACTTCCCGGTTTGGATGATTCATGTTCCGCTACACCGCTTTGCTCTTCGTCATCCCGATAGCGAGTCTTGGCGCAGTCCTGGCGCAGGATAGCCGGCCTGACGTCTGTCCCCGCGAAGCCGCAGATTTCGCTGCCATCCAAAAAAGAGTTGCCGCAAATGATCCCGTAGCCGAGACGGCCTTGGCCTCCTGCTACGACCTTGGCCGGCATGTTCAGCCGGATGGAAAACAGTCGATCCACTGGCTTACCGAGGCCGCGAGCCAAGGTTATGCGCCCGCACAATATGAACTGGGACGAATCTACCTTTACGGTCGCGGCATTCCGGCGGACTACGCGAGAGCTTTGCTTTGGGAGCGGAAAGCCGCTGACCAAGGCGATCCACGTGCGCAGAGAGACTTGGCCTTCATGTACGAGCGTGGCTTTGGCGTCCCGGTTGATCCGGTGCTTGCCGCAGAGTGGAATCGCAAAGCCGCTACCCAGGGACAAACCGATGCCCAGCTGCATTTAGCGAAAGCGCTCGACGAAGGCACTGGAGTTCCTAGAAATCCCGATGAAGCAAACCGCTGGTACTCGAGAGCAGCCAAGCAGGACCAGCCGGCAGCCCAGTTGGAACTGGCCAGAAAACTGGCCCGCGGTCCTGATTGCACGCAGGCGATTCATTGGTACAAGGAGGCTGCGGCTCACGGCCAGTCACCGGCGATGTACGAACTGGGCAAGCTTTACTTGACCAATAAGTGTGGCAGAGACACAAGCCAGGCTTTCCTGTGGTTCACCATTGGCTCCCGGTTTGGCTCAGCCGAGAGCAAAGCGGAGGCCGGGAAACAGGCGCGCTATCTGACCGCGGCACAAAGGCAGCATCTCGAACTCATCGCTGAGCGATGGATCAAAGAGCATCCCGGCTCTGAAAAACAGGAAGACGAAGAGGAGGAGCCATAAGCTCCTCCTGCGGTTGCCATTTCTTCTCTTTTGAGTTTTAGTTCAAAACCAACCCTGTCCGTTTGGGTTCATGGCAGTCTCCGCAAAAGCTCGTGCCGCAGCGGAGGCGTGCCGTTGCGCATCGTGGTGAAAGGGCACAACCACGTAGTGGATTTCACCCGCCTCAAGATTGACAAAATTGTGGTAGGCCACGTAATCGACGCCAGCCTTGTGCGCACCCAGGGTTGAATCAATGCCGGGAGCCAGAAAGATCAGATAGACCGTGCCTGGCGTCGGCGCGGGTATGGCCTTTTTCTGCAGAAGATCTGAGACCTTCCGCTGGATCGTCAAATCGTTCACTTTGGAGTTGCTGAGATTGGTGAAGTCTTCGAGCTGTGGCGATGGGCGCAGCGTCTTGATGTTGTGCGTCTGCAGTTCGCCAAGGTGCGTGTTTTCCTTATTGGCCGCAACGTCAAGCAGGTTAGTTTCACGCGACCGGAACTGTTGGTCGCCCCAGCCGGAACCGAGGAAGATGCTTACCTGCTGCGCCGACTCGAGCACCGCGCCGCCGTGGAATTTCTTCGGGCCAGGCACCGAAAAGTCCGCGGGTACAATCTGGACTTTGCCGCCGTCATCGTCGAAGACGAAGTTCGGTTCCGGCGGACGATCCACGGAAGCGGCCTGTTGCGCCGCGAGGACGGCGGTCGCCAGACCGCAAAGCAACAAACAAAATGCCAATCTCTTCATATGCTCTCTCCTCACTGCGTCACGTTCAAGGTAACGTCGTCCAGCACAAAGGAAGTTTGCAGCGTGAAATCCTCCACGCCTTTAAAGAAGATCTGGATGGTCTGGCCCTTGAAGTTGATCAGATTAAACGTCTTCTGCTGGTAGCCTGCGGCCTTGTTGAGATTCGAGTAGGTGGCCAGCGTGGAAAGCACGGTGCCGGAGGAATTGCGTATCTGAACCGTAAACGTATCGAACGCGGTGCTCGTACTGGTCTCCGCGCTGTCGATATGCAGGAAGAAAGACAGCGTGGCCGCGGTGGCGCCAGCAGGGATGGTCACCTGCTGCAGGGCGGTGTCGGTATGGTTGGTGCCGTAGCCATCGAGCCAGGCGTCCCAGCTCCCGCTGTGCGGGGGCTCGCTGGCGGAGTTGTTGATCACACCTGCGGTCAAGCTCCAGGGCGCAATATTCGCCGATCCATTTTCAAATCCCGGGTTTCCCAGGATCTGCGTAGTCACCCCCGCTCCTGTGACAGAGAGAGACACGGTCGCGGTGTGCGAAATGCCGCCTCCGCTGGCAGTGATGGTCACCGTGGAACTCCCGATGGTGGCAGTGCTGCTCGCGGTGAAGGTGAGCGTGGAGCTTCCGGAACCGGGTGCAGCGATCGAGGCCGGACTAAATGCCGCAGTAACACCGGCCGGGAGCCCGGTAGCGGAAAGCGAAATCGCGGAATTGAATCCGCCGGAGACTGTAGTGGAAATCGTCGTAGTCTTGGTTCCACCTTGGGCCACCGAGACAGTCGTGGGCGAGGCGCTCAGCGAAAACGCCGGCGTTTGCGTGGGATTGAAGATGATATCAAGTACCGGATGCAACTCAATTCCGTTAGGAGCAACGCCGGTCTGCCCGTGTAGGAAATCAAACATCCCCACCCCCGTGACCTGTACGGGAATGTTTGCCGTTTGAAAAGTTGTCGTAGCCGTAAATCTGGCGTCGAACTCAGACCGGGAGTTTTGTATTCCCGCAAAGAATGGGCTGCCGGCTCCTACGCAGGTGGGCGAGGGGATCTCCGCGATCATGGTGTTGCCCGAGGCGTCGGAAAGTATCAGGTGATAGTCAGAGTCGCCTTCCAGCTTGTACTGCGTCAGCGTGGCGTTGATGACCCACTGCGTGGTTTCGGTTGGTGACACGCGATTGTTCGATGGAATTGGATTCGGCGCGGTCAAGGCACGCATGGAAGCGACGGTGGTGTTCGAGAAAGAGTTCAGGTTGACCAGACCGGCGTCCGGATCAGTGCCTGTTTTTACCGACCAGCGTTCGACGCCGCACTGTGCGAATAGCGCCGGTGAAACCGCCAGGAGCACTACAGCCAGGAGCAAACAGCAACGGCGAACATGCTGCATCATCCACCCCTCAAGTTTTCTCTGGGGCCCGGTTGCTACTAGCCATGATAGTAAGTGGTGTGGCGGATTCAGATTATGGTGATTCAGTTAAAGTTTGTGAAAAAAATGATTTTTCCCAAAATGGAGCACGGTGACTCACGCTCTTGATTTGCTCCTTGTCTCGCAGGGTCGCGATTGAGTTTGGTTTTGCTCTTGGTCCGCGACCATCCGCGCAAATCCGCGGTAAGGTTTTCGCCCTCCGATTTCCGGCGATGCTAATCAGTGTCGTCAGCGTTGATCAGTGGTAAGGTTTTGTGGGTGACCAAGCTCAAGCGCATCTGCGTTTATTGTGGCTCATCCGTCGGCGCGCGTCCAGCGTACAAAGAAGCGGCACAGCGCCTGGGCGAACTGATGGCGGAGCGCGGCATCGGGCTGGTGTTCGGCGGAGGCTGCATCGGACTGATGGGCGTGATCGCCGACGCGGTGCTGGGCAAAGGGGGCGAGGCCATCGGCGTGATCCCGCAATCACTCGTCCGGCGCGAGATCGGCCATGGCGGCGTGACAAAACTCCATGTGGTCGAAACCATGCACCAGCGCAAAGCGCTCATGGCCGACTTGTCGGATGCGTTCATCGCCCTGCCGGGCGGTTACGGGACGCTCGAGGAAATCTGCGAGACCATTACCTGGTCGCAGCTGGGAATCCAGCAAAAGCCATGCGGGCTGCTCAACATCGAGAACTACTGGGACGGCATGCTGCAGTTTCTGGATCATGCGGTGGAAGAAGAGTTCGTGCGTCCTGAGAACCGCCCGCTGGTCCTGGTGGCGTCCTCACCTGAAGGGATGCTGGAAACGCTCATGGATTGGGCGCCACCGGCGCACATCGAGAAGTGGCTGGACGAGACGAAAAGGTGAAGAAGGCAGCTACCCGAGAGTGGTAGACTTCTCCCGCCGTAAAAGGCGGGGGAGAGATCGGAGAATGGGACTGTCGGCTGAGTTTAACCGAGAGTTGCGTAAGCTGTTTTATCGACGCATTGCTTGGCTGCGCGTATCGATCGGCAGAAAGCATCCAGGCAGAGCTCCCCGCTTCACTAAGGACCGCGTTCGCCCCGTGCTCAAAAGTCTCGGGGACAAGGCTCGGGGGATACTCTTGAAGAAGAGGGGGAGGAAAGAGTTCTCTTCGTCTATAGGCTCAAAACGTCAATGGCACGTAAGGAACAGTAAGGGATGGGGTCGGCGAGCAAAGAAGACCGCCTTTCGAAGCTGGTATCAGCGAGAAATACACAGTCATAACTGCATTTACGTTCTATGGTCGGGCAAGGACTGTGAGTACGTTGGAAGGACGCTTCGCGGTAAAGGTCGTCCGAGCAGCTCATTTGACAAATTCTGGTTCAACAATGTGACCAGAATCGACATTTACTCCGTGGCGAGTCCATCAGTTGTATCTAGAGCTGAATGTCTCGCGATCGATATTTTTGATCCTAGGCAAAACATTTATTCCTCTTCACGCCCGAAATTTTCGAAGAGATGCCCAATCTGCTCGACTGAGAAAGAAATCCGCCGGGAATTGAGCCGTACCTTCCCACTTCGCTCCAGGAGACGTCGTTAAGCCCGCGGGAGTGTGAAGGAGTTAAGAATGGCTGGAACCAGCAGTCAGCTCGGAAGCTGTGTAGAGCAGATCGCGAAGTTCTCGGGGAGCAATTTGGCCTCGAAGGTTGCGGAATTGGAATGGGTGTTCAGTCGATTAGACAAGAATCAGATTGCTGAAAAGCTGCGAGCCACTAACATAAATGACGAGTTGCTGGAAGCCGCGCGCACAATAAAGCGGGCTGCCGCCCAGATTGATGTTGTCATTCACACACTGGGTATTTTGGTTCTTCTGCCTTCAATTCTGGTCGAAGGTGAAAATGTGCAAAGTCTATCGTTAGGCGCGGGTACGTCGGAAGAAAGGCGCTTTGATGTTGAAACCGATCGGAGAGTTGCGGAGTTCACGTTTATTGACTGGCGCGGCAACGATAATACTCGCCTGCAGAAGGTCTTCAAGGACTTCTACAGGCTAGCTGAATTTGAGACTGACAAATTGAAAGAGCTCTGGCTCACTGATGACTCTCATGTCCTGAAATATCTACGCAGCAATTCGAGCGTGCGGAGCGCAACGCACAAGCACAGAGATATATGGGAGGATTTCAGGAAGAAACACCCAGAAATCGACCGCGTGTCTGATTACTATCGGCAACGTGCGAACAAGGTTGCACTGAGGGTTTATGACAGAGATGTACCGAATAGCGTTAGGTTTTTGCCCTAAAGTCGCGGCCAGGCTTGGTTTTTGAGGAGGTCTGAAGTCATGGCCGTGGATTTCTTCACTACTGAGAAGAGGACTTTAGGGGTCGTGCTGAGCAACACGACTCCGCCCTTGCGGGTGCCAGAATACCAACGAGATTTTAGTTGGGAAGAGAAGCAGATTTCGGAGTTTTGGAACGATCTTGAACATTTCGATCAGCTCTATCCGGGGAATAACATTAGTGGGAAAGAGTATTTCCTCGGAGCTGCCGTCTTCGTGAACAATCAGACTTACAATTTGATCCTTGATGGACAGCAGCGAATTGCAACTGCAACGATACTTCTCGCGGCGATTCGGGATAAGATTCGCGAATACCGCGAAAATGCAGCAAACCAGATACAGAATAGCTTTATCTCGTTCCAGGACCACCTGACAGGCGAGCAGCTGCCCAAACTCCAGTTGAACGAGTTCGACCGCGCCTTCTTTCGAGATTCGATACAGGGTTTTCCTCCAAACCCAGCGGCTGCGACGAAAAAGTCTCACAAGCTAATCCTCAAAGCCTACAAATACTTTGCCGAACGCATTCAGGAAGGATGGAACACATTGGGCGGCGGCGAAAACGCCTTTAAATGGGTCGCAAGAGTCTCGAAGACTTTGACCGATCATGTTTCACTTGTCACGGTAGTCTCGACCGATGAAGACAATGCTGCCTCAATCTTTGAGACACTCAATGACCGGGGTATCGGCTTATCAACGGCAGACCTCCTTCGCAGCTGGCTTTTGCACCATTCACCTCCGGGCCAAAGGCCAGAAATCATCGAGTGCTGGTCAGATGTTTTTGATAGTGCAGGTTCAGGCGACGGAGCACAAACCTTAATTCGGCTCTCGTGGGTTTCGCGACACGGCGATGTCAAGGAACGGTCCCTTTACAAAGTTATATCCCGAAACATAGCTGAGAATCACACACCTCCTGTTGAGTTCTCTCGCTTGCTACGTTCTGATGCGCTCTTCTATAAGCGAGTGCGCGATGGAGACACCGCCGATATTAAGGAGCACGATCTCTGGCTGAGTATTGCGACGCTGAGGGCGCAAAGCGGATATGCTGTTCTTCTGGCCGCCAACAGAACGCTCACGGATGAAGCCCGAAGACGCGTGTCTGCTGCTTTGTTCGCCCTCATTGTGCGACACAACGTCATTTCTGATAAAGATCGCGCAAAATTCGAGAGTACTGCATTTGCCGCGGCTAAGACCCTTTCTGATGGTGGGGGTGAGCAAGCTGCGCTAGCTGTGCTTCGAGCGCTGTCTCCGTCTGACGACGACGTTCGACAGAGTTTTTCAACTTTGAGTTTCGGACGTGCGCAGACCGGTATTGCTCAGGTGATCCTGCGCGCGCTCGAGTACAAGCTCCGGGAGACAGAAGAGTTGATAATCGCCACGCCAGAAAAAGTGCACATCGAGCACATCTATCCGCAAAAACCCCTTCCGGCGACTCGTCTGGCGCAGCACGACGAATACGTTGGTCGGATAGGAAATCTCACGCTTTTGGACCGCCGCTTGAACCAGGAGGCGCAAAACGCAGCGTTTCTCACGAAGAGGGATGAGTTCTATGCACACTCAGAGATTTATCTGACCGAGGAATTGTTGGACAAGGCCGCGTGGACTCCGGCTGAAATCGACGAGAGACAGAACCATCTTTGTGACCTCGCGATACAAATCTGGCCCCACAATCTGGTTGTGGACTGAACAGATGGTAGACTGAGCACTCGAACCAGCGCACCAAACTCTTCAGACCCGCCGTCTTCTATGGATCGCGGACATGGAGCCACCACGCGTTGAGAGGATCCTCGTCTCTAGGTCGAAACCTTGCTCTGGTTTCGATTGCTTTTAACGCTTCAGATACTGTCGCATCTGTCTGGGTTGACGCCCAGCCGCGAAGAATCTGTGGGGTCGTTAATAGGGTGATGCCACCGGACTGCGCTAGCCTTTGCGCTTTACGGTCGTCCGTAACCAGGGTAAAACCTCGTGCAGCAGCGATGGCGAGAGACATCGCTTCACCATCATCGACCTGAGCAGCATACTCTAGAAACTGCTCTTCCTCGTCGTCCCCTAAATCGCATTCCTGTATCATCCCCGTTTCAATCCATGCCGGAAGCTCAATGAGCTCGACGGACAATCCATCCTGGGATCGGAGATATAAGCATTCCTTCTCCTGCACATACGAGCACACGTAGATTTGTTCGCTCACAATCGCGAGTATCTCTTCAGCTCGGCCGCTCGCGGCGATGTTAATGATGCTGCTCGCGTCCATTATCGCGGGTCTCTCGGTCAGCACTGTCTAACTCCCGGTCAGCCTCTGGCCGAGATCGGATGAATAAAGCGCGAATAATTCTTCCTCGGAGTGGAATTCATACGGCTTTGATTCCAGAAGCGCCCGGGCGGTCAAGCGATCCACGCGCAAAAACCGAGCCAATTGTCCTTCGCTGATCAAACCGTGCCGGAAAGCGTAGGCTGCCATCACTGTATAGTGACGGGGAAATCGATCAGTTTGACTGGAGGAAACATCTATACCCAGTTGCCGTTGCGCCGTGCGTACCTTAAATCCTTCGGCAATTAAGCGCTCCCAAGTGCCATTCGGCAATCTCTTCATATTCTCCAGTCGCTTGACAAGCGCTTGCACTGAGACTCGATATAGATTGGCCAATTCGCAGATATGCGCGAGGGTTATTCCGTTTGGAAGTGACCTCTGAAGTTCCGTGACTCTGCGATTGAGCCCGGATTCCGGCATCGTGAAACATTCCGCAAATGCATCCGCCATGCGCTCTCTCTGTGAAGATCGTCCCTTACTAAACAGCACCGTAATGTCAGGCTGGTAACGGTTCATTAAGAAGTGCCCATATTCATGGGCGAGGGACCACGTCTGACGGTCGAGTGGATGATTGCTGTTGATTGCCATGCACGCGCCCAGAGATTCGTTAAAAGCAAAAAGGCCGGCAACCTTGCTGGGCATCTCAAAATAGAAAATGCGAATACCAACTTGAACCGCGAGTCGCTCACGCAGGTCACTAGCCGGCCCATCTCCCATGCCGAGGCGAGCGCGCTCTGCGTTAGCAACGTCTTCCCCGATCTGTTCCGGACTGGCTCCGGCCGTTTCGTAAACAGGCGGATACACACGCACTGTCGGCATCTTCGTTATGGACTCAAGCTCCGCGTAGTCTTCTGCATATTCCTGCAGCTTTATAGTCAACCGTTCAACCTCTTCGTCCAGGTGCTGAAGCGCCCGAAATTGAGGAACAAAGCCTTCTGTTACAAATCGTCTGCTGAGCAGTTCTGAAACAGAACGGCTGGAAACCGAGGCAAATGTGCGAAGCTCGTGTGGCGTTATTCGGCGCTCGCCCTTTTCGATCGCAACGACGGTAGTACGAGCCACGCTCAAGGCATCTGCAACTTGTTGCTGGGTCAGGCCGGCAGCTTTTCTTGCGTCTTGCAAGCGCTGACCCAGAATGCGGGGGTCAATTTGGTCCAATACTTTATTCACTGCGCCCTCCTTAAGCTGCTGACTTTGTGGGAAGTTGATGAAGCGCAGAGAAGTGAAACCACTCATCAACGTGTTGACGGTAGACCGCGCTTAGCCTCGCTGTAACATTTTCAAAGTCTTTCGCGAGACAGGCTGCTGCAATCTGAAGTTCAGGGAATTCTGACAAAAGTGCGTGCCACGAGCACTTTTCTTTAAAGCAGTTCCGTAATCTCGCGGCTTGCCAAGACATGGCCGCTAATCCGTGAAGGTGATGCGGCTTGGGATGTGCTAGGGGGTCGGTTAATCGTATTAAGTAGCGATCGTGATCAAATGCCTGCAGACCTGCGTTCTCAAGTGCGAGTTGCCGGAGCAAACATGACGTGCAGTACCCACAATGATGGCCAGACCTCGTCAGTCGGTCGCAGGAAAACGTGTCCGTGATAGCGGAAGCGGCGGAACTTGCAGCGGGCGCTCGACACATTTCTGCCTTTGTCGAAAAAACGCAATCATTTCTCACTAGAAAAGGCTTTGCAAAAGCAAACGATATCAGTTCCGAAAAATCCCGTAGGGTGGTCGGATGCATGGCTCTCGTGAGATCTACACCCAATAGTGAGGAGTCATATGGTAGATTGATGGCTCCAAATCCGTTCTCGTGCACGGTAAGCTGGTCGACGCCAGCAGCTAAGGAAGTCACCGCGCCAAGCACGAGGAATGCGAACCCTCTCGTGCGCCTGCTTGGCTCCTGCAGGCTCTTGGAACCACCACGCATGCAGTATTTGAATGTAATATGGGTACCTGGGCTCGATAGGGCGTTAGCCACAATCCTGAACTGCCTGCGCTGGCGGCCGAAGTGAATGTTCGTTGGGGAAGCAGAGACAGCGATAAAGGGTTTGTTAGGGCTATTGGCCATTTGAATGGCGGTGCCCGCTAGAGAGTCGAGGCCACCACTGAAGAGAGCTACTTCACACGCCCTGAAATCTTTTCCTGAGAACAGTACGCGTTGCGCCTCAGATCGGCGACGCTCGTGTCTTCGAACGAATCTGAAATTCCAAGTGTCTTGGCTCAGGAATCCTAGGAGCCTTCGGAGTTTCTGCTGCACTTGCTCATCACCCCACAATTTGCAGTCATCAACCGCAAGTATCAAGTCAAATACTCTGTGGCAACGGATGCTCTGGCCGGCCACGTAGCGTTCCTTCAAAGCCAACCTGTCCGCCATGTGAACAGAGACCGCAATGTTCAAAAGGTCGGCGAGCAGGGGATCAACTGCTGACATCAGGCCTAAGGCCAGTGAATCGTCATTGAGCTGGAAGAGCACTGGCTCCTCGGGGATGGCCAAGCCCTTATCGTGCCCGCGCCATTTCCAGGCAATCTGACCTGGCAAAGAGAAATCGAAATGGTAGTGGGTTCGACAGTTCATCTGACCTCCGGAATTATGGGAAGAGTCTGATCAAGACGAGGGGCGTCCCTGCGTGGTCGTCGCGGTGCCCGCAGAACTGAGAGACCCTCGGTGCTCGCGAGCTTCTTGGCGAAGGGCTTTGCCATTTGCGCGATTTTGCCACGCAGTTGTTTCTCATAAGCCATTTCATCCTCGAAACTCCGCCCACACTTCTGGGCGGTATCTTCACGGACCAAAGCCAAACAGCGCCGCTCCGTTATCTCACCGGCTAGTTCTCCCGCAAACGCCTCGGCAACCGTGCTTCTCTCGACCTGGGCATTGTTGGATTTCATTCGCAGGAAAATACGCGAGGCCGCTCGCTGAGCGAGCAATGAGGACTCCGAATAATCGCATTGTTCAGCGAGATTCTCGAGAGCAACGGAGACGCGCGTATTGTCTTCCAACCCTTGGTTCTGATTGGGATCAAACAGTGACCGTGTTGCCAATGACCTGTGAACAAGATCAACGTAATCCGCGTAAGGGGTGTCGGGGTTGTCTTTCAGATAGTGAGCAACTGCGGTAATTGCTTGGGAGCCAATCAACTCGTCATCGACTCCGGAAGTCAACAGACTGCGCAGCTTCCGCCAACCTTTTCCTTTTAGTCTCCATTGAAAACGATCGCCATCTGGCATGTTAAGACTTCCTTTTTGTCTGTCTGAAATTGTCCTCCCTTTATATGACAATGTCAACCAAAATCACCGTAATCATTTCAAAATGTCATTTGACAAAATACTGTAATAATAAGCTGTGTATTATTATATACTTACATGGATATCTGTAATGACAACGACCTGCAAGTATGAAAAGTACTCTCCGAGAGGTTGCCCTTGGGATGTGCGGAGTTATCCGGTGCGCTCTGAGGGTCGCATTCTCACCCGGTAACCTTTCTCACCAGCGCTCGTGCAATGAACCGCATGCGATCGCGCAACGGGAAGCGCTTGAGCGCTGTCTTGACCACACCCTTGGTGAAGCGCGTGCGCTTGGAATAGTCAACCTGGACGTCAACAATCACCGGCCTTGATTCGTTTTGGGCTATCCCCAGAGCTTCGCCAATGCCCGAGGCAATTTGGCTGTTGTTTTCAATCTTCACGAAGTGCGCGCCCACGGCATCCGCCATGCCCTTCAGCCGGATTGTGCCCAGCGTGGTGCACGACTTGCGGTTGTAGGGAATCTCCTGGCTTTGCGAAATCTGGCTTAACTCGCCGTCGTCGAAAACGAAATAGGTGATACCGAGTCCTAAGGTGACCGCGGTGGTGGTTTCTAGACCCGTCATCAGAAAAGCGCCGTCGCCCACGATGCTCACCACCTGCCGGCCGGGACTCGCAAGTTTCGCTCCGACGGCCGCAGGCACGGCGTAACCCATAGAATTGAAATCGGTCGGCGAAACGAAGGTGCGTGGGGCGCGTACCTCAAAAAGCTCAGCGGCCAGAAATGTGTGGTTGCCATCGTCCACGGTCATGATGGCGTCGTCACTCAGTTGCGCCCTCAATTCTTCGAAGAACAGCGCAGCATTCACACGATCTGTCTGGTGTGCATGCCACTCTTGGCGGTACGCGCTTTTGTCGCGGGCAATTTGAGCTTCAACCTTGCGGCGGCGGACGATCTGGTCCGGCGAAGCGGCGTCGAGACGCGCGAGAAGCTCGGGAACGACTAGACGCGAATCGCCCACCAGGCCGATCTTAGCGGGGAAGTTGCGCCCGATCGCTTTCGGCGAAATATCAACGTGGATGAGATTCTCCGGAACCGGACAACCAAAGCTGCCGGTAGGAATTTCTCCGAAACTTGTTCCGATGGCCAGCAGACAATCGCACTTGGCAAACGCATCTTCCGCGGCCGGTACCGCGGCGCGGCTGAAGCCCATGCCGGTATGCAGTGGATGGTTTCCAGGAAACGCGGAAAGGCCCTGCAGCGTGGTCGAAACCGGAGCGCCCAGCATCTCGGCGATCTTGGCAACAGAATCCGCGACGTCCACCGCCCCCCAGCCTACGAAAATCCCGGGCGATTGCGCGATGCGCAACATGCGAACCGCGGCGTCAAGATCGCGGTCCAGGCTCACCGGCTCCGGCGCATGCGGTACGAACACCGGCACATCTTCCACACGCTGGCTGAACAGCTGCAGGTTGACGGGAACCTCCACCAGGACCGGGCCGGGCACGTCACTTATCGCCGTCCGATATGCCTGGAAGATCACGGGAACGATTTCGTCGTGGTCTTTTATCTTCCAGGAGCGCTTGACGATTCCGTCCACCAGGCGATGCTGATCGATCTCGTGGAGTTGATAGCCGAAGGGAACATCGGTGCGTGGGCCGCCAGTGATGACCAGCAGAGGAATACCGTCGAGATAGCACTCGCCAATGCCGCTCATGGCGTGGGTGACACCGGCCGCCGGCACGATCACCAGGCAGCCGATCGTGCTTCCTCGGCTGCTGGTGCGGCTGATGGCGTCAGCGGCAAACGCGCCGCACACTTCGTGCGTAACCAGTACCGGGCGGATTTTTTCTGATTGATTCAGCTCGTCGTAGATCTCAGTAGTGTGGACACCGGGAATGCCGAAGGTGTGCGACACCGGCAGTTGTTCCAACGCATAACGCGCCAGCCAGGCTCCTGTCTTGTGACTGGCGATGCGAATTCGCCTTGTAGGTTCGGTTTGTGTGCCGCTGGCCATAGTCTCTTTTTATAGTGGTACAGTTCGTTGGCAAAGAGTTCATCGCGGCGCGATGAACGTCTGCCCTATTTTCCTATGTTTCTGCCGGCCACGCGTCCGGTGAGTATACAACCGCCCAGGAACGTGCCTTCGAGCGACCCTTTGCCGTGACTGCCGCCGCCGCCGAAGCCCGCGGCTTCGCCCACGGCGTACAGCCCGGGAATCGGCTGGCCGCTGCCGGCGCGCAAGACGCGGCACTGAAGGTCGGTCTGGATTCCTCCGAGACTTTTTCTTGCCAGAATGAATTCCCTGATCGCGATCAGCGGAGCGGCCTTAGAGTCGAGAATTCGCTGGAAGTTCGAGGTGCGTATGCGGTCGCCGCGATAGGCGCGGAAATTCGCGATACGCCGCAGTTGGTCGTCATTGTGGTACGCCGGCCCGCGCTCGATCATATCGTCCCATCCGCGGATGGTCGCTTCCATCGCCGCGCGATCGAGGCGGAGGCCGTAGAGATTCATTTCGTCCATGCGCTCCATTAGTTGACTGAGCGAGTCCGCGGTCACAATATCGTCCGGGCACTCGCGCACCAGCCGAGTGACCAGATCAGCGTTACCGAACAGAACATGCCGCGCGAGTTCCAGTCGCTTCTTGTAACGGAAGGCCGTCATGTAATCGCAGCCGGACACTGCCAGCTCACGGATGGCGATCTTCCAGTTCATGACTTGCCACGAATACTGTCCCGGCTGGCGTAGCACGCTCTCGACTAAATGGCGCGTATCGCCATAAGCCGGCATGGGGCCGGGCGTCATGATGCGGTGCCCCAGCGCGTTGAGCCACAGCGCGGAGCGGGGCGGCACCAGGCTCAAGCCGTCGTCCGGGCGGCGTTTGGCGGGATGATTCACGCCCGCCGCGTAGTGCCAGTGGAGATCGAGATGGGTTACGGCGCCGCCCAGGTCGGCAACGCGATCGTGCAGCAGGCCATCGCCATAAATGTGAGCGCCGTTCAGAAGTTTCTTGGGCGGTTCGCCCCAGGGTTTATACCATTCCGCGCGCAACCGGCTCAGATCGCCGCCGCAGATGCCGCCCGAAGCGATGACCACGTGCTCAGCCGAGACTGCAACTTCCTCGTCTGAATCGATCGCGCGGCCCCGGACACCGACGGCGCCGCTATTCGCGGTTTCAATCGCGGAAACTTCACAGTCGAAAAGTAGATTGAGGTTGGAGCGAAGTGGGTGCGCTTCCAGCGCGTTCAACAAGCTGGCAACGATCTCATGGCCCGTGCCCCAGGCGATATGCCATCGGGGTACTGTGTTGCCGGGACCATAAACGCCTCGCTCCGCCCAATTGACCAGCGGCAGAAACGTGATTTTTTTGTCGGCGAGGAATTCGAAGATGAATTCCAGAGAATTCTCGCAATAGAACTGGCCCCACAGCCGCGGCCAGGTATCGCCGGCTTCGTAACCAGCAACGCTTTGCCAGTCGCGCCAGGCCAGCTCCGGCGAGTCCTTGATGCCCAACCGCCGCTGATGCGGCGTGTTGATCATGTGGACGCCGCCGAAGGACTGTTTGGCCAGGCCGCCCAGGTTTTCCCGCGTGTCTTTGTCAATGAGCAGGACGCGGCGCCCGGCCGACAGCAGCTCGTAAGCCGTCACCAGGCCGGCCAATCCTCCGCCGGCGATCACGACTTCTGTCTGGTATGTCTTCCGGCCGGGCATAAGATGGGCTACGCGTGGCTGTGGACTCGCTCGCCTTCGCCGCCTTGGCGGCACAGCGGAGCATGCACCACGATATAGGATTTCCCACTTGCCTGGCCAGAAAGCTGGGCGCGTCCCCTAGTTATCGACGATGATCACCGGATCGTTCAAACCGCCCTGCCCGATCACGGTGTATTTGTATTCGTCTTGTTTTCCGTTTTGTGGCTTCTTTATCGCGGGACCGCTGGAGACGCTGCCGCCTGCGGGCACCTGAAACCTGGCGGATGTAAACGGCGAACCATACTTTGACGCAAACACGATATCGGCACTCTCGTTCTGAAACGAGGACCATTCGATTTCATCGCCCGCGCTGAACTTGATGATGGGCGCGTTCGCGTCAACTTGGCCGTTACTGCTGATCAGCTTTACCTTTTTCCTCATAACTGCCTCCTCCTCCTTACTCACGAGTCTGCCGGGTCATCTGCTTTTTCTTGCTCCTTGCAGCATGGACACAAATCTTGGATACGCGGCAAAGCGTTGCCACGCCGGATTGTTGGTGATCTCGGTTGGTGAAAGGCCGGCTTTCAGCGCCAGTTCCAGCTCCGCCATCGCCAACGCGTCTTTGTGCAGCTCCGCCAAAACAAGGGCCGATCCCAGCCGCGCCGAGGGGTCATCCGACAGGGACCGAATTCCTGACTTGCGGTAGCGTTCCGCTCTTGCCGTGTCCCCAAGCATGGCAGCGTAGAGAGCCGCGTATAACTGCGTCGCGCCGTCGCGGGGATTCACTCGCAGTTGTCGCTCCGCCAGTTCCAGTGCGTGCGTGTAATTCCTCCGACTCTCCGCCTCGTGGCCGTCGATCTGGGAATAAGCTTCAGCCAGATTGCCGAAGATCACGTAGGAGCCGGGAAGGATTTGGGCCGCGCGTTCATAGTTGCGAGCCGCGTCCTCATACTTGTGCTGGTAGAAATAGGCCGCGCCCAGATTGCTTAGAGCCGCGCCGGCAGGGTGGATGGCGATGGACTTCTCCAGTGCCTCGGTGGCTGCGGCGTAATCCCCCTGGTGGAGATAAACGCCAGCCAGATTGCTATAGCCGCTGAAGCTGTCCGGGGCTAACTCCACCACGCGCTTGAATTCCTGGATGGCTTCGGCATAGCGCCCGCGCGTGACATAGAACCTGCCTAACTGCTTGTACCCCGCCCAATATTGAGGCCGCACGGCGATGGCGCGCAGCAGGAGTGCTTCCGCATCCTTCAACCGGCCCAGTTTTTCATAGGCCAGGGACAACATGCGATACGATTCGTCGCGGCTGCCCTCAAGATTCACAGCGCGTTCCAGGTGCTGCGCTGCTTTCTCGTACTCGCCGGTACTGTTGAACAGCATGCCCAAGCAAATCTCAGCATCGGGACTGCTGCCATCCAGTTGCGCCGCGCGCAAGCAGGCGTCCTTGGCCTGCGCCACGGACTCCGGAGTCAAGGCGAGCGCGCCGCGTTGCAAGTAGGCCTGTCCCAACCCGGCATGCGCTAGTGCAAAACCGGGATCGGCCTGCAGGCTATGTTGGAACGCAGCCACAGCCCTGTTAACGCTTTCCAAACGATCGTATTCCTGGAGATAGCCGCGGCCGTTCAAGTAGGATGTGTAGGCTTCAGGTTGCGAGGTGCCATGCGACTGCATGCGCCCGCGGTCCTCTGTGGCCAACTCAATATCCAGCTTGTCCAGCACCTCATCCATGACCCTGTCCTGGACGGCAAATGGATTCGAGGCTTCCGCCGTGATTACGCCCGCGTGCAACTGCCGCAATGTCCGGGTGTCCACCAGGCTATAAGTCACCCGCACAATGCTGCCGGACTGTTGCAGGCTGCCTTCGAGCACCATGGTTGCTCCCAAGTTGGCGCGCGCCTGCTGTGCGTCGTTCACTTTCTGCGCCCGCACTTCCGACGCCGGCACAATTTCCAAGGGATAGCGGTCGGCAATCTGCCCCAGCTTGGCGGCCATGGTTTCCGTCAGGCCGCTCGCGAAGGCACGACTGTTCGCATCGTCGGCCGCGGGTTTGAAGGGAAGGACCACCAACTGCCGGCTCGCCGCGGTCACTGCCGGCACGCCGGGCCGATGCGTATTTATCTTGGGCCACAACGACACGCCGGCAATCGCCAGCGTCGCCAGCGCGGCCGCGGGGAACCAACGAGGAAACGGCCGTGTTTCGGGCACTTCGACGGCCGGTTGCTGACCTGTGCGCACGGCGCGAAAGTCGGCAAGTACCTCCGCGCAATTGGCGTAACGATGCGCGGGGTCCTTTGCCAGCATCCGCGCAATCACCGCGTTTAAGCCCGCAGGTGCTCTTGCAGGCAGCGGCTTCGGCTGAGCCTGTAGGATGCGACCAGCCGTTCTCTTATCCTGCTCGCTACGGAAGGGATGGCGGCCCGCGTACGCTTCGGAGAGCATTACACCCAGCGAGAAAATGTCAGAACGCTGGTCGGGCTTTTTGCCCATAAGCACCTCGGGCGCCATGTATGCCACTGTGCCGCCAACCGCGCTTGACGAACTCAGCTCCAGGCTGTCTCGGGTTTCGTCGGTTGCGACGCGCCGCGCGAAGCCAAAGTCCAGGATCTTCACCTGTCCAGAGGGCGTAATCATCACGTTTTCAGGTTTGAGGTCACAATGCAGGATGCCGCTGCTATGGGCCGCGTCAAGCCCCGACAGGCATTGCTCGGAGATGCTGAAGAATTCTTTGTCAGAAAGCGCTGATTGCAAACGGGTGCGCAGCGTCTGCCCTTCCACGTATTCCATCACTACGTACAGCTCGCCCTCGTGCTCCACGACATCGTGGACGTGCGCGATATGCGAGTCCTTGATCTGAGAAAGACGCTCGGCTTCTTTCAGCAGCCGCTGATGAAAATTGCCGTTCTGGCAATGGTCGCGGCGCACGGCTTTCATGGCGACGGGACGCTTCAGCACTGTGTCGTCGGCTAGAAAGACCTCGCCCATGCCGCCCCGTCCTAGCTTTGACCGGATGGCGAAGCGTCCGGGATTGCGGCCGATGCGGCTGCCAATCAAATCGGTGGTGGCTGCGTGTGCCATGGAAACCCGCCTACGTCACGTCCAATATCGCCCGGGCCGCTTTGCGGCCGGGCAACGCCGACTCCTTTCAATTTCAGGGACAAACTGGGCTCCCGGGAAGGATTTCCTGCCCCCGCCTCGACGGGAGTCACAGATAACCGGGGGTTTCCTTCCCAGAACTTTCTTTGCTGAGTAATGACTTAATGGGCGTAAACGTTACAGCAATTCCCGAATTGGCGCAAACATTACAAGGCGGCAAGGTTGCTACACTATCCTGTGACTCTCGCAGAAAGCGCGCTTCTGTTGCTGGTGGCAGTGATTGCCGGGGCGCTCAATTCCATCGCCGGGGGTGGCAGCTTTATTTCTTTTCCAACGCTAATCTTCCTGGGGCTGCCCTCGGTCAACGCCAACGCCACCAGTACCCTGGGACTCTGGCCTGGCACCATGGCATCTGTCGGCGCATATCGCAAAGCCATGAGTGCGGCTTTGATCAAGCGCATAGTGCCTCTTGTCATCATTACTCTAGCCGGTAGCCTGGTGGGCGCCCGCCTGCTGCTGAAGACGCACGTTACCACCTTCGACCGTCTGGTTCCCTGGTTGCTGTTACAGGGCACTGTGCTATTTACTTTTCGCGCCAGGATCAACGCATGGGTGGCGCAGCGCCGCCAGCAGGACGGCCCTTCCCACTGGCAAGTGATTGGAGTCACAGTGGCTCAGGCCGCGCTGGGAATATATACAGGTTATTTCGGCGCCGGCGTCGGCATCGTGATGCTGCCGCTACTCTCGGTCATGGGGATTGAGAACATCCACACCATGAGCGGCGTGCGCATGTTCCTGGTAACGTGCGGCAACACCGTGGCCATAGCGGTTTTCATTTTCGCGCGAGCGATATTCTGGCCGCAGGCGCTTCTCATGATGCTTGGCGCGGCGGCGGGTGGATATGCCGGCGCTTATTTCGCGCAAAAGATGCAACAGAGGACCGTAAGTTATCTGGTGATCGCCATCGGTGCTGCTATGACCACGTACTTCTTCTGGAAGGCGTACTTGCGTGGGTGAAGCAAAAGGCATCTAAGTAGCTGTATGCGTTCGCCGGGCCCGCGGTTTCTGTCCATGCTGGAATCTTCCCATGACGAGTTGGCCAACGTTTTCACCCACGCGCTCGGCGTGGCTCTGGCGCTCGCCGGACTGGCCGTGCTGGTCACTCTGGCCAGTTTGCATGGCAACGCGCGGCAAATTGTCTCGTACAGTATTTACGGCGCCAGCCTGGTGTTGCTCTATGCGGTTTCCACCGCCTACCACGGCGTGCGCGTGCCGCGAGCCAAACGGATTCTGCGCACACTGGATCATGCCGCGATCTATTTGCTCATCGCCGGGACGTACACTCCGTTCGCGTTGATTAGCCTGCGCGGCGCCTGGGGATGGTCGCTGCTGGGCGTCATCTGGGGACTGGCTGCAACCGGGGTCGTCTTCAAAGTATTCTTCACCGGACGTTTTCCCATCACCTCGACCGTAGTTTATCTGGCCATGGGGTGGCTGGCACTGGTGGCTGTGCGGCAACTCTTTGCTCATCTTCCGTCGACGGGCCTGGTCCTGTTGTTCGCCGGCGGCCTGCTTTACACGCTCGGCATTCTGTTCTTCGCCTTGGACCACAAGCGCTTCCATCACGCAATCTGGCACGTGTTTGTTCTCGCCGGATCGGTGTGCCACTTTTTCGCGGTGGTGACTTCCACGCTGCCCAGGGCGTAAGACTCTCGCAGGGCCAATTTCAGCAGGTGTACGCCCTGCCCCCCCCGCAAAAACGCAACTAATGGGTTGCGCTTTTCGTCGGCCTCGGTTAATATGCAACCTGGAGGTTGCTTAAATGAATAACCGGATTGAGAAGCGGATTGAACTCAAGGCGCCGATTTCGCGGGTATGGCACGCGCTGACCGATCACCGCGAGTTCGGCGAGTGGTTTCGCGTGAAGCTGGATGGGCCGTTCGTCCCCGGCCAAATCTCGCGCGGGCAGGTTACCTACCCTGGTTACGAGCACCTGAAATTTGAGGCTGTCGTGCAGAAGATGGAGCCCGAACATTACTTCTCGCTCACCTGGCATCCGTATGCCGTCGATTCCAAAATGGATTACTCGAAGGAGACGCCGACGCTCGTCGAATTCAAGCTGGAGAAGACGGCGAACGGAACGCTGGTGGTGCTCATGGAATCCGGCTTTGACCAGCTTCCCAGCGATCGCCGGCTCGAGGCGTTCCGCATGAATGACGGAGGCTGGACACAGCAGATGAAGAACATCGCCGACTACGTTGCGCAACGGCCAGCGGCATGATGGCCAAGCCGCAAATCCATGCGCCTGTCTTTGCTGCGTTGGGCGACAAGACGCGGCTTGCGCTTGTCGCCAAACTCAGCAGGGGACAGTCGCGATCGATCTCCCAGCTGACGCAGGGCTCGCGGCTGACCCGCCAGGCCATCACTAAGCACCTTCGTGTGCTGGAGAGCGCGGGAGTCGTGCGTAGCGTCCGCGCGGGTCGCGAGAGCCTGTACGAACTCGATCCCGAGCCGCTGGAAGAGCTCAAGAGATATCTCGACCGTGTCTCTGAGCAGTGGGACCAGGCTCTGTCAAGACTCAAGGCGTTCGTGGAACGGTGAATCGTATTTGACCGTCTGCCTTCTATCACGTTAAAATTACAAGGTTTGCCAGCATTTTCAGTCCCTGCCTCAAGTTGCGCAAGGCTCGAAGCAAACCGATTGCAATCAGCAACGATCAATATTATCTAAGTCCTTTCTTGCCTAGCGCTTCGAAAGGGCAACGGAGAGAGTTATGTACGCGGTGATACGCGCCGGAGGGAAGCAATATCGAGTTGCTCCCGGAGATGTCGTCAAAATTGAGAAGCTGCCCGCCGGTCAAGGCGACACCATCGAGTTCAACGACGTGCTGGCCGTTTCCGGCCAGGAAGGTCATATCGGCCCCGGCCAGGGTGCGGTGGTGAGCGGCGAAGTCTTGGAAGCCGGCCGCAGTGACAAGGTCCTGGTTTTTCACTTCAAACGCAAGAAGCAGTACAAGAAGATTTTCGGACACCGCCAGCCGTTCACCGCGGTGCGCATCACTGAAATCGAGTTCGACGGCAAGAAGTTCAGCGCGCCCGACCTCCCTGCGCCCAAGAAGAAAGCCCGGCCGGCCCCTCATGCTGAAGGCGAGGCCCACGCGCACAAAGCCAAAGCGGCAGCGCATAAGAAAAGCGCGGGGAAGCCGAAGGCCAAGGCCAAAGCGGCGAAAAAGGCGAAGGGGAAGAAGAAGTAAAGAGGCGGCAGTTAGCAGCTAGCAGTTAGCAATTAGCCCAGCTAAAGCCGGATTGGGAATTGATGCTCGCCTTTAACGCTAATTGCCAATTGCTATTTGCTAATTGCTGAGGATCAAGTTCTCTTAAAGGAATCTGAGTTTATGGCACATAAAAAAGGTCTAGGAAGTTCCAGAAACGGCCGCGACTCGAATGCGCAGCGGCTGGGCGTCAAAGCTTTCGGCGGACAACTTGTCCCCGGCGGGACCATCATCGTGCGGCAGCGCGGCACGCGCATCAAGCCCGGCGCCAACGTCGGCCGCGGCAAAGACGACACTCTCTTCGCCAAAGTCAGCGGCGTGATCAAGTTTGTGGACCGCGGTTCCGGCGGCCGTTTCGTGATGATCGAGCCGGCCGAGCTGGCCAAAGCTTAGCTTGTAGTCGCCCCGAACGCAGCAAGGGATGCGTAACACAACGAAGATACAGCCCCGCCAAGTGCGGGGCTTTTTGCTTGATTGGCGCTGGAGATCAGCTAACATTGAATCCTTCTTAGTTGGTTCCTATGCGCAACACCGGCGTTGGATTGGTCGTAGCGGCAAACCTGCTACTGCTGTACATGTCGCTCGGGTCGGTGACGTATGCCCGGTCCCACGCCCACTTAGACGCGTCGCTTTTGGCGCAGTATGCTGGGCCCTGGCCGGTTGTCTTGGCTTGCGCCCTGGCAGCAACGGCCATCATGCTGGCGCTTATTCCGATCCGCCGCGGTGAGCGATGGGCGCTTTGGACTTCACTGGCGACATTGCTTGCGCTTCTGGCAGTGCGTCTCACCACGGACCCACGCTGCCTGGTCGTGCTTGATCCTCATCAGCACGGCTGCCATACTTTTATGATCGCGATGGTAGTGGGCGTCGCTGGCCTGGCCCTTGCCGGCTTTTCGAGACAAAAAGCGTGATCACCCATCATCACAGTCCGGGGCCGCCGCTCTCGCAGTTTGTAGAACTTTTCTGGTACTACGAGGGCCTCACCCGCCCCCACAAGAAGGAACGGCTGCTACCCCAAGGGTCCGTGGAGCTGGTCATCAATCTGCAGGAAGACCGCTGCCGCGTCTATGACCGCAACCGCCCGTACGATTTCCAGAATTTCCGCGGGGCGATCCTGTGCGGGCCGCACTCCAGTTTCTTTGTGATCGATACTGCCAGCCAGGCCCAGGTGATCGGCATCCACTTCAAGCCCGGCGGAGCGTTTCCGTTCTTCAACCTTCCTGTTGACGAGCTCCACAACCTGCACGTCGGCCTAGACGACCTGTGGGGCGCGCGCGCCGCTGAGCTGCGCGAGCGCGTGCTGGCTGCGCCCACCCCGAAGGCCAAGATCCAAGTGATGGAGACGTTCCTGATGACGCAAGCATTTCGCGGGTTCGAACGCCATCCTGCGGTCGGCTTCGCGCTCGGAGAATTCCAGAAGCCACAGCTCCCTCTCGTCGGCGCCGTCACGGATCGCATCGGCTTGAGCTCACGCCGGTTTATACAGGTCTTCAGCCAGGAAGTCGGCTTGGCCCCCAAACTGTTCTGCCGCGTCCAGCGGTTTCAGCACGTGGTGCAAATGGTCCACACCGGGCGTGACCTGGACTGGGCGGAGATCGCGCTGGACTGCGGATACTTTGATCAGGCGCATTTCATCCACGATTTCAAAGCTTTTTCCGGGCTCAGTCCGTCCGCTTACGCCGCCCTCATGACACAACACCTGACGGAACACCCCAACCACGTCCCGCTCAGGGACTGAGGTCAAATTTTTACAATACGTCGTGACGGGTTTCGGGCAAACTGGACTTCAGGCAGACGTTCATCGCGTTAGCGATGAATCACCTTGGATGAAACCATGACCGCAACGCCAGAACCAGAGACAACCAAAGCACCGTTGCTGCGTAACATCTCCGACACCGCGTTATGGGTCGCTGTGTATCGGGCGCGCGAGACGGACCGCAAAGATGCGCTGTTTCGCGACCCCTACGCGCGCCGCCTAGCGGGAGAGCGCGGTGAGCAGATTGCCACCACCCCCACGCACGCTAAAGGGTCACCTGATTGGCCTTACGTGGCCAGGACTGTGCGTTTCGATCAGATCGTCAGTGAGCGGGTGAAGGAAGGCGCGGACATGGTCATCAACCTGGCCGCCGGCCTGGACACGCGCCCATACCGCATGGAGCTGCCCGCGTCCCTGCATTGGGTGGAAGTGGACCTGCCGATCATGATGGACTACAAGGAAGGAATCTTGCGCGAGGAAAAACCACGCTGCGAGTTGCGGCGCGTGCGCATGGACCTGGCGGATGTGCCCGCGCGCCGCAAACTTTTTCAAGAACTGGGCGGCAGAGCGAAGAGAGTGTTGGTGCTCTCGGAAGGCCTGCTCGCTTACCTGACCCGCGACGAAGTCTCAGCCCTGGGCCAGGATCTGGCGGCGCAAACCAGTTTCCGTGATTGGGCCATTGATCTTTGCTCGCCCGGGCTGCTGAAGATGCTGCAAAAACAACTGCCCATGCTGGGCGAAGCCGGCTCCCCGCTCAAGTTCGGCCCGGAAGAGGGTCCGGAGTTCTTTGCGGCGTCAGGTTGGAAGCCGGTTGAGGTTTATTCCATGCTGAAGACCGCAGCGAAGATCAAGCGGCTTCCCTTCGGACTTCTGCGGTTGGCCGCGTTGCTGCCGGAATCTAGTGGCCGCCAAGGCTCGCGCCCCTGGGGCGGGGTTTGCCGGCTGACAAGAAGCTGAGCGAGATTGGCAATTGTTCCCAAAGGAGGATTTATGGCCAAGAAAGTGAACCCCGTCCCTGACGGCTACCACCACATTACGCCGTATCTGGTCATCCAAGGCGCAGCAGCGGCGATTGATTTCTATAAGAAGGTTTTCGGCGCCACTGAGTTGTTCCGGATGGCGCAGCCCGATGGCCGCGTCGGCCATGCTGAACTCAAGATCGGCGACTCGGTGTTCATGCTGGCCGACGAGTTTCCGGAGATGCAGGTCGTGGGTCCCAAGACGCTGGGCAACACTCCGGTTGGGCTGCATGTGTACGTGGAGGATGCTGACGCCACGTTCAACCATGCCCTCTCTCTGGGCAGCAGAATCAAGAAGCCGATGGCCGACCAGTTTTACGGCGACCGCTCGGGCACCATCGAAGATCCTTTCGGTCACAAGTGGACCATCGCCACCCACAAAGAAGACGTGACGCCGGAAGAAATGAAACGGCGCATGGCCACCGCCAAGAAATGAAGTTCAAGGAGTCAAAGATGAACAGCAGAATAGATTACAAACCCGAAGGATTTCACAGCGTGAACCCCTACCTGACGGTGAATGGCGCAGCCAAACTGCTGGAGTTCTTGAAGCAGGCTTTTGGCGCTGAGGAGATCGGCCGTTACCTGGAGCCAAGCGGGCGTATCGCCCACGCTTGCGTCAAAATTGGCGACTCCATGGTCGAAATGTCCGACTCGAGCGACGAGTGGCCGCCTACGCCCTGCTCGCTGCACTTCTACGTTCCCGACGTGGACGCGGTGTACCAGCGCGCCGTGAAGGCCGGCGGCGCCTCCCTGCGCCAACCCGAAGACCAGTTCTATGGCGAGCGGTCAGCCGGGGTCAGGGACGTGTGCGGCAACAACTGGTTCATCGGCACACGGATCGAGACACTTACCAAAGAAGAGATGGACAAGCGCGCGGCGCAGATGGCCGAGAAGCACTGACCCCCTCACCACAAGCGGCAGAATGCACCACCTGCCACAGAGGTTCCGATCACGCGCGATGACGGCGATCTCGCGCGATCTCGGCGATCTTCTTACCGGCCTGTACAATCAAACTGAGCGATGTTCATCGACCAGGCCATCATCCGCATCAAAGCCGGCGACGGCGGCAATGGCTGCATGGCCTTTCGCCGCGAAAAATTCGTTCCCCGCGGCGGGCCTTCCGGAGGCGACGGCGGGCGCGGCGGCGACGTGGTCATGGAATCGAGCGAGCGCCACAACACCCTGGTCCATTTCCGCTTCAATCCTGAATACGACGCTGAACGCGGACGCCACGGCGAAGGCTCCAACTGCACCGGCCGTGACGGCGAAAGCGTCATCCTCAAGGTTCCTGTCGGAACCATTGTGTATGACAACCAGACTGGTGAGAAAATCCACGATTTTTCGCAGGCCGACGAGCGCATTGTCGTCGCCCATGGCGGGCGCGGCGGTCGCGGCAACCAGCACTTTGCCACCAGCACGCACCAGGCGCCGCGCGAGCATGAGCCGGGCAAGCCGGGTGAGGAGAAGGTTCTGCGGCTGGAACTGAAGCTGCTCGCCGACGTCGGCCTGGTGGGTTACCCCAATGTGGGCAAATCCACACTGATTTCACGCATCTCCGCCGCCCGGCCCAAGATTGCGGACTATCCATTTACAACTTTGCAGCCCAACCTGGGTGTGGTGACCATCGGAGAACCGCCGCACGAAGACAGTTATGTGGTTGCCGACATCCCTGGGCTGATCGAAGGCGCGCACAACGGCACCGGGCTGGGCACTCAGTTCCTGCGGCACATCGAGCGCACGCGCGCTCTGGCTCATCTGGTGGACGTTTCCGATGCGAGCGGCCGCCCTGACCCCACGAAAGACTTTGACGTAATCAGGAATGAGCTGGCCAGCTTCGGGGCAGGGCTTGAGAAGAAACCGATGATGGTGGTGGCTTCCAAAATCGACGTGGCAAATCCCGACAAGGTGGCCAAGCTTCGCAAGTACGCAAAAAAATTGAAGCTCGACTTCTTTGAAATTTCCGCTGTTACCGGAAAAGGCATTCCCGAGCTGAAATACGCGCTGGGTAAAGGCGTGAAAGAGGCGCGCGCCGGCGGGCACGGACCGCGGAAGCCGGCGCGAAAGAAGCCGCTGGCGGCGCGCAAGGCCGGCAAGCCCAAAAGCGCGCAGCGGATTCCCAAGCGCGCGGCGTTCAAGAAGCGGAAGAGCAGATAAGCGCATGAAGATGGGTCTTTTCGGCGGGACGTTCGATCCGGTGCACCTCGGCCACTTGGCTGTGGCCCGCGCTGCGGCGGAGAAGTTCGATCTCAGCCGCGTTTATTTCGTTCCCGCTGACCTGCCGCCGCACAAGCAGAAGCGCAAGCTCACCGACTTCCAGCATCGCTTTGCCATGCTGGCCTTGGCCACGGCGGACGACAAGCGCTTTGTGCCGTCGTTGCTTGATGCGCCTGCCGGTGCGCCGAATTACTCGGTGGAAACCGTGCGCCGCTTGAAAAATACCTTGGGCAAATCTGACAAACTTTATTTCCTCATCGGCATGGACGCGTTCCAGGACATTGCCACCTGGCGCAAGCCGGTGGAATTGCTGAGCGAGTGCGAGTTCATCGTGACTGCGCGTCCCGGACATTCTCTCGGCGACGCGGCGCGGGCCCTGCCGCAGGCGGTGCGTCCGGCGGAAGCCGCGCTGCGCGTGTTGAGCAAACAGCAGTCTGGAACAATCGCTCTGCCCGGCGCGACCATCCATCTGCTAGGTGAACTGCGAGAGCGGGTTTCGTCAACCCAGATTCGCGCTGCGGCGGGCAGGTCCGTCAAGCAGCTCGGCCGTTTTGTCCCCAGGCAGGTGGCCGAGTACATCAAAAAGGAACATCTGTATCAAGGCGCGCTGGAAAGCAGAGCCGCAACGCGTGGCAAAATGCTATCTTTGCATCAGAGACATTAACGGAGAGCGGTAGGGGACGAATGAGTCAAGAAACCCGCCAGCAGGTTGCCCAAGCTATCAAAGCAGTAGAGAGCAAGAAGGGTGAAGACCTGTCAATTCTGGAAATGGACCGCACTTCCGGCGCATTCACTGATTACTTCCTGGTGTGTTCCGGGACAAACCCCCGCCAGATTCAAGCCATCGCTGATGAAGTGGAAAAGAAGTTGGGCGAAACGGGGATGCGCCCTAACAGCATAGAGGGCTACCGGCAGGCGGAATGGGTGCTGATGGACTATGTGGACTTCGTAGTCCACGTGTTTTCAGAGCGTGCGCGCAAGTTCTACGATCTGGAACGTCTGTGGAAGTCGGCGCGACGACTGAGGCCGGCAGAACTCGCCAAGAAACCAGCTGCCAGGCCTGCCAAGAAAGTTGCCACCGCCAAAGCCTCCAAAACGCGCGGCAAAGGCCGCAAAACGGCTTCGCGCGGCCGGCCTGGCCGCGCGTCCGCCAGGAAGCGGCGCAAGTCTCGCTGATCGCCGCGCTCCTCGGCCACTGAGGCACATTCGCGCGGTAGCTGCGAGCTGAGAAGGAATCTTGCAAGCTTCGGGCGATGAGTCAAACCTCGCCATTTACAATCGCTTCTGTGAAACTTCAGATAGCCTGGATCGGCAAAACCAAAGAGGCTGCCATACGCGCGCTTACGGCGGAGTACCTTGAGCGCACCTCCCGCTATGTCGCTACCGAATCGCACGAGATGGCCACCGAACAGGCGTTACTGGAACTGACCGACACCCGAGGCGGCCGTACCCGGCCGGTGCTGGTCCTGCTCGACGCCCGCGGACGCCAATTTACCTCTGAAGAGTTCGCCGAGCTGCTGCGCGACCAACAGGACCGTGGCACGCAGAACCTGTTCTTTGCCATAGGTCCAGCCGATGGCTTCAGCGACCAGGCACGGGCCAAGGCCGATCTGGTGCTCTCCTTCGGCAAGATGACGCTGGCTCACGAGCTGGCCAGGATCGTGTTACTGGAGCAAATTTACCGGGCATTTACAATCTTGAAAGGCCATCCTTACCACACGGGCCACTGAGCATGAGTGACGTTCATCGCGGGTTGATCATCGTGAACACTGGGCCGGGCAAGGGCAAGACCACCGCGGCCATGGGCACGGCCCTGCGCGCGGTCGGCAACGGCATGAAAGTTTTGATGCTGCAGTTCCTGAAAGGCTCGTGGCACTACGGCGAACTCGATGCCGTCAAGCCCTTTGGCGGGAATTTTGTGATGAAACAGATGGGCCGCGGCTTCGTGAAAGTGGGTGGCGCGGAAACCGATCCCGAAGACATCCGCATGGTGGAGCAGGCTTGGGCTGAAGCGCGTGAGGCCATCCTCTCCGGCAAGTGGGACTTGGTGGTCCTGGACGAAATTAACTACGCCATCAGCTACGGCATGCTTGATCCCGCCCTTGTGGCCGAGACCCTGAAGCATAAACCTGAGCAGGTGCACGTAATCTTGACGGGACGGAATGCGCATCCGACAATCATTGAGCTGGCTGACACGGTCACCGAGATGAAACAGGTGAAGCATGCCTACGAGAAAGGCGTGATGGCACAGCGCGGCATCGAATACTAGTGACTTGGTTTAAACGCCAATCCGAAAAAATCCAAGCGTCGGACGAGAAACGTGTGCGCACCGAGGGCCTGTGGGTGAAGTGCGAAGGTTGTCGCCAGATTATCTGGAAGAAAGAGCTGGAAGATAACCTCAACGTCTGCACCAAGTGCGATTTCCATTTCCGCATTGACGCCGGCGAACGCCTGCTGCTGCTGCTGGACGAAGGCTCCATCGAAACCGTGGACGAAAACCTGGCTTCCACTGACCCGCTGAATTTCACTGACACACGGCCTTACAAAGCGCGCCTTGAGAAGAGCCAGACGGAAGTCGGCCTGAAGGACGCGATCATCAACGCTTCCGGAACGCTGAATGGCCGGCCGGTGCTGGTCAGCGCCATGGAGTATTCCTTCATCGGCGGCAGCATGGGCGCGGTTGTAGGCGAAGCCATTACCCGGGCCATCGAACGCGCCTGCGAGCAGAAGAGACCCGTGATTGTGGTCTCGGCCTCCGGCGGGGCGCGCATGATGGAAGGCGTGGTAAGCCTGATGCAGATGGCCAAAATCTCCGCCGCGCTGGCGCGTCTGGATTCCGCGCGCATTCCTTACATTTCTGTGCTCACGGATCCCACCACCGGCGGCGTCACGGCGTCGTACGCGATGCTGGGCGATCTCAATATTGCCGAGCCGGGCGCGCTGATTGGTTTTGCCGGACCTCGCGTGATCGAACAAACTATCCGCCAGAAACTCCCCGAAGGCTTCCAACGCAGCGAGTTCCTTCTGCAGCACGGCATGCTCGATGCCGTGGTCCATCGCAAGGATATGAAGACCTACATTGCCCGCGCGCTTGACTTCATGACCCCGAAAGCGGCCTGAGCCGTGCCTTTGACCTACGAAACCGCTGTTCGCCAATTGATGGAACTGGGCCTGGAACTCACTTCCAGCCGCAAATTTGATCTGGCCCACATGCGCCGTCTGGCAGAAGCTCTGGACAATCCGCAGAGGCGCTTTCCCAGCGTGCTCATCGCTGGTACCAATGGCAAAGGTTCCACCGCGGCCACGTTGGCGAGCATCGTTCAAGCTGCGGGTTACCGCACTGGACTCTACACTTCACCGCACCTGGTCGAAATCAACGAGCGCATGCAAATCAACCAGGAGCCGGTCAGCGACGCCGAATTCGCTGTGATCTACGAACGAGTGAGCTCAGCGGCGCAGGACCTGGTGGCGCGCGGCGAGCTGCCCTGGCATCCCAGCTTTTTTGAGATGCTCACCGCCATAATGTTCGAGTACTTCGCCAGCACCCAAGTGGAGCTTGCGATTCTGGAAGTAGGGATGGGCGGCCGGCTGGATGCTACCAACATTGTGGATCCTTGCATCTCCGTCATTACCGACATTGATTTTGACCACCAGAAATTTCTCGGCAACACCTTGCCGGAGATCGCCCGCGAGAAGGCAGGCATCATGCGCCCTGGCGGACCTGTGGTCCTGCTGCCGCAACATCCTCAGGTCAACGACGCGCTGGGCCACGAGATCATCGCGCGCAACGCCCGCCCGGTGAGCGCCGTGAGGAACATGCCCCCGGTGGCTCCCGCCGAGAACGACTCCGCTGCAGGCCCGGAAGCGCGCGGCCGTTTTCTTCTGGAAGTTATGGGACAACCCGTTGTCATCGATTCCCCGTTGCCCGGCCGTCATCAGTGGCGCAATCTGGCGTTGGCTATCACCGCAGCCGAAGAGCTCCGCCAGTTCGGATTCAAGATTTCGCCGGAAGGCGTGCAACAAGGCGTTCGCCAGACGCGCTGGCCGGGACGATTCCAGATTTTTCCCGCTGAAGCCGGCCATCCTGAGACGGTGCTCGACGTCGCGCACAATCCTGCCGGCGCTTGGGCTTTGCGTTCAACCCTGTCAACTTTCTACCCCGACCGGCCGCTGACGCTGGTCTTCGGCGCCATGCGCGACAAGGCCATCGCCGAGATTGCGGGGATTCTTTTTCCACTCGCCGGAAGCGTGATTGCCACAAGCGTTGCCAACCCCCGCGCTGCCTCCCCGGCAGCCATCGCTGAAGCCGGCCGCCCCACCGGCACGGAGATTTTTGAGGAGGAAACGGTTCCCGCCGCGCTGGAACGTGCGCAACGCCTGGCCGGCAAAACCGGCGTGGTAGTAATCACCGGTTCGATTTACATTGTAGGAGAAGCCCTGGCGTTGCTAGCCCGGAGGTGGCTCAGTTTGAAAAAATGAGCCACCGGCAGTATCAGCGTTTAGCGAGCCGCTTGCCGGCGCGGCGGGCGGGCTTTTAGGCAAAGGTGAGCGAAGCGAATGGCAGACGTTCATCGCACAGCGATGAACTGTTGCCAAGAAACTGCATCACCACCAAGTGTGGTGGACCATCTGAGAACAGCGTGGCGCAAACCGTCCAAGTGCAAGTGGAACCCAGGGAAGAGTCAACCGGTGCGCGGTTCTGGCTCTCGCGCCTCCGCTCGTACTTCATCTGGGACCCGCTGATCTGGCTCTACACCATCGTGCTCGGCAGCCTGTCTCTTCTTTCTTCTTTTTTCGATCGTGACGGCGGGATTCAACACGGGTTCGCCCGCTTTTGGTCCCGGATGATTCTAGGCACTATCGGCGTACCGGTCACGGTGGAAGGCTTGGAGAAGATCGATACCACGAAAGCGCACGTCTATGTGGTGAATCATCTCTCCGCTCTGGATATTCCGGTCTTGTATTTGTATCTGCCGTTTCAGTTCCGCATTCTGGCCAAACGGGAGCTGTTCCGTTATCCCTTCATGGGCTGGCATCTGCGCCGGTCCGGGCAGATTCCGGTGGACCTGGAAAACCCCAAGAAGTCCATTCGCAGCTTGCATCGCGCGGTGGACGCCATCAAGAGCAACATGTCGCTGGTCATCTTTCCAGAAGGCGGACGCTCGGAAGACGGACAGCTGCAGCCATTCATGGGCGGCGCGTTTTTTGCGGCCATCAAAGCGCAATCTGACGTCGTCCCCATGGCCATGATCGGTACCTACGAGATGCTGAAGATGAACACCTGGCACATCAAACCGCGGCCGGTGCGGCTGCTGGTTGGTGAGCCCATCGCGACCACCGGTCTAACGGTCCGCGACACGGAGGAGTTGACAGCCAGAGCGCGAGAGGCCATCGCCCGCCTCTACTACTCCAATGCTGCGCTGCTTCCGCGCGATACGAACCGGATGAGCTAAGAATCAAAGTGGTAAAAGTGGGATGAAAGCCATGAATTTCAGTATATTTGTTCGCATGAAGCACAAAATGCTGGCAATTTTGGCCCTTGCCGCAGCGTTGCAGGCGGCTGGCGCTCAGAGTCAACCCGATCAGGCGAAAAAGGACCCTCTGTTTTTCGTCAAGATCGCAGCCAATGTCGCCGGCAACGTGCAACGCGAGCTGGTCAACGGCTCCGCCGGGATTTATGTGGATCACCAGAATTGGGCAGCGGGCTTAAAGGACGGCGATCTTGGCCCGTTCCTGAAGTTGCAGGAAGCTAAGCCGGGCCGAAGCGCAGCTTGCCTCTTCACACGAGACAAGGATGCGGCGGTCTGCCTGTACTTTAACGGCGATTCTCCTTTTGGAATGGCTTCGGTGAAAGCCGGCGCCACCGGTAAGCTCGAAGCCGGTGACATCGCTGCTGCTTACAAACCCCTTTCCAAAGAAATGCTCAAGAGGTACGCGGAGGAATTGACTTTTACTCCCGGCGACATAACAACAGATGACGGTCAGCCCCTGCCGGCATTTCTGGTAACGATTGCGAAGAAATGAAGCCGCGCATCGCCATCCCTGAGCCTTGCGGATATGACAAGGCCTACAGTGACCGTTCCCTGCCGCCGTACCTGGAGGCGGTGAAAGCCGCGGGCGGAGAGCCGGTGGTGATTCCCCTGGGCCTGACTCCGGAAGAGACGGCCAAGCGGATTACCGAGTGCTCCGCGGTGCTGTTGCCGGGCAGCAAAGCCGATGTCGATCCGCAAAAGTTCGGCGCAGCACGCCATCCCGAGACGGCTGCGCCCGACCCGCTGCGTGATGCCGCCGATGAGCTTCTCATCCAGGATGCCTACAACCTGCGCAAACCGATCTTCGGCATCTGCTACGGACTGCAATCGCTGAACGTGTGGCGCACCGGATCGCTGCTGCAGCACATCGCGACCAAAATCAAACACGACTTGGGCGGCAGCGCCATCGCGCACCCGATCGAGGTGGAAGCAGAAACGCTGCTGGCTCGTGAGCTTGGCACCAACGCCTCTCCCGGCGCCATCAGCGTGAACTCAAGCCACCATCAGTCGGCTGATGTCGTGGGCGACGGCCTGCGCGTGAGCGCGCGGTGCGCTGAAGATGGAATCGTCGAAGCCCTGGAAGGCACGCTGCCTGGTCACTACGTCCTGGCCGTGCAGTGGCACCCGGAAAGGACGTTTTCGAGCGACCACCATTCCATGCGGCTGTTCGAATCGTTCGTGGATGCGGCACGCAATTGGCATGCGTCGCCACAGAAGAACCTTGGTTAGCCTGAACACCGATTGGAATGCACCGGTTGCTGGATGGTATGTTAGCTGCCATGCCGCAAACAGGTGTTGTGTTGTCGCTGGACGGCCGCGTGGCGGTGGTGACCGGAGGTTCGCGTGGGATCGGCGCTGCCATTGTGCGCTTGTTCTCCCAGGCCGGCGCGCGTGTGCTGTTCAATTATCAGAAAGCCAAAGCTGAAGCCGAACGCCTGGTGAGAGAATGCGAAGCCTGCGGCGGAGAGCAAAAGCAACGCTGCGCGGCCGTGCAGGCGGAGCTCGCGTCGAGTGCGGCGGCGAAGCTGCTGGTCGAAGCCGCGGTTCAACGCTTCGGCAAGGTGGACATCGTCGTGGGCAATCACGGCATTTGGCCGTCACAGGACGCGCCGGTGGATCAAATGGCAGACGAACAATGGCGCTCCACCATGGCCGTCAACCTCGACAGCATTTTCGGCCTGGTCAAACATGGCGTGGCGCAGATGAAGAAACAAGGCTCGGGCGGCCACGTGGTGTTGATCAGCTCCACCGCGGGACAGCGCGGGGAAGCTTTCCATTGCGATTACGCCGCCAGCAAAGGCGCCATCATCAGCATGGTGAAAGGGCTGTCCACGGAGCTGGCCCGCGATCGGATTTACGTGAATTGCGTGGCGCCAGGCTGGGTGGAAACGGACATGGCCGCACCCGCGTTGCATGATCCGGAAATCAGCAAGCGAGTCTTTGCCACCATTCCCCTGGGCCGGGTGGGAACGCCGGAAGAAATAGCAGCCAGCGTGCTGTTTCTGTGCACCCCTCACGCCGGATTCATCACCGGAGAAGTGTTGAATGTGAACGGAGGCGCGGTGCTGGTAGGCTGATCGCAAGCAGCGGCTTGAGTGCACCGTGCATCCAAGACTGTCAATATCCATGAGATTTCTGTTTCTAGTTTGCCTTGGTCTGACCACTTCCGTCGGTCAGCAGACGTCGCCCACGCCGGCCGCCGGCGCCGCCATGAGCAATCAGCAGAAAGCGCGCGCCGTGCTCGACCAGATGATTGACGCGCTGGGTGGACAGGCTTACCTCAACGTGCAGGATTCCTACAGCGAAGGCCGCTACGGACGCTTCCACAATGAAGCCATGGTCGCGACGAATGTCTTTTTCCGTTATTGGCAGTGGCCAGACAAGGAGAGGTTTGAAATCACTCCGCAGCGCGACATTGTGTACCTCTACCTGGGCGACAAAGAGTATGAAGTCATCTATCGCGGTTCTACGGAACTGAACCCGCAGAGAGATGAGAACGTCAAACAGGCGCTGCAGCGCCGCCACTACACGCTGGAAACAGTCCTGCGCGGCTGGCTCAATCAACCGGGCACTCTCCTTCTCCACGAAGGTTCCACTCTGGCGGAGAACCGCATGGCGGAAAAAATCACCATCATCAATTCCAGAAACGAAGCTGTGACCCTGCTGGTGTCCCCGGACACGCACCTTCCCATCAAAAAGATTTTCACCGTGCGCGATCCGCAAAGCCGCGAGCACGACGAGGAGACAGAAATCTTCGATAGTTGGCGCAAGGTGCAGGGCGTAAATACACCGTTCAACATCCTGATCACACGCAACGGGGCCATCGTCCGCCAGCTGTTTTTCTCCACCGTCAGCTACAACAACCACCCTGAGAGCTCGATCTTCACCCCGCAACTCATCAAGTATCCCAAGAAATAGCCTCTTTGCGGCCACAGTTTGTTGTAAAAAAACAACAGTCGCCCGAAGACTGTCCGTTGTAATCTACACATCTGAAACCACTTGTCATTTGAACAAACAGTTCGGACACCGGTAAGTTGTCACGGGATCGGGTTACATAGTGGGGCCCCGGTCAAGCTGCGTATTCTGCCTGCGCCGGCAGGGCGAGGCATCGTGTTTCGCCGCGTGGACCTGGATGGCTTTGAAGTGGAAGCTGTCGGGCGCAATGTGGCTCGCGTCAGTTATGCCACCAGCCTGCAGAAGCAGGGCGTGTTGATCTCCACCACCGAACACCTGCTTTCGGCATTTATAGGTATCGGGCTCGATAACGCTATCGTTGAGCTGGACAACCTGGAAGTGCCCATCCTCGATGGCAGCGCCAAACCTTTCGTGGATCTGCTGCTCGAAGCCGGACTGAAACAGCAGCGCCGCAAACGCTCCTACCTGAAAATCCTGCGCGAGATCGAAGTGCGCGAAGGCAATAAGTTCATCGCCGCTTATCCGGCTGACGGCTACACCGTGGCTTACAGCATCAATTTTGCCCCGCCCATCGGCGAGCAATCGTTTGCGGTTGATCTCTCACGCGATCTCTACCGTAAGGAAGTAGCATCTGCCCGCACCTTCGGCTTTCTGCGCGAAGAGAAAGCCATGAAGAACATGGGGCTGATCCGCGGCGCCACCGAAGCCAACGTCATCGTTCTCACGGACACCGGAGTCAAGAACGGCCCGCTGCGGTACCCAGACGAATTTGTGCGCCACAAAGTGCTGGATCTGATCGGCGACTTGGCGCTGCTCGGCAAACAGGTCATCGGGCGCATCGTGGCCGACCGCGCCGGACACGCCATGCACACCGCGCTGGTGGCGCGGCTGTTACGAGACAGATCCTTGTGGGAAGAAACTACGGATGCGGGAGTGAGCGAACGTCCACTCACTCAGCGGGATGTTGTACTCCAGGATTCGCGGCGAATCTAGAAACTCTACAGGGCGGCGTTGATGAACATCGCGCCGTTGCCTAGCGGCAGCGCGTGGCGGTCCAGCCACTTATCGAGCTCCTGTTTCACGTCAAGAGAGAGTATCTGGAAGCGGATGCCGGCCTGTCCTTCAAGGTTCGCCCACATCACTTCGCCTTTCACTTCCATCGCCCGCTTGGCTCCGGGCAGAACAAACCGGAGACGGGCGGCGCCGCCTTCATCAAGCTGGCGCGAGCACTCAATCGAGATGCCGCCCTGGCTGATGTTGGTGATGCGCACGGGCAACTCAGTGCCGGAATCCACTACGATGGACCCGGTGGCCCGCAGCAGATGACGATGATAACGGCGGCGCTCGCGCATGATCAGCCCTTGGGCGGCACGAATACTGCGGGTTACGCGGTCCAGGGCCAGCGGTTTATCCAATACAAAGTTGGCCCCCAACTCAAACGCTTGCTGCACGGTGGTGCGCCCGTGGACCACGGCAAACGTGATGCAACTCTTGTTGGATTTGCCCTGACGCAGCTCCTTGAGAACCGCCGGGCCTTCCTTTATGTCGTCACAATCCACTACCACTGCGTCATATTTTTGCCGGGAAATCGCCAACCGGGCCTGTTGCGGGTCCGCGCAAACGGACACCTCGATCTTGTTGGTTTCCAGCACCCGGCGTAGCGTGCGGTTTACTTCCTGGTCACGTGTGAGGAGGAGAGCCTGCAAAGCCATGTCCCTGAACTTATCCGAATTCCGCAAAATGGGCCAGTGACCAACGTAACGATAGGCAACG
>DATFXI010000122.1:0-8917 GCA_035316085.1 Candidatus Angelobacter sp.
GGGAGGTCTGAAATCCAGGAACGGGTTCATGTTGATCTGGTCGAAAAAGATGTTAAAGCCGCCGCGAATCACGAGATCGCCTTTGCTGGTTGGCTGGTAGGCGAAGCCGAACCGGGGAGCGAAATCATTGTGATTCGGGGGGAAGATCGACTTCGGAATCTGCAGCCCGCTGCCGGGAATGAAGATCGCGATGTCATTTCTGTCACTGCTCAGCGGTCCAAAGTATTCGTAGCGCAGGCCGAGATTCAAATTCAACCGCGGCGTGACCTGCCAAGCATCCTGGAAATACATGTTGTACGCATTCACCGTAACGAAGCGCTCCGGATTGCCCACTGCGATCGTGGACGAATCAACGTTTCCGGCGAGGAAATCGGCCAAGGCCCGCGTGTTGGGATCGATTCCGGCGCAGTGTGCGTTTGTAGTGCACGGAAGATTCGGTGTGCCATTAGCATTGACAAGTCTCCAGGGGGACGTGGCTTGGTTTCCGCTGAAGGAGAACTTTCCGGTTCCGCGCCGGTGATAGAACTCATTCACGTGCGCCTGGCGAAATTCGCCGCCGAAACGCATTTGGTGTTTCCCGACAACGTAGGAAACGATGTCCGTCAGATGGCCGGTGATATCGTTGCGGCCTTCCGGCGGCGTGAGCCCAATCTGCTCGAAGCCGGAGATCACGATGTTAGGCGCGCCAAAAATGGGCTGCCCATTGTTGGTGGCGTCCGGGCTCAGGAACAGGCCCATGGACTTGGTATTGAAGCTGTTGTTGAAGTCGTGGAATATCTGATTGAAGTAGTTGACCCCGACCAGCACCTGGTTGGTCAGGCGCGGCGAAAACGACGAGTTCAAGATAACCGAGTAGTTGTACACATGGATGGGGGCAACCTCAAAATAGTCTTTGAGATTTGAACTGGCCGTCCCCAGCGCCGGGCTCCCGCCCAGAGGGGCCGTTTGGCTGCCCTGTCCCCCAAACCAGTGCGCGGACAGACGATGTTTGTCCGTGATGTTGAAGTCGAACTTCATGGTGCCGTTGTAGCTGTATCCGGTCGAGGCGATGGGGCTGAAAAAGTTGTTAATCGTCGCCGGCAAGCCGCCAATCAGGCTCCGGGGCCAGAATCCGCTCGGTCCGATGAGGGTGGCGGAAAGCGGGCTCGGCGTGACCGGAGCGTAGGCACCGAAGAAATTACCGGCGTTGGCTAACACAGTCTTGGCCTGGTTGATCCAGGCGTCAGAGGGTTCCGTGGCCAAGCCGGACAAGCCGATGACGTACTGTTGCTTCTCGAAGGTGAGGAAGTAGAAGGCCTTGTTCCGCTTGATAGGACCGCCAACGCTGCCCCCGTAGTTCAGGTTCCGCAGCTTAGGAGGATTCGGCTGCGTCGCGGAGGGGGTGAAGAACGGTGACGCTGCGCCGTAGGCTTCGTTCCGATCGTAGAAGTAAGCGGAACCATGAAGAGCGTTACCGCCAGACTTCATGACCAGATTGACCGTGCCACCAGCATTACGGCCAGCCTCGGCGCCACTCTGGGTCTGCGCGGAGAACTCATCCACGGAGTCTATGGGAAGAATGATGCCGGCGATGCCGGAGACGCCGCCCTGATTCACGGCGGGGATGTTGTGCCAGAAGTCGTTGTTATCCACGCCGTCAATCTGCCAATTCATCTGGTTCGGACGCGTCCCGTTGAGGGAGCCGAAGCCGCCCACGGAATAGCCCCCATAGCCGGGATTCACCGCGATCAACTGGGAGAAATCGCGCCCGTTAAGGGGAATATCCTGCACCACTTGCGACTCGATGGTCTGGGTCTGAGTGGAAGTAGTGGTGTCCACGGTCAGCGCGGCGGCGGAAACTTCAACCGTAGTTGTCCCCTTAGCTACAGAGAGCTTGACCGGCAGCGTGTAGATCGTGCCGGTGATCACGTTCAGTTTGTCCGCGGTATAGACCGCAAATCCGGAAGCCGTCACCGTAACCTGGTACGTTCCCACAGGGATGTCCTGGAACGCGAACTGACCGTCACCCGTGGTGACGGTATTGTGATCGATACCCGTCTTGGTCTCCGTGGCCTTCACTTTCGCGTTCGGGACCACCGCGCCCGACGGATCGGTGACTGTGCCGTTGATAGCGCCGCGGAAAGTCTGCGCATTTACGGCGACTGTGACGGCCAGCAAAAGAGCTAGTGCCAAGAATGAACGTCTCATGGTTCAACCTCCTTGAAACTCAAATTCGAAACAACCCCGACCGCGCAGAAGCCACAGGAGTCGGATGATCAGAAAGCTGAAGGATCGTCTCGGGAACCGCACACCCGTGTATGAGTGGCCAGAACCCGATCCTTGGAGATTGAGGAAAGACACCGAACTGCCTGCCTCTTCAGCACGAAACCGGAGGACCCACGAAAATCCCCTTTTTCACCGACGTGCAAGGGTTTCGCGACTCACCCCGTTCTCACGTGCGCAACACGATAAGGCTGCTCACCTCCACAGTCAAGGTGAATTCGCATCAGTTTTCCCTTTCTCATTGATTAGGGTTTCGAATAGGAACAGCTGGCAGTCATTCCGTTGAACTTGATAGCCGGGGCGAAAGAAGGCTCCGGCAGCGCGCAATCGAAATTAAAGATCTCTTATGTGCTCGATCGGCTAGTTTTCGGCTTTAAGTGATTTCAAATAGCTCACTAATTGCCAGATTTGCTGGTCAGGAAGCTTGGACCATGAGGGCATGCCATGACGGATATTGCCGTTGATCAGGAACCAGTGCAATTCGCCTTCGTTCGCTTCCGTCTGGATTCTTGGCGTGCGTAGTGAAGGCCGTTTCTTCTTTCCCTGCGCATTTTCACCGTGGCATTCGGCACAATGCTCTTCAAAGAGCAAGCGGCCGGCCTGGATGGCCAGTGGCTGGTCGTGATACGGATTGTTTTTTTGCCGGTCGCGCGGTGGGACTTGCGTTAGCCAGTCGGCACTTACCGCGGCGGCGAGCACGCCCGCCGAGAAAATCAAGAACATAACGATCGGTACCCTGCGTTTCATCTCTCTTTTCCGTCTACTTTTCCGTTTCCTCTGCCGTGCAAGCCCATCCTGCCGAACACCCGGCTGATTTCGTAGGAAACACCAAAGCGATAAATACGGGCCACGCTGTGATCGTTCAATCCAAACTGCGGCGAAAAGCTCAGGGTGAGACCGGAAGGTGCCGACCAGTTAATCGTCGGCCCCAGGTAGTGCGAGGTATCGTGCAATCCCGGTGTGTAGCGGTCACCCAGGCCGCCGTACATTTCCACTCCAGCGGCAAAACGCTGCGCGCAAAAACTACACTTCTTGGCGCTGGCTGCCAGCTTCAGCGGACGGCTCACGCCGACGGCGTAGCCGAATTCCCAGGGGCTGTTATCCAGATTTTTTTCGAAAATCAGGTTCTCGCTCGCGTTCCAGCCTTTGAAGTTGCTGCCCAGGATCAACTTGAGCTCGATCTCGCGTTTCTTTTCCTGACGAGCCAAAGCGTGCGGATCGCTAAGGTCGGCGGCGCCGTCGTGACCCACAACTTCCAGCAGGCTCTTGTCGGCGCCATTGATGTTTTCAAACTCCACGTACAGGACGGGAGTGATCCAGTGCTCGCGGGCCAGCGGGCGGAACCGGTTCTCCCAGCGGAAACCGGTGAAGATGGTGCTGTCGTGGGCCGCCGTGGCACCGTCGAGATACAATTCCGACGTCCACCAGGCCTTGACTCCGTACTCGAACTCCATGTTGGCGCCCATAAACCGGTTTCCGTCCTGCGGCTTGCCGATGGCGTTCTTGGTTGCGACCTCGAGATTGCCGGGCTCCTCCATGTTCTGCGAGTAGGTCACAAAATACGGCCGCTCCTGGCAAAGAGCGGCGTTGCTCTGCGTCAGGAGTAGGAATAGCAGCATAGCGGCAGGGGTAACCCAAGCCGGGGACGGCAGCCCAACATTTTGGCGCATTTCACTCTTCCTTCTCATCGTGGCCAAATCCTACAATGCAACCCAGTTGCATGAGTGTGACGTACGTCACGACAACCCAAGAAACAGGCTGGCATGCTCCAAAGCAAAAGGTTTGGCAGCTTTTGCAAGTCAGTTACAACTGCAGATTCTAGGGCAGCGATGGCCTTTTTCGTCACCGCTGCCTTTCGTGCTAAAGAACTGGGGGCCCTGGCAAGCAATATGCAACTGAGTTGCATCTAAAATGAGCAATCACCATTGAAACGTATTGCTGGGGAGCGTGTCAAGAATTTGGGATAATATTGTGTTGCAAAGTAGTTGCAACAAGATGCACAATATGTCGAAGCCTGCATTGCGGAGAGAAGAGAGAACCCCATGCCCCTGCCCCAGACCGAAACCCCAGGTTTTTTACAGTCACAGTTGATGGACCGCGGAATACGTCTCACCCGTCAGCGCCGCGCCATCCTGAGCATCATCGAAACCGCCAAACAGCATCTCGATGCCGCCCAGATCCTGCGCAAAGCACGCCGCATCGATCCGCAGGTGGACCGGGTTACCGTCTATCGCACCATTGGTTTGCTGAAGCGCCAGGGCCTGATTGACGAGCTGGACCTGATGCACGTGCAGGGTGAGCGTCATTTCTACGAACGCCGCACCGGCCGCGACCACATGCACATGACCTGTCTGCGTTGCGGCAAAGTCATCGAGTTCGAAAGCCAACTGTTCGAAAAGCTGAAAACGACGGTGGCCAAGGAATGCAACTTCAGCATCGTTGTAGCACGGCTGGAGATTGGCGGGTACTGCAAAGCCTGCCGGACCTAATTATTCTTGTCGCTTCGCTCCAAACCGCTACACAGTTTTTCCTTCGGCTGTCATCCTTCTGCTCCTGATGCGCGCGACTCCCACCCCGACCCGCGAAAACCGCGCGCGCCGGGGACCCCGGGCTCGGCGCGCAAGTCGGCTTCACCGCCAACGCCCGCCTTCCACGTCAGGGCCTGTAGTGGAGTTGATAACAAGGCTAGGAGCGGGCGACCTGCTTCTTTAGCAGTGCGATCTGGCCTGCGTGATACAGGCTGTGCTGAACGATGCCGTGGAATAAATAGTAGAAGTCATACTTTCGGCCCGGGACTGTTTCCTTAAGGCGCGCGTCGCTGAATTGCTCGATGGCCTGCGCTAGCCGATCGGCGGTTTGGAAAAGACTGTCTTTGGCATCCGCCCATGCCTCGGCGCTCGAATCCGCAACGGCCGGCCAATCCTTCTCCGTGCCATAGAGTTTCGGTAGGGGAGTGCCTCGAATCGCCTCAAATCCGGCGTGCGCCCACACTTGAATGTGAAGAACGAGTTCCCAGATGGAGTGGGCGGACGCGACGGGGCGAGCGGCAGACTGTTGTGGCGTAACGCCGTTCAGCAAATCATGCAGCGCAGGACCATGCCAGGGGTCTCCGGCGAAAGCCCTTTGTAGTTGGTCGGCAATGCGAAGACATTCGGAGTTCATAAAGAATCACGGCTGGCCAAGAGATGTTGGCCAGCCGCCTGGGGATTCAGGAATTGCGCAGATTTACGCCGTCATGAACTTCCCGGCTTCGATCAAACGGTTGGCGATCTGCTGGGTCAGTGCAATCACGTTGTAGGGCTCGTACTTGAACAGCCGGCGCAGGATGACCAGCTGCGTGCGCAGCATGTCGCCTTCGGCGACCGCGGCCACAACCTTGCGCGCCGCAGCTTCGATTCTGTCCATGGACTTAGCCAAGCTGACTTGGCACATGGCGATCGCCAGTTGCGACTTGGCCTCGCCCTGCCGCTCGATCAGCTTCCGCGTGCGCAGCACTGTGGAATCCATCGCGAAGGTTTCAATCACCATGTCAGCCACGGCGCCCAGAATTTCCTGCTGGTTCTCAAGGTCCATCATGTACTTCTGCGCCGCACCGCCGGCCAGCATGAGGCCGGCTTTCTTGGCGTTGGCGACCAGCGTCCGCTCGGCAGCCAGCGGGCCTTCGAGCGGCTCAGCGGTGGCACCGGACATGATCTCGTCGGTTAGCTTCTTGATTGCCGGCATGAGTGCGAGTTGGCCTTTCATGGCCCGCTTGAGCAGCCATCCGGTGATGATCATGCGGTTGATCTCGTTGGTACCTTCGAAGATGCGGTTAACGCGGGCGTCACGGTATGCCCGCTCCGCGGGATATTCCTCGACGAAGCCGTAGCCGCCGTAAATCTGCACGGTCTCGTCAACCACGAAGTCGATCATCTCCGAGCCCCAAACTTTCAGGATCGAACACTCGACCGCGTATTCCTCAATGCCTTTGGCGATCTGCTTGTAAGCATCGGCGGCGTTCTTGTCGATATCGGACAGCGCCGCTTCGATCATGCCCACGGTGCGGTATGACATCGATTCGCCGGTGTACACGCCCACAGCCATGTGCGCCAGCTTTTCTTTGATCATGCCGAAATCGGTGAGTGGCTTGCCGAAAGCTTTGCGCTGCTTGGCGTAGCCGAGAGAATTGTTGAGTGAGTTGCGCGCGCCGCCAATCACACCCGCACCCAGCTTGAAGCGCCCGATGTTCAGGATGTTGAACGCGATCACATGGCCTTTGCCAATCTCACCCAGCAGGTTCTCCTTGGGCACGTGGCAATCGTTCAAGATGATGGGTGTGGTGGAAGACCCGCGAATGCCCATTTTCTTTTCTTCCGCACCTACCTGGAAGCCGGAGAATGTCTTCTCCACGATGAAGGCAGAGAAATGTTCGCCGTCCACTTTGGCGAAGATGATGTAGACGTCGGCAAAGCCGCCGTTGGTGATCCACATCTTCTCGCCGTTCAAAACCCATTCCTTGCCATCCGCCGAGAGAACAGCTTTGGTGCGGGCGTTCATCGCGTCAGAAGCGGAGGTGCCTTCGGAAAGACAATAGGCAGCGATCCATTCCCCTGAGGCCAGCTTGGGCAGGTATTTCTTCTTCTGCTCAGCGGTGCCGAAATAGACGATGGGCAACGTACCGATGCCAGTGTGTCCGCCGAAACTCACGCTGAAGCTGCCGGAGACAGCGATGTGCTCAGCAATCAGCGAGGAGGAGATCTTGTCCATGTCCGAGCCGCCGTATTGCTCAGGGATGTCCACGTTGGCAATGCCGATCTCGCAGGCTTTGCGGATCAGTTCGCGGGTGACCGAAAATTCCTTGTGCTCGATCTTCTCTACATTGGGGAGGATTTCGTTCTTCGCGAATTCATCCGTGGTCTGAGCAATCTGCAAATGCTCTTCGCTCAGGTCCTCCACGGTGAAAACCTGGTCAGTCGAGTGCTCTTCAATCAGAAAACTTCCACCGACCAGCTTGGTCTTGTCAGGAACAGCTACCGTCGCCATGGTTTCTCCTTTTTTAACCACAGAGGACACAGAGGAACACAGAATCAGTTCCAGTCGTTGCCCTCAACAAATCTTTTAATGCCATCACGCAAGTGACGAACATGGAAATTGATGAGCAAGCCAACGCTCTTCTTACTCAAACGCAGATACGAAATGATCTGCGCCTCGTGAACAGGAATGATGTTTTCCACGCACTTTAATTCAACAATCACAAGATCGTTGACAATCAGATCAGCGCGGTAGCCTATCTCAATGCGCACGCTCCCATAGAAAACCGGGAGTTCCACTTCTACTTGCACATCAAAACCGGCTTTCCGTAGCTCGTACGCCAGGCAGGCAGTGTATGCCTTCTCTAGAAGACCGGGGCCAAGCGCCGAATGGACACGCATCGCTGCACCGATAATGGCTTCCGTGATCTTATTGATCCCGGTTCCCTCAGTGGTGCTCTGTGCCCTCTGTGGTGAAGAGCTCATTGAAGATTCTCAAAGATCCCAGCCGCGCCCATGCCGCCGCCGATGCACATGGTCACGATTCCGTACTTTCCATTCCGCCGTTTCAGCTCGCGCAGGATGGTCGCCGTCAACTTGGCCCCGGTGCAGCCCAGAGGATGTCCCAGCGCCACCGCCCCACCGTTGGGGTTGACTTTCGCAGGATCGAGTCCAGCCTCTTTGATGACGGAAAGCGCCTGTGCGGCGAACGCTTCGTTCAATTCGATCACATCAATTTGGTCAAGCTTCAGCCCGGCCATCTTCAAAGCTTTGGGGATTGCGTACACTGGCCCCAGGCCCATTTCCTCGGGCAGGTAGCCGGCGGTGGCGAACGCCAAGAAGCGTGCCATGGGTTGGATGCCGAGCTGTTTGGCTTTGTCGGCAGACATCACGACAGCGGCGGCGGCGCCGTCAGAAGTCTGCGACGAGTTCCCCGCTGTAACCGCGCCCTTGGCATGGAATACCGGCTTCAAGTTGGCCAGCGCCTCCAGCGACGTGTCGGCGCGCGGCCCCTCGTCCACTTTGAAGGTGATCTCGGTCCGTATGGGCTTGGCACCGTTCGGCGTGGTAAAGCTCACCGGCACTGGCACGATCTCATCTTCAAACTTGCCCGCCTGGATGGCGGCCATGGCCTTCTTGTGGCTGTTGAGTGAGAATTCGTCCGCCTGCTCGCGCGTAATGCCAAAGCGCTTGGCCAGCCGTTCCGCGGTCAGCCCCATAGAGAGATACGCATCAGGATAGTTGTTCACCAGCCAGGGATTGACGGAGACTTTGTTGCCGCCCATGGGAATCATGGACATGGATTCTGTGCCGCCGCCAATGGCCACCTCGGCGCGGCCAGCCATCACCGAATCCGCCGCCAGCGCGATGGCCTGCAGCCCCGACGAACAAAAGCGATTGATGGTCATGGCCGAAACTTCCACCGGTAGCCCGGCACGCAGCGACGCAATGCGGGCCACGTTCATGCCTTGCTCGGCCTCAGGCGTGGCGCAGCCGATGATCACATCCTCGATCTCCTTGGCATTGAGCTGCGGCAGGCGCTCGAGCGCGCCCTTGATGGCAACTGCTGCCAAATCGTCTGGACGCGTAGCGCGCAACGCTCCCTTGGGCGCTTTACCCACTGCCGTGCGAACTGAACTTGCGAT
>DATFXI010000123.1:0-3438 GCA_035316085.1 Candidatus Angelobacter sp.
AAAAAGCAGCCTGCGGCTTCCGCACCGCCCGCGGCATTTGAAGAGAACGCAGTTGACAATTTTGCCAGGGTCACGGAAATCACCCGCAACATTTACCGGCAGGCCACGGTCAAGAGCGTGCTGTTTTCCGCGGTGAACGAAATTGGCCGGCACTTCCATGCCAGCCGCTGCATCGCCGGATTATGTACGGTGGGCAAGCCGCCTTCGGCGGCGCTGGAGTATTGCGCCCCCGGAACCAAGCAGTCGGACGTAATGTCCATCGTAAAGCTGATCGCGCTGACGCAACCGCTGGCCGCCAACGGCCCGGTCTCCATTACCCATGCCAAGACGGCCCCGGAATTGGAAACGGCGCGCGAAAACATCAAGGCTCTGGGCATCGAATCGTTGCTGGCGGTACCGCTGATGGATTCCGGGGAGCAATCCGGCATTCTGATCCTAGAGCAGTGCACGCCGAGGCAATGGCAGCAGACTGACATCGTGGTGCTGCGCACCATCGCCGAACAGATGGCGCTGGCCGTGAGCAATGCCCGCCTGCGCACCCTCATGAAGACCCTGGCTGTGACCGATGAGAAGTCAGGACTGCTGAAGCGCTCTTCCTATCTCGACGTACTACTCTCAGAGGTGCGGCGCTCCATGCAGCAGAAAACACCTCTTACGCTCATGCTGATGCATTTCGGCAAAGCCTCAGTGCTGTTGAAAGAGATCGGGGAAGGCCAGACGGAGAACATGATGCAGCAGATCAGCCAGAGCCTGGCGTCGCACATCCGCCAGAACGACGTGGCCGTACGCTATGATCTGAGCAGCATCGCTCTTTTGCTGTCAGACACGACGGAGAAGAACGCTTTTCTAGTCGTGGACAAGATGCGCAAGGTCCTATCCTCAATCAAGGTCCCGGGCACCGACCGCAACCCGCCCATCAGCGTAGGCATTGCGGAAACTGTGCTGCAGGAAACCTTCGACGCCGTAGACATCGTCACCGAAGCCATCAACCGCGTGGAGAGCGCGCTGGAGGTCGCCCGCACTGACGGCGGCAACAAAGCCCATGCCTTGGCAGCCAATCTGCAGCCAGCATAAAAAATGCAATTAGCAAATAGCAATTGGCAGTTAGCGCAACTAAAGTTGGAAGCCAGAGCAGGGCTCGAAGAGAATTTGTCTGCCCGGCTTTGGCTGTGCTAATTGCTAACTGCTAATTGCTTGTTTAAAACGCGAAGATCACCTGGAAATCGATACGCCGATTGGCCGACTGCGTGTTGAACACGCCGCCGGCGAGCGCCGTCGAGGTGCCGAACTGGGGCGAACTGAGGTTGCCGATCGGCGGCGCAGCGTTCACTTTGTTGAAAAGGTTGCGAGCATTGGCGCTGAAGGTCAGGCTGTAGCGCTGGGCTGAACGTTCTCCGCCAAAGATTCCGCCGGGCCCGCCGGGACCACCTGGGCCGCGACCGCCGCCAGGGCCTCCGCCCGCGGGTCCACCACCAGCAGGGCCAGGACCACGACCACCGCCGCCCGCCCCACCGGGACCGCGGCCGTCGCCGCCGCGCTGTCCGCCCTGTTGCCCGCCCTGCGGCTGCCTGCTGTCAGCCGTGGGCTGCAGTTTGGGCCCGATGCCAAAGGTTTTACTCAAACGCAGATTCGCAGTGAACTGCGCCGGCGTGGTCCCGAAATTCATGGGAATGCGGGGATCGCCGGGAGCGGGCGCACTGTCAAAGTTGCCCCAGGGCGTCACGTGCAGGTCGGCCGCCGCGGTAGCGCTAGTAGCGAGCGCCGGACGGTCATTGAAGATAGAGTCGCCGTTCAAATCATTGCCGGTGGTGATGTTGAACGGCGGACCGGAGTTGGCCACCAGAAATGGACTTACTCGAAAGCCATGGGGAAGGGAGATGGTGCCGCCAAAAAATAGTCTGTTGCGGACATCAAAGGCGGCACGGCCGTAGTCGGCGGCAATGCCGAGGGCAGGATTCGAAGGAAAGCTGCTGGCGCCCGAGGTGTCGCTGTTGGCGTAGCTGAGCGAATAATAGCTGAACAGGCTTAGCTTGGCTCCCATGCGCATGTTGAAACTGGTAATCAACTGGTTCTGCCGGAAAACTCCTTCCGAGACATATTCATAGGCCGGCGTCGGATTTGCGATCAGCGCGTTGGTGTTGAACGAGAACAACTGGTGCAGGCCTTGCGAATGCAAATACGTCACGGTGAGGGTGGAAGTCTTGGTGAGCTGACGTTCCACCGAAGCCGCTGCCTGCATGGTGTAAGGTGCGCGCAGGTCGGGGGCAAGCGTGTAGGTGGTGGTGCCGACCGCAGCCAGGCTGCTGGCCGAAGGCAGGACTGGATACGCCGCATAGATCGCTTGCAACGTACTCTGATTCGCCCCGGTCTTTGGGTCCACTGAGATTGTGAACTGCTGCTGATGGCTGCCGTTAAGCCGCTCCGTGTTTAGGATCAGGCTCTGGCCAAAACGGTCGTAGAAAATTCCGAAGCCGGTGCGAATGACGGTTTTGGGCGGGGCGTTCTTTTTGCCGCCCAAACCCCAGGCAAAACCCACGCGCGGCGCGAAGTCCCCATGGTCCTGGATTCCGGTCTGCGTTTCAAAGCGCAGACCATAGCTGAGCGTCATGTTAGGACGAAATCTCCAATCGTCTTCGGCGTAGAAACCGGCATCCACAAAAGTGTTCTCAACCAGCGGATTTCCCACGATCATGCTGAACTGGCTGGGCTTCCCTGCCTGGAAATTCTGGAGGGCGTTGGCTGTCTGCTGCTTAGTGATGGGGTCGATGGTGGCGGCAAACGTGAACGTCCCGTTGAAATTCTGAGTGGACGTGGTGGAGTTCGCGGTGGTGCGCAGCCGCCCGCCGAAGCGAATGAAATGCTTACCCAGGTTCAGCGAAGTGTAGTTCTGGAGCTCGAAGTGATCGGAGATGACGTGGCTCATGCCCTGTGGGTTGCCACCTTCGGTAAACGTGCCCAGCACGGTGATGGTCGGCGTCAAGGTCAGCGAATTCTGGCTGTTGTTTTCGTGCTCCCACTCAAAACGCGTTTCATTCACAGCGCGCGGGCTGAGGACCTGGGTGTCACTGATCTGAATTTGGTGCTCGGTCACATGCTGGTTCAAAGCCAGCGACGGCAGAGACAGCTGGCCGACACCATTGTTCTCCTCATCGTTCTTGGTGAACTGGTAGCGCACCATGAGCGTGTTGCTGGGCCGGAGCTGGTAATCCAGGCGCGTGCTGATGTTGGTGCGCACGCGTGGGTTGAGCACTGGTTCCGGCTGCAGGCCAGCGCTCGAGAACGCGTTCGGGCTGACAACTGCCGCATCGTGAATGTTGCGCCGCTCTAAGCTGACGAAATAGGACGCACTCTTGCTTAACGGTCCGCCAACATTGCCGTTGATGATTTCGGAGCTGAAGTCTGGTTCCATGGCGCCGAAAGGATTGAGCGCGTCGAACA
>DATFXI010000124.1:0-15447 GCA_035316085.1 Candidatus Angelobacter sp.
TTACCGGCGGCCGCGGGACTGCGACCATCAACGGCGCAGCGGCGCAGCATTTCATTTTCTATCCTTCGACCGGCGGCTTGCAGTTGCTGGGGACCGACATTACGAATGTTTCTACCGGAGTAGCGTTTTCGCAAACCGGCACGCCGTTTACGAACGGATCCATCAGCGGTACGTACGGGCTGAACTATAGCGGGGTAAACGGCGCCGGCGCAGTTGACGCCGTAGCGCAGTTCACCGCTACTGGAACCGGCGGCCTCTCGGGGGCGCTGGATTTGAACAATGCAGGAGGGCTCGCGGGAAGCCTGGCGCTCAGCGGAACCTATGCCGTCTCGCCCAATGGACGTGGCACGGGAACGCTCAACACGGCCGCCGGCCCGGTGAACATCATCTTCTACATGGCCAGCAGCTCGCGGGTCGTGTTTATCGAACCAGACAGTTTTCAGGTCACTGCCGGAACCTTCCTCAAACAATAGCGGATTCACAAGCGGAAAGGCGGAACATGAGCGGCATGTTCCGCCTTTTTTGCGCGGTTGTGTATTCCTGACACACGCGCATCCCTTATAAAAGGGTCTTTGATTTCTTGAGACTCATGATTTATTGTGTCAGGCGCTCAAGTCTAGGCGCCGGAGAAGGCACGCAATGAAATCTTCCCTTTGCGCATCCGTACTGGTGGTTGCATTATCTGTTGGGCTGCGCGCTGCTCCGCAGAGCGCAGTTTCGTCCGATGCGCCACGGCTTCCCGCAAACGTTCCCACGGCACAGCCTCCTTCTGAGACGTTGATTCCGGGACCGCTGCGCTCTTTCCAGCGCATGGCCGGCATCAGTACGAAGGCATCGCCGGAGGAAATCCTTACACTTCTGTCGCACGAAATGACAGCCAGAGGCTACCAAGGCGCAAAGCCTACCGAGTATCTGGTTCAACTCCGGCTGTACGTGCATCAGGCCAGAGAGTTGGCGGCACTTGCCGGACAGGACTCTGTTATCCGCGTTTCCAGTTGTGAAGATGCTCATCCCTTGCTGACCTTGCTGGGCTACCAGCTCCGCCAGGGCTGTGGACCGGAAACCGCCGTGCAGGTCAACGATGCTTCACGAGCTTTCCTCACCATCAATTCCGGTTTCCCACTGGCGCAACTGGAAGAAGCGCTGCGCCAGGGGAAGCCTTTTGCAGTTCCGTATGCCTCGTCTCGGGTGCCGGTGCTGTTCGCGCTGAACGACTGGGCTGAGTTCACTGAGAATGTGAAGTCCAGGAGCAACAACTCTGATCTGGTTGACGTTCTTTTGAACAGCAAGTCAGTGGCGCGCCTTTACTCAGCGTTAGGCGCCATGGACAGCGATACGGCAGTTGGGGTGCGAAAGTCAATCGGACTTCCCAAGTTGGTCCGCTACGCCAATGTCCTAGATTTTTACGGCAGCCATCTCTGTATACGTTCCGGCAAGGTGCTGGTACCGGGAGGTGCTTCCGCCGAGGAGGCTTGGGCGGAGTTGGTGGGTGTGTCTCCTCACTCCCCGGGAGAATTTGTCAATCAGTTGATGACGCGGGACGCGGGATGGCTGGCCGCGTATTTTGACGCTCTGGCCCACGCCGGCTCCGACCAGCAAGCCTATCTCACGGAGACGCGTCGCTTGACGCGCAATTACGCGGCGCTGCGCGGCGGCGATGTCGTTCCCGGCTCGGCGCGAGGCGTCCTGCGGTCGGGCGCAGGCTTTTGGCTGCTTACCACGCGGCTGCCACTGGACTCCGGCCATGTGGCCGTTCCCGGAGACCTGCAAATATGGAAGGGCGTTTTCGTCCATAACCGCTTGAGCAAGCGGGATCGCGAGTGGGCCAGGCGCGCCGCTAGCTGGAACGATCCCCAGCAAATGCTGGAAGGCCTGTTCGCACTGTCGCGCGACTTGCGAAGGGACGGTCCGGTGGAAGCATATCTGTCGGTGAGCGAAATCGACCGCCGGCGGCCGGCGCAGCAGCGCTTGAGTCCCGAGGTTGCCCGTCTGCTGGCAGAACATTTTCCGCGCCTCGGCGACCAATATGTCGTGTTCTCGGAGTTTCCCGGTTTGAACGATCAATCCATCACAGCGTTTTTGAATGCCGCGGACGCTCTGGACAATATTTCTCTGGCAACAGTGCGGGCCAATGCCATCGGCATTTTCCAGTCGGTCCTTGGCCTGTGGCAAATCCTGGCCCGGCAGGGGCAGATTTCCAACCAGGATCTGAACGACTCCTGGCAGCATGCCATCGCCGCATTCGCCGGAGTGCAATCGCCGACACAGCTTTTTGACGCCGGCCGCGCGTCGCTGCGGGTTGTGATGTCTGCTGCCGCCGGCCGCGCTGACCTTACCCAAGACGAACTTATCAGCTTGTTGGCCGGCCCCAATCTGGTCACTCCCGCAGCGCAACAGACAAAAGAGGAACTGGCCAAGAAAATGAGCTCGGTCATGGACGCGCAGCGCCTGGTCTCGCTCGACACTCTGTTCGCATTGGCTTCCGGATTGGGTGAAGGCAAAGCCAATGTGGAAGACCTGCTGTCGCTGGCTACACAGCTTCGCGAATTCGAGTTGCCGCGTCCCATCTTCAACCGCAGCCTGGAAGACATTCAGGCTGGGCGCGAGAAGTCCGACGTCCGTCACACCACTCTGCAGACAAAGACCGACATGCAGAAGATCATCAAGTCGGGAACTCCCAAGGAGCGTGCGGAAGCCCGCGGCCGGCTCGCTCCCTTTCTCCGTGACACCCTGGTGGGACTGAACTACACGTACTACGACCCGCCGGGAGCGCAAATGCTCGCCAACAATGCGGTCTTTGTCCGCTCTCACGACTACACGGAAAGATCCAGCCTTTCCTGGGAGCAGCCCTGGAGCACCGCGCGGCGGGTCACCGTGCTTGGCGCCAACAGCGGCGGACATCTGGCAGGATCGCTCTCCGGGCTCCCTTACGCCCTGGCTGAACTCGAGCAGAATTTCATCGTTCCGGACAACGTTCAGTCGCTCATTTGGGAGGACTTTGTCCCCACCCTGCTGACCAGCGCGGTGGTGCCGCGGTTTTGGGGCGTCACGCAGAATGAATTGCACGCCGCGGCCCTCTATCAGCGCGCCGGAGAAGAACTGGTGACAGCAGCCGCCGGCGATGAAAAACTGCGCCGCGTAGTCTTGGAGATCCTTTCCGACCGCATGCTGCCACAACGGGTAGCTGAGATCGAGGCGGCTCTTCGCGAAGGACGCACGGAGGCACTGCTCCCGCGGTTGCTGCCGGGCGAGACTGCCTTCCTTGCCGCCGAATTCCGCCGAAGACATCCCGCAGAGACCGAGCCGGGGAGCGCCACCGCTAAGGAGCTGGACAGCTTGGTGCGCGACTATCCTGCCGAAGCCGGCTGGGACCGGATTGCAGCCGATTTCGGCGTGCCCCATCCCGCGCTAGCGCACACCTATGCTCGCGAATTGCTCAACGTCAAGCCCCTGCCCATGTTCATGGGATATTCCAGCCGCTTGATGGCTGAGTGCTGGGACTCCAACAATCTTTACTGGGCGCGCCTGGCCGATGAACAAGGGTATCCCCCAGTGATGTTGAATCGTCTGGCGCCTGAGCTGACGCATCGCATGGTGGAGCGCCTGTTCGCCACCAATCTGGAGGATTGGATGGCAGTCCCGCGCGCCATGCGCGAAACCGGCGATGAGTTTCGCCAAGGCAAGCTGGTTCCGTTGCCGAAGTCAGCGGCACCGCTTTTGCATTGAGTAAACCACTCGGGCCACGAAGAACTTGAGAAGAGGAAAACATATGCTAACGCGATTGCGACAGCCCCTCCTGCTGCTCTGGCTGGTTTCGTTTGTCTTTCCTGCTTTTCCGCCCGCCGTAGGCGGGCGTGTGGAGGCACAGCAACAGGCCGAAAAGCCCATGTTGCGGGTGGAAGTAAACCTGGTGCAACTCAATGTAGCGGTCACCGACAGCAAGGGCCACTACGTAACCGGTCTTCGTCCCAGTGATTTTGCGATCAGCGAGGACAGCATCGGCCAAAAAATCGCTTCGTTCGGTGAAGGTAACGAACCGCAAATGACGGTTGACCCCACAACCGGTGAAGTTCGGCCTGAACCGAATCAGACTGTGCTCGCAGGCGCCAACGTCTTTGTACTCTTCGACACCAGCAACTACATGTACCACAGCTTCGCGTTGGCGCAGGACGCCATCGCTGATTTTGTGAAGTCCCTGGACAGCCCGGAGCGCGTGGCTTTTTATTCTTACAGCCGCAATCTCTACCGCGCTGCTGCGCTCACCTCCGATCGTGAGCAGGTTTTGCGCGGGGTCAGATCCACGGTTGCCGGCGACCAGCCTGCCCTGTACAACGCTCTGCTGCTGACGCTGCGTGATGCCGGCCAATTCCCCGGCAGAAAAGTTCTAGTCATCTTCTCCAACGGCCCTGACGAAGCCAGCATGGTCACGCCGGAAGACATTGGCGAGCTGGCGCAGTCGACAGGTGTCCCGATCTACGTTGTCAGCACCCGGCACGCCGCGATCGATCCCGTTTCCGCCGCCATCTTCCGGCAAATGAGCTCAGCCACCGGCGGGCGCGCGTATTTCACCAGGAGCTGGCACGACCAAAGAATCGCTTTTGATTCCATTCGCGACGACGTCGCCCATCTCTATGCTCTCAGCTATTATCCCCAGCCCAATCCCAACCGGGGCTGGCGCGCGATCAAAGTCACACTGCATGGCGATGCCGGGAAAAAATACCGTATTCGAACCCGCAGCGGGTATCGTCCTCAGCCCTTCCACTTTTCCAAAGAGCCGGCACCGAGTCCGTAGCTTGAGCTCTAAGCATTCAGCAATCAGCATTCAGCCCGCATGCATTTTTTCTCGCCGTGACCGCCTTCTAGGCATGGTGGAGTTCAAGGGACTGAATGCTGAGTGCTGACTGCTGAGTGCTGAAGACGCAAAAGGCGGAACATGTGGTTGCATGTTCCGCCCGGCCCTCGAGAGCCCCGGCTTTGATTAGCTGCGGGAATCAAAACCGGAAATAAACAACGAATCGTCCGTCACGGCGGCACCACCGGTCGCCGTCCCACGTCCAGTAGTAGCCGTTGAAGAAGCGGCGCTCGCCGACGAAAAATCTGCGGTCGTCCCGGTCGAAGAAACGCCGGTCGTCACCATCAACGAAGAATCTGCGTTCATCCCGATCGCGATAGAAACGCCAATCGTCCCGGTCGCGGAAGAATCGCCGGTCATCGCTGTCCCCGCGATGCTTGTACCAGCCCTTGTGCCAGCCCCGGTCATGGTCATCAGCCCCACGATATTCTGCGCGATCTTCGCGGCCGCGCCAATCGTGATCGTAGGGTTGGGCCGTGGCTAACGCGGACCCAACCGTCATCAACGCCGCTCCGATCAGCAACATCTTGAAACGATTCATAAGTCCTCCTTATCGAGCCAGCCCCGATCACCACTTGCTCAACTTCACAACCGGCTCAGGTCTGTGCTTTTTCTTCTACCTGTAAAAACCCCGGGGAGAACTTTAGTCGGTTTAGTTTTGCAAAGTTGGATTGTTGAGCATAAAGACTGTTATCCATTGCGCGCAAATTTCTCGCAACTTTTTTGAACCGCTTTGCGGGCGTGAGCGAAGCCGGGGTCCCGGCACGCGCGGTTTTCGCGTGCTGGGGTGGGAAGCGGGAGCCCGCAGGCAAAATCCTGAGCGAGCACAGCGAGTCGAAGGATCTCTTTGCCGAGCATAGCAGCGAACCGCCCTGCAAATAAGAAATGGTAAAAAGATAAGGGCGGCATTTGCTGCCGCCCTCGCGAGGAAAAGAAAACTCTAGTTGTTGCCTGATGCCGTTTTCACCTCAGGCTTTTTGTTCTTGATGTCGCCCTTCAAGACCTCAACCGCCTTTTCGAGCTGGGCGTCACGCTGCGCCAGAAAGTCATCCGGCGTGTTGTCCACTTCCACATCCGGCGGCACGCCGTAGTTCTCAAGGTTGTAACCCTTCACGCTCCACAAGCCGGTGGCGGGGGTGCGAATGCTGGAGCCATCGAGCAACCGGTATGCGCCGGTGCCGATCACCGCGCCGTAGGTGGTCTTACCCACGACCTTTCCCAGGCCCAGCGTGCGGAAGCCGTCAGGGAAAACTTCGGCGTCGCTGGTGGAGCGTTCGTTTTCCATCACCACCATTGGCCCGAAGAAGCCTTGCTGCGGCCGCGTGATCTGCACCGAGTCGCGTTGCTTGGTAACCTGGTACTGGCGCTGGCTCAGGATTTCCAGCAACTCCTGGTCAATGCCGCCTCCCGGATTGAAACGTTGGTCAATGATGAGCGCCTTCTTGTCGTGGTTCTCGACCAGATCGCGCTCAAAGCGGCGGAGTGACGGCGCGTCCATGGAACGGATGTGCAGGTAGCCAATTTCTCCGTTGGACAACTTGGCCACCATGGCTTTGCGGTCCACCACCCAGCGCTCGTATTGCATTGTGGTGTAAGCTCCCGCGCTGGCCGGCTGCACCTTGGCCAGCCGGGAGCCTGCCGGCTCCGGCTTGGAGTTGACCGTGAAGATGAGTTTTTCTCCGCGGGCCGTGGTGAAGTATTTCCAGTAATTGTCCCCGGACTTCAGTTCATGGCCGTCCACCGCCAGAACGTAATCGCCTACGCTGATGTTGACATAGTCTTTGTCAGCCGGCCCATCTTTGTAGACGTAAGAGACACGGTAATATCCGGAAGCATCAGGTTCGAGCTCGAAGCCGGGAAACCGCGTCTGCGCGATGCGGTCGCGTTCCTCGGCGCTGGGCGCTGCGCCGATTCCGGTATGAGATGCGTTCAGCTCGCCGATCATCTGGCTGACTACGTTGTGCATTTCTTCCTGGTCCGCCACGTTTTCCATCAGCGGCTCATAGACATCTTTCACTTTCGCCCAGTCGACGCCATGCATGTCGGCGTCGTAAAAGCGATGCTTCATTACTCGCCAGCTCTCATTAAACACTTGCTTCCATTCCTCATGATGGTCGACTTCAACGTGGACCGTGAAGCTGACGCGACGAGGTTCAGCCCGCGCTCCAGCTGCTGCAGGACCCGCACCGGAAGCGCCGGCGCCGCCTCGTCCACCTGTGGCATTGGTCGCCGACTGCGGTAGATCAACGGCGTACAGTCCCTGCGTTCCCATAAAGAAAATGCTGCGTCCGTCTTTGGAGAATTTCAGTGAAGAGATCTGAGCCCCTCCAAATCCTCCTCCGCCGCCACCACCCTCTCCTTCGGCGCCGCGATTGACGGTGATGACCGTAGCCTGGGTTCCGTCTTCAGGAATCGTGTACAGCGTGGCGGTCGGCCGCCCGTCTTCATCGGCCACCGACACGAACGCATAGGTGCGGCTGTCGGGCGAAACCGCGGCGGTCGTGATGTTGTCGCTCAAGTGTGACACTTGGCGGGAACGGCGCGTGATTCCGTCAAAGTCAATCTTGACCTCCGGCTTCGGAGCTTCCCCGCGGGCTTGCGCCGTCCGCTGCCGTTCCAGCTTCTCCGCAGCCTGGGCTTGTTCTTCGTCGTCCACGCCGCGGTCGGTGGGATTCTTCTCTTCTTTCGCTAGGGAAACACTGTAGAGTTGCACGAACGAACGGCGCAGCGTAGCGCTCCCTGCTTGCGCCAGGCCAGCAGCGAAAAGCAACCGCTTGCCGTCCGGTGTCCATAGCGGAGCAGTCTCGCTGAACAACAGGTCAGAATTGCCGACGCGCTTTTCCGTACCTCCTGTTGCGGGAATGATGTACACGTGGGGGCGGAGGTCATGGTCCAGACGCGAGTAGGCCACCCACTTGCCGTCAGGAGAAAACTTTGCGCCTTGGATGTTGCTGGCCTCACCGCTGGCGATCACCGTCGCTTTGCCGGCGTCAAGGTCGAAGCGGTAGAGCTTGTGGTCAGAACCGGAATAGATCAGAGCTTTCGAATCCGGCGCCCACTGGATGTTGGACTTCTCGCCGTCACCTGAAGAAAGTTGCTTCAAGCCGGTGCCGTCCTCATGGGCCATCCAAACTTCTTCCCGGCCCGACTTGTCGGAGATGAACGCGATCAGCCTGCCGTCCGGCGACCACGCCGGTCCGCCTTCCCGTGAGAACGATTGGGTCACGCGCTGGATATCGCCACGGTCGGTGGCCACGGTGAAGATCTCCCCGTGCACGGAAACCGCCGCGCGCTTGGTGCTGGGCGAAAGATCGTATCCTTCCGTCTCATTCCGGACCGTGATGGTCTCGATCGAGTTTTCCTTATCATCGGAAACGATGTTGACTTTGATCGGCGTAGATTTGCCGGTTTTGACGTCAAGTTTCCAGATCACGAAGTCTTGTTCGTACACAATGGTCTTGCCGTCGCTTGAGACGGAGGGGAAAAACAGCCGGCCGCTCGCATGATGCGTCACCTGTACGGCCTTGCCTCCGCCTTCGGGAATTTTCCAGATATTGTTCGTGCTCTTGAGAACTTCGCGGCTGCCGGGCTTGATGTGGCTCTCGTCGGGCAGGCGGTCGGAAACGAAATAGATAAACCCGTCGGAGGCGAACATGGGCCAGAAGTAGTTGCCCTTGTAGTCGCCGTCCAAGAGGTGAGTGAACTTCCTGGACTTGACGTCCATCACCCACAAATCGGCGGCGTAGCTGCCGCGATAATGCTGGCGCCACCACACCATGGGATGGCGGTTGAAAGCCAGCTTGCTGCCGTCCTGGGAATAGCTGCCCCAATATCCCCAGTCGCTAGGGACCGCCTGCTCCAACCCGCCTGTCAGCGTAACTTCGTAGAGGTTCGGGATTCCCGGATACATCAGGCCGCGCGAGGATTGGAACAGAATCTTCTTGCTGTCCGCGCTCCAGCCCACGACCAGGTCGTTGGCGGAGTGGAACGTCAACTGCTTCGCCGGGCCGCCTTCGGCGGGGATTACAAAAACGTCATAGTTGCCGTAGCGGTTGGAAGAGAAGGCAATCCACTTGCCGTCGGGCGAAAAGCGCGGATAGATGTCGCGCGCTTTGTGGACGGTCAAACGCTGCGGGTTACTGCCGTCCTCGTTGGCGACCCAGATGTCGCCCAGATAGCTGAACGCTACTTTGCCGTTGTGATAATCGGGATGCCGCAACAGCTTGACCTCAGCCGCGGCCAACGTGGTCCAAAGCAGTAACAGGGACAGAACGCACTTCTTCATACCAGCCTCCTGAAGCGGAAGAATCTGAAAATTGCTTGCGCGAAGAAACGTGATTAAAGTCCGCGGGACCCGCGATGCCTGTTCCTTAGGCGGATGGAAGTATAAGCACAAGCAGACCCCGTGACCAGCGGTTTTACTCTTCTTTACTAAGACGCCGGCACGTCCAGAATGGACTGGCAACCGGGTTTGGAATAAACTCCCTTCCGCCAGCCTTTTAGCTCGAGTGCTGGCTGGGGTCTCACCATGCCTATCTTCAGCCGGACATGTTTTTTGCTCGCTCTTACACTGGCCCTGCCAGTTTCATTGTTCGGTCAGCAGTCTGCCGATCCCTGTGCGCCTCCCGCTTTCAAGATCGATAAGGAAAAGAACATTTTCAACGCCCAGCAGGAGGCCTGGCTCGGGGAGATTCTGGATGAACAGGCGGTAAAGAGCTACAACACGGTTGAAGACCCGGAAGGTGACTACCTGCAGAAGATGGGCGAGCGCATGCTCGCGCAATTGCCTGCTACGGAAAGAAAGTATCGCTTCTACATCATCGATGCTCCGGTCAACAATGCGTTCTCATTGGGCGGGTCGCGGGTTTACGTCACCCGCCAGCTGATCGCTTTTTTGAAAAATGAAGACGAACTGGCCGGCTTGCTGGGTCACGAGATCGGCCACATCGCCACCCACCAGGTCGCCATCGACGCGACCCGCTGGTTCCGCAAGGTGCTCGACGTGCAACAAGTGGGCGATCGCAGCGACATCTACGCAAAGTGGAACCAGTTTGAGGACACCTGGCGCAAGAAAAGTTCGGCGCTTCGGGACGCAGAGCGCGGCGAAGATGAACAACAGATTGCGGACCGGATCGGCATCTACGTCATGACGCGGACAGGCTATCAGCCTGCGCGGCTCGCCGAATTCTTTGACCGCCTGACGGAAAACAAGCGTAAGACGGGTAATTTCCTGACCGATTTCTTTGGCACCACCAACCCCAACAGCAAGCGAGTACGCTTGCTCATCAACAAAGCGGAGCCGTTGCCGGCGCAGTGCGTGGCGGGCCTTTCCGCGAATTCGCCGGCACACTTCGTGGAATGGCAAAAGGCTGTCGTCGGCGCTCGCCGCCTGGAACGGAAGGAACAAGTCACCGGTATCGTGAGCAAAGTCACGCTGCGACCTCCGCTGCGGGGCAGCCTGGAATACCTGCAATTCAGCCCGGACGGACGGTATCTTCTCGCCCAGGATGAAAGCAGCATCTTTGTGTTGAGCCGGGAACCGCTGGCGCCTTTGTTTCGAATCGACGCGCTCGGGGCCCAGTGGGGGCAGTTCACCAGCGATTCGCGGTCCGTGGTCTTCCACGACGACGAACTCAGAGTTGAAAAATGGGACATCGAAACACGCCAGCGGACCTCGGTCCATGCCGTATCTCTGCCCGGCCGATGTCTGGCCACCAGCGTAGCCCCTGACGGCAAAGTCTTAGCCTGCGCCCGGCGGCGCAAGGACGACTATGAAGTCCAGTTGATTGACGTCGCCACCAGCGCGGTTCTCTTTACCCAGACGATCTATGCCCGGTCGGAGCTGCAGCTCGGAGTCGGTATCCAGTACTTCACGGCCCGTTATCCCCGTTTCAGCATGGCATTCTCCCCGGACAGCCACTACTTCGTTCTGGGCGCCAATCAGTCGTCCACGTTGGATTTCAAGAAGAACCAATTTACCGACGTGCCAGGGCAGGCTATTGGTTACGATCTGGAAGCGAAGCGCGAGATCCGCGTTCCGGGCAGCATCAAGCAGATCGTATGCACCAGTTTTGTTTTCATGGGTCCCGACCGGATTGCCGGCTTTAATCCCGATCATCCCGCGCGCTCGTCCCTGGTCCGCTTTCCTTCAGGAGAACTGATCAGCGAGTTTCCCCTGGAGATCAACGGCTACCAGTTGCGGGGAAGAATGATTGCCGCGCCGAAGGGTCCCTACGTCCTGATAACCCCGGCGGCCATGCAGCCCATCGCCGCCATTGACCTCGAGCTCAAGCAGCTCGCTATGGGGTATAAGACGCCGGCACTGGCAATCTACGACAAGACGATTGCCGGCGAAGAGTTGGGCGGACGCATCACCCTCTACAGTCTCGCTGATAAAAAGCCCGTCGCGACAGTCCAATTGCCGCCCAGCCCGTTGCCCGGCCTGAGTGCTTCAGGATTTTCCACCGATGGCAAATGGTTAGCGGCCTCAGGCCGCACCAGCGGCGGCATCTGGAATGTGGAGACCGGTGAAAGAGCTCTGGGCAGCGGAAGTTTCACCGGGGGCTTCTTTGATCAGGGTCAGCTTTTTGCGACATTTTCCAAGCTTGAAAGCAAGCCAAAGATCATGAAGCTTGATCCCGCCGCCAAAACCAGTGCGGATGTCTTTACGATCGACGTGCCCGAACCCGAGAAGAAAGACGCGACCAAACACGCTCTCCTGTGGCAGGCCGGCAACCTGCTCCTCACGCAACCTCCGGGGAAAGGCCGCTTGAGCATTGAGGCCCGCGACGTTCGCACCAATCAGGTGCTCTGGACCCATGAGTTCGTCCAGTTCACACCGATGTTCTTTTACTCTTCAGCGGGCAAGACTCTGACCCTGGTCTTTGAGTCGCACGACAGCGTGAAGGCGGAAACTAAGAACGATCCCAGCCTCACGCAGCGGTTGGCCACCATGACCGGCAAGAATTTTGCCAACCTGATTGAAGTCCTCGACCCCGGGACGGGCAAAAAAATGGGTGACGTGCTGGTGGAAACCGGAGACGTTTCCTTCCTGCCGCGGGAGGCGATCACCGCCGGCGATACCGTGTTGCTGTATGACAGCGCTAATCGCACACAAGTCTATGCGCTCAAGACCGGGGCACAGAAGGGCAAGGTACTGGGCAAGTTCCTGGCGATTTCCCCGGCCGGCGACCAGATGCTGGTGGAAAACGGCAAGGGCGATTGCAACGTGTACGACATTTCAAGTCTTCAATCGTTGGCGCACTTCTCCTTCCAGGAACGCGTAATCCGCGCAGATTTCACAGGCGGCGGAACTTTGCTGGTTCTCACTGCGGACCAGACCGTCTATCGGCTGCAAGTGCCTACTGGCCTGGAGAACGCTGTCGTTCGCTAGTCGAATCAAAGGGGGACGGAGCCTGCCGGCCACTTGACCCGCGCTCCAAGCCCGGCGAAACTGGACACAGAATCTATGGCAACCTCAATCAAGGGCCGCCTGACGCAGCCGCTGGTACGCGAAAATGGCGGGCATCGCCCTGCCACCTGGGATGAAGCCCTGGATCGTGTCGCCCAGGCTTTCCGCCGGTCGATCGCGAAGAAAGACCCGCGGAACTTCGGCATGTTCAGTTGCTCGAAGACCACCAACGAGCTGAATTACGTAGCCCAGAAATTTGTTCGTTCCGTGATGGGGACGAACAACATAGATAGCTGCAACCGGACTTGACACGCCCCCAGCGTCGCCGGTCTGGCGGCGGTTTTCGGAGCGGGCGGCGGCACAAGTTCGTACCGCGAGATTGAAGAGGCGAACGTCATCCTGCTGTGGGGCTCGAACGCCCGGGAGACGCACCCGATCTTCTTTCATCACGTGTTGCAGGGCGTGCGTAACGGCGCGCGGCTATTTGTGATTGACCCGCGGCGAACCAGCTCGGCGCAGTGGGCTGAGGTGTGGCTGGGCTTGGATGTAGGCTCCGACATTTCCCTGGCCAACGCCATGGCCCGCGAGATCATCGCTGCCGGACTGGCCAACAAGAAATTCATCGAGCATGCCACCAGCGGCTTCGAAGCCTATCGCGCGCACGTAGAGAAATACTCACTCGATCGCGCCGAGCGCGAAACCGGCGTACCTGCTGATGTCATTCGCCAGACAGCGCATGCTTACGCTCGCGCCGAGCGGGCTCAGCTCTGCTGGACCTTGGGCATCACCGAGCATCACAACGCCGTGGATAACGTGGTCGCACTCATCAATCTGGCCCTGCTCACTGGACACGTGGGTCGTTACGGCAGCGGGGTGAATCCGTTGCGCGGCCAGAACAACGTGCAGGGCGGCGGCGACATGGGCGCCATCCCGGACCGGCTCACCGGCTTCCAGCACGTGGAAAATAATGAGCTGCGCGGAAAATTCGAGCGCGCGTGGGGTGTGAAGATCCACCCTAAGCGCGGCTGGCACCTGAGCGGGATGTTCAGCGCTATGGAACGCGGCGAGCTGACCACGCTCTACGTTCTCGGCGAAAACCCGGCAGACTCTGAAGCCGACCGTCATCACGCGTTGAAGCTTCTCGGCGGGCTCGAGTTTCTACTGGTCCAGGACCTCTTCTACACCAAGACGGCCGAGCTGGCTGACGTGGTCCTGCCCGCCGCGGCAGGTTGGTGCGAGAGCGAGGGCACCGTGACTTCAAGCGAGCGCCGCGTGCAGCGCGTGCGCCGCGCCGTCCCCTCACCCCCAGGCGTGCGCGACGACACCGAGATCATCTTCGACCTGGCCCGCCGTCTCGGGCACGATTGGGGCGCGCCAAGTTCAGAATGCATCTGGAACGAGCTCCGCAAGCTCAGCCCCATGCACGCGGGCATGAGCTACCGGCGCCTCGAAGAGTTGGGCGGCATCCAGTGGCCGTGCTATGACGAATCGCACCCCGGCGAAATGTACCTGCACGGCCGCTTGTGGGCTGACCCGCTGATCGGTCCGCGCGCGCCGTTTCATGTCGTGGAATTTGAGCCGCCGGTGGACTCGCTTGATGAGCAATATCCCATCCGCCTGACGACGGGACGCAGGCTGGACTCGTTCAACACCGGCGTGCAGACTGGGCGTTACACCTCACCGCTGCGGCGCGAAGAAACGCTCGATCTCTCCCCCGAAGACGGCGAGCACTACCACCTGCATGAAGGAGAAACAGTCCGTGTGAGTTCGCGACGGGGATCGGTGATCGCGCCGGTACGCTTTGATCCTGGGTTGCGCCCCGGCCTGGCGTTCCTGACGACTCACTTCCATGACCAGGTGGCCACCAACGACTTAACCATTGACGCCGTCGATCCCAAATCCGGCACTGCCGAGTTCAAGGCTACCGCCGTCAGGATTGAGAAGTGTCGTTAAGGTATACCCCAGGAGACTGATTGGACCTTCATTTCACCAGCGCGCAACCTACAAGTGAAGAACGTGCTGCCATTGATTCCGTGCTGGGCCCACCCGACTCGGGCTGGGAGGGCGGCAAACGCAAAGTGGCGAGCGACACGCGGGTTGCGATCGGCGCCCCCGGCGAACGGCACCGCTTGCTGCCGGCTCTGCACGCGGTTCAAAGCCGAATCGGCTGGATCAGTGCCGGCGCGATCAACTATGCCGCCCTGCGGCTGGATGTAGCCCCGGCCGAAGTTCACGGCGTCGCGTCGTTTTATGGAATGTTTTCTCTTAAGGCCCGTCCGCCCGTCGTGGCCCACGTTTGCGATGACATCGCCTGTCTTACACGTGGCGCGGAGAAATTGTGCGGCGACCTTGAGAAAAACCTTGGTCTCCCAGGATCGCTTTGCCACAGCGGCAAGGCAACCTGGCTGCGCAGCCAATGCCTCGGCCTGTGCGAGCGCGCCCCGGCCGTGCTGGTCTCCGCAGCCGGAGCCAAGGCCAGAGAGCGCGTGCTTGCGCCAGCCACTGCCGCCTCCTTGGCAGCGTTGATCAAGGAAGCGGTCGAGGGCCGTCTGCCGTCCAGCCCGGATGCGCTGAACGCGCAAGTCTCTGCACCGCAGACCGGATTGGCTGACCCCAGCGGGCCGAAACCGAGCCTGCCGGGGACTCCACGCTTGAGCTTGGTCGCGCGTATCGGTAAATCCGACGCCGCAAGTCTTGACGACTATCGGCGTCTCGGCGGTTATGAAGCTCTGCGCAAAGCGCTCGAGGTCGGACCGGAAGGCGTGATTCGTGAAGTAGCCGCGTCGCGGCTGCTGGGCCGGGGCGGCGCCGCCTTCCCGACCGCCAAGAAATGGGAGGCGCTGCACATCCAGCGTGATCTCCTCCAGGCTGATCCCAGGCGCAAACATTATGTGGTTTGTAATGCCGACGAATCGGAGCCGGGAACCTTCAAAGACCGCGTGCTGATGGAAGGCGATCCCTTTGCGATCCTGGAAGGCATGACCATTGCCGCAGTGGCTACGGGTGCGGAGCAGGGTTACATCTATCTCCGCGGCGAATATCCTCTTGCGGCGGAGCACATGGCGCACGCGATTGAAGTCGCCGTGAAGAACGGGCTGCTGGGGAAGAACATCCTTTCGCGGGGCCTCAACTTCAACATCGAGATCCGGCGCGGGGCTGGCGCGTACATTTGCGGCGAAGAAAC
>DATFXI010000125.1:0-6536 GCA_035316085.1 Candidatus Angelobacter sp.
GCTGGTATCCGCGAATGTCAATCACTGCAGGAAGATCGAGGGGCGGCGTCGGGCATCGATGCGCAATCACCAATCCAGAAACGCGGTCCGGATCAAGACGATGGGCACCATGATGACCACATACAGAACCGCGCCGATGAAACCATCCTGGGCAAATTCTCCGACAATGTCTGCACCCATTCCGGCCAGTTTCACTGCATCCGATGCTTTCTTTTGGGACGTCTGCTCGTGTTTGTTCATGGTTGCCTCTCGATGCTGAGCGTGCTCGCGAATCGGAATGTTGCCACAGCACTCAGCGTAGCCCGAGTCCGCTTGGCGGACCTCCGCCGAAGATGGCCTCCTGCGCGACGGCCACAACCCCGCCCAGAACTATCATGGCGGTCATCATGACGGCCACAAAGCACAAACCAGCAATAGCAACGAATATCGCGCCTTCCGGTTCCGACACGAGCTCGCATAGGCCGCTTATGTCACCAAGAGTTTCCATCAGCGTCCGTGGGATTCGTCGCACATACTTACGAAGTCTGCGGCGAACCCGGCGGCCCAGTCCCTGAAGTCCACTCGGTTCAAGTTGGAACAGTGCTCGCGGCGCCAAGGCTCCCGCCTCCTATAAGTAAGGACGCAACTGAAAAACGGCTTATTTCACGATGTAACGTTTTTGCGCGGTAAGTCACTCATGATTGTGTAGGCCAAGGTCCGGCCGATGGCGCCCAAGACATGTTGCGGCACGCGCGGCTGGATTTTGGGGACGAACGTCGAGCCAGAGTCGCCCCCGACGACGACTGGTGCAGTGTGTAAGAGGTGTGTATGTCCGCCACTCAACCTCCCGTGGAAAACTTGGAGCTGCCCGCTTCGCCGAAAAACGGAGCGGCAGACGCAACAATCACCATCAAAGGCGTAGTGATCCCGGTGCGCCGCTGGGCTGTCGTCTGGATTTCGCTGCTGGCGGTGGTGCTGGCGGCCTCCCTGGGCGGCATCTACATCTGGAAGAACTGGAATGAGGCTGAGGCCCGCATTCGCTCGCTGAAGGTGGAAACAACAAGGCTCGAAAAAATCAAGAGCGACTCCGAGGACGCCACCCAGGCCAAGCTTCAGGAATACAAATTCCACTTCGGTGAGCAGGGCCAGGTCCTGACCGGACCAAATGGCTGGGTTACGGTGACCACGTATCCCTCGGACGGCTGCATTCTCATCAGCCGCAAGAGCGCCAACGCTCCCTACGGCCGCACGCTCGACGACTGGATCCTGTCTCCACTGAAAGCGCCCAAGAGCGCTCCCCCGGAAACAGCGACTCCGGCCAGCTTCAACATGTCCAGCCCGCCTGACGGCGTGCCCTCTCAGCCGGTTGCCTTGCCGCCGGCGCAACTGAGAAGCGTCGCCTTCGAGCAGGCGCTACGTCAGGAACTGGGACAAGCTGATACGCGCTTGATGCCGGTGCAAAGCGGATGCCGGGATCCCCATCCCGGACCTTTTCAGTCCGCTTGGGGCAGGCCCAACGGTTGTTGGGTACCGCTCTACCGGACCTGGCGCGACGGTTGCAGGCACTATCAGTGGTACAACAGCTGCTCTGGTCAGTGGAACGCAAGAATCTATTGGAATTTCTGTGCCTCGCGGCACTTTTGGTAGAGCTGTCTAGCGATCGCTGCTCTGAGCAGTTCAGTGCGAAGAAGTAGTGTTGAAGACGGCGCTTGTAGCGGAAGAAGAGCGCAGCGACTCAAACAACGCAGGCAATTGCGTGTTCCATTGGTTCCAGTCGTGTCCGCCGGGGACCTCGTGAAACTCGTGACGAATGTGGTAGCGGGTTAACAGGGCTGAGAACTCGCGGTTGGGCGCGAGCAGGCTTTCCTGGCGTCCGCAGGTCATGTAGAGGTAAGGCGTGTTGGGGGAATCGGCCGTCCGCACCAGAACAAAGGGGTCGTTGTTGCGGCGGGAATCGCTGCCGTCCGGGCCGAACATCTCGCGATAGGCGCGCGATTGGCTGAGCCGTTTCCAGCTGAACGGGCGCCTTGACACATCAATCGCCGCGCTCAGCGCGCCGACGAACCCATATTTCTCTGGATGCCGCAGCGCCAGCTTGACGGCGCCGAAGCCGCCCATCGAGTTCCCAACGATCGCCCGGCCGCCGCGGTCGGTGCGCGCCGGGAAGCGCGCCTCAACATCCCCGGGCAAATCGTTAACGATGTAGTCTTCGTACCGCTCCTGGGGACGCAGTGCGAAGTTAGTGTAGTAGGAATAGTCGCCTTGCGGCATAACCAGCATGCGCTCACCGGCTGCGAATTGCGCGACGTTGGAGTAGTTCGACCAGTCTCGAAACGTCCCGCCGCCACCATGCAAGAGATAAACCACGGCGAGCTTTTGCTTGCCGGGATTTTCCGGGAGGAAAGCCCGGTATTGCATGTCGCGCTGCAGGGCCTGGCTGTGGAAGGTGACGTCGCGCATAATCACGCCGGGCGCGAGCCGCGGATAGTCGACGACGGTGGCAGACGGTCTTGGGTGGGACAAGGCTCGCCAGCCGGCGAGAAGAACAACAATTGCCGCGGCGATCAGCACCAGGACGCCACGCTTGGAGAGAGCCATCGTCAGCAACGCTTTCAGTTCGGCTTTTCCCGTTTCTTGCCGCGCAAGATGCGCTCGTCGATCGGCTTACGGCCTTTGAAGCCTTCTTCCTGGCCGTGCCAGTATCGGATCCTGTCCTCACCGAATTTCCAGCAGAGAAGCACAACCTCATCTCCCATAGCGCAGGGAAAATCGAGCAACCCGATGTCCAGATCTTTCACCTGCACGCCGACAGCGTGGATTTCCGCCAAGGCGTCTTTGGCGTCCTGCATGGCGCGATCGCGTTCGGCCCGGCGCTGCGTGAGACCGGGCGCGTCCACGGAGAGACCGCCGCTGAGCAAAATGCGGTGCCGCGCATCCTGAAATTCCTTGTCGACCTGTTGGATGACCCTCTTGTCATCCATGGCCCGCTTGAGCAGCGATTGCAGCACCGGCAGCAGCGCGTGTGCCTGATCGAGGGTGAAGGTCTTCATCTTGGGCATAGAAGTCGATTGTGCTACTGCTCATTCTTAGCACATTTCCCGATTTTCAGGGAAGATGACGGTCGAGCCACCACAAAGGGTGAAGGCTTCTCACATTCTGCCCCTGTGAAGGGAATGGATAAGGAAAGCAAGAGAGCACCTACAAACTCGCCTCCGCGGAGTCATTCTACAATGTGGAATGACTGCGGCCTGGCTGCGGCGGAGAAGCCGATGTACGAAGTGATTTTGAAGCGATTTGAAACACCGGATGAAGTCAGGACCTTCGAAAAGGGCAAGTTCGAAGTGGTCCGGCTCGGCGGATTGACGATTGGGCGCGCGACCTACGAGCCGGGTTGGAAATGGTCGATTCATGTCGGACGCGGGGCAAAGAGTTGCCTGGTAGAGCACGTGGGACTTGTGGTCTCCGGCCGGGCTACTGCGGCGATGGACGACGGCCGGGTGATTGAAATGAAAGCGGGCGACGTGTTCTACGTCGCGCCCGGTCACGATAGCTGGGTGGTAGGAAATGAACCCTACGTGTCGTTGCATTTCATGGGTGCGAATGACTACGCCCAGAAGAAGTCACAATAAAAAAATCGGCATTATCGCGCGTCATCGCCATGATCGGAACCACTAAAACCCTCACCCCAGATTCGCGCTGATTCACCGCGGCGGGTGGCACAGCGCTTGCCAGGGCGAGAAAGTGATTTCCTTGGTCTTTTTCTGCACCCACAAAGAGGTCGGCTCGGAACGTTTATTGATGGTCACGGTTACGATCACGCCGCTGGCTGAAGAGTCGCGCCGCTTGTATTCCGTGGAGCAGTCGATGGCGTGTGAAGTGATGGGGCCGTAGTCGCCGGAAGGTCCCCAGTCCAGTTTGAACTGGCTAAACGTGGGAGAGTTGTGCTTCTCGGGATGCTGTTTCCAGTCAGGATCGGCGGTGTAGAGCGCATAAGCCGTCTCAAAGTCCTGGCGCTCCAGGGCCTCAAAGAATTTGTTGACCGCGTGCTCTTCCGGCCAGTAGCGGAAGAACCACCAGAGAGCCAGGCCGACGATCACTACCACGGCCAGCGCGCCGACCACTCGCCAGCGCCGCTGCGCCGGCCGGGGATCGTATTCTTTTGCGTCCATCAGTGCCATGAGAAGTTTTTCCTCACAAGGTACGTTTGAACAAAGCCGTCGACAAGGCAAACATCAGGAAAGCGAACACTCCAAGATACAGCAGGTCCAGCCAGATTGCCGAGAATCCGCGCTGAAGCCGCGCCCGCCGCTTCCGCTATGTCGAAAGAGACACCGTCCACCGCCGGGAAGTTTCTGTAGAAAAGGCCGTACCGCCGCCGCCTCTAACTTCGCTCGCGTGTGGCTATGCGAATACTCTCTCGGCGATCGATACTGTGAAAATGCCCCACTCGTCCATGCGCTGGTCGATCTTCCGGAACCCGGCAGCCTGTACCAGTTGGTCGATTTCCCCCTGGGTTCGCCGCCGCATGATCCAAGGACGGAAGTCGCGATGGCTGGGCAGCATTCGCGCAATCATTTCCAGTTGGGGGTGATAGGGCTGCCCGGTGTACACCAGGAAACCGCCGGGCTCAATGGCATCCGCCAGGCCGGCAAGCGACTCGCGCACCGGCTGATTCTCGGGGAACAATTCGTACAGGCCGGAAACAACACCCAGCGTTACGCGAGGACGGACCGCGGCGAGAGACTTTCGATCAAAAGCGTCGCCCTGCTCAAAGCGCACGGTGGATTCCAGGTTCTTCTCTTGGATCAGCGCCAGACCGCGCTGCACGTTCGTCTCACTCAGGTCACGCAGCAGGACATCCTCGACCTGTGCGCCGCTCTGTTCCAGCGCTTCCAGCACGTAACGCCCATAGCCGGCAGCTATGTCGAGGATGCGGATCGGCATGCCCGAGGCGCGCAACCTCATCATGGAATCGAGCAAGGCTTCGACCAGATTGTCCTTGCGGCGGCGGATGCCTTGCCAGCCGGTGGAGTTGAGGTAGCCGCGGTCTATCAGGCGTCGAATCGGTGTAGCGCCGCAAGCCTGGTTTCGGTACACGTAATCGAGAGTGCTGCCGGAATCGAAACCGGTCTTGAACCCCAGCCGTATTCCGTTGGAAAACACGCTGCCGATTCTCATTCCGAGCTTGAGCAGCGCGTAGCCAAATCTCTTGCGCGATAGCAGCGGCAACGGCCGGCTCAGCGCGTCAAATTCAGATTTGGTATACCCGCTCTTGTCAGCGTCGAGCAGCTGTGGCTGCCGATTGGGTCCGGCAAACGTCTTCAGGATGAATCTGCGGACTTTGGCTAATGCCGGCCGCCGGTCTTTCTCACCCAGAATGTCATGGTAGAGGTCGTCGAATACGTGGTGCTCCTTTTCCGTCGCGCCCAGCCGCTCGAAGAAATCAACCTGGGGCTTGGTATGTACCACCCAGTCGCGGCCGGAGGTAAGCACCTGGGTCGGTACTTGGATCGCCTGGGCATCGGCGACAATGCGCGCGCTCGTATGGTCGAGCCCCAGGAGCACTCCCACCGAGATGGGCCGGGTAATCAAGGGATCAGCTTGATAGGAGGCGATTCGCTCCGGATCATGCGTGAGCACGCGCGGCTTGACGTAGGAGTTGACATGGAATTCGCCGCGCAGGCGGTGGAACAGCCTAAGGGCAGGGTAGGCGAACGGAACGTAGAGCTTGATGTTGAAGGCCGGCGCGCTCAAGACCATACAACGGATCTGTGGCGCATAGTCGTGTGCCCAGGCCGCCGCCAAGACACTGCCCACGCTTTGGCTGATGATAGCCATGCTTTCAAACGGGACACAGCACGTGGCAGAAACGTGGCGCGCGAAAGCGTCGAGGTCCCTTACCAGCGTGCCAAAATTGGGCGAGTCGCCGGCGGAAGCAGATCGTCCATGACCGCGGGCGTCCCAGGCGAACATGGCAAAGTCAGGGAGGTCAAGTTCCTCCACAATGTGTTGCATCCGCCCGGAATGTTCGTGCCCGCGGTGAAGGAGAATGATCGCTGGGGCTGGCGAGTTCCGCGCGGGCCAATAACGGTAGAACAGCCTGGCTCCGTCGTGGGTGTCGAAGTAGCGCTCTTGCACGCTACGTGTTTTCGTTGAAGCCTCAGGCTCAGGAGCAGCCGGAGCGCTTTCCGCTACCACGGCCGGCGAAGCAAAGGTGAGAAGTCTGTGCTGCATAAATGTTCCTCCCGGTTTCACTCGAGGAGAACGTGACCGGCCCCACTCCGGCAAGCGACAAGCTGTGACATGCGAGGGCATGCCGCTCAATGCCGCATCCTGGTTGGGAGGAAGCAGCGGTGGGTCCATTTGCGGGCAAGTGCCTGACGGCCAATTTGCTAGAATGAACAGTTTGCCTTCCTCATCTTGTGCTGACCAGGAATCCGAATGTCTGAAACCATGCTTGCCGTTGTGAAGCCGGCGCCCGCGCCGGGAGCGGACGTGCGGCAGATGCCCGTTCCGCAAATCGGGCCGGACGACGTCCTGGTCAAAGTGAAAGTGGC
>DATFXI010000126.1:0-3764 GCA_035316085.1 Candidatus Angelobacter sp.
GGTGCGCGACTATCTGGTGAAACAGGGCAGGTTCGCCCACTTCACCAAAGACGACACGGATTATTTCCAGAGCAAAGTGGACGAGATGTGGACCAAGTGGCTGATCCCAGGTGTGATTCCGTTCCACAAGGATCTGGAGGCTGACAAGGCCCCGGCGGCGGAGTAAGGCGTTCGCGACGTGCCGAAACAGAGGACTCCGACTGCCCGCGACATGGGTTGTAATACGTAGAAAATAAAGGGTCTGTTTGTGTTGCAAGCAGGCCCTGAAAAGTCTATAGTTTGTCACCCATAACTAGGAGGTTCCCCTTATGGCGGTGCAACCAGCCGTGACTCCCGGCCCTGAAGGTTCGCAAGCAGCAAGACCGGAATCGATTCTCTCCAATCGCTGGACCATTCTGTTTTTCAGCGTGGTCAGCATGGTGGCGGTAGCAAATTTCCAGTACGGCTGGACGCTATTTGTCCAACCCCTCCAAAAACAACTCAAGGCTGATGCCGCGCTCATCCAGGTGACGTTCACTGTCTTTGTGCTGCTGGAAACCTGGCTGGTGCCGTTCGAAGGCTGGCTGGTGGATAAGTTCGGACCGCGCCTCCTGGTGATGCTCGGCGGCGTTCTTGCTGGCTTGGGCTGGGTGTTGAGCGCCAAGGCCGGCACAGTGACGCAACTTTACCTGTCGTACGCGGTGGCGGGAATCGGCGCAGGCATTGTTTATGGAACTGCCATCGGCAGCGCGCTGAAGTGGTTTCCCGAGCATCGCGGTTTGGCGGCTGGACTCACCGCCGCCGGATTCGGCGCCGGTTCAGCCTTGACCGTCATACCTCTCTCCAACATGATCACCTCGGCGGGTTACCAGGCCACCTTCGTCCGCTGGGGCATCATTCAGGGCGCGGTCGTAGTAATTGCTGCCTTCTTCCTCAAAGCTCCGCCTGAGGGCTGGCTACCCAAGACTTGGAGAAGCAAAGGAAGCGACACTGTCCGGACACGCCAAGCCGCTGTGTCCTTTACCTCTGGGCAGATGTTTGCCACCCGGCACTTCTGGCTCATGTATTTCATGATGACCATGGTGGCTACCGGAGGCTTGATGGCCACTGCTCAGCTCGCGCCGATGGCCAAAGATTTTAAGGTGGCTGACGTTCCCGTCAACATCCTGGGTTGGACGGTCCTGGCCCTGCCCTTCGCACTGGCTGCCGACCGCGTGATTAACGGTCTGTGCCGGCCTTTCTGGGGCTGGGTTTCCGACCACATCGGCCGGGAAAAAACCATGAGCCTGGCGTTTGGCCTCGAGGCCATCGCCATTTACCTGCTGATCTCATTCGCCAACCGGCCGCTGTTGTTCATCATTTTCAGCGCGTTCACGTTCTTCGGTTGGGCTGAGATCTACTCGCTGTTCCCGGCGCTATGCGGGGACTTCTTCGGACGCAAGCATGCCACCGAGAACTACGGATTCCTGTACACGGCCAAGGGCACAGCGTCTGTGTTTGTGCCCATCGGTTCGGCTCTGGCGGCCGGAAAGGCTTTCGACTTCCGCGCCGACATCCTGCTTCTGATTGGTGGCATCCTGGTCATTTTTGCCGTGTTCCTGGCCCCCACCGTGTTTCGCATGAAACTCGGTGCCGGTAAGGGAATCATTTTGGCCGTGGCCGGTGCAATCATCACCTATGGCCTTGTCTTGACCGTTTGGCCGAATGCTCCGACCGCCTTGCTCCAGGCAAAGTTCACCATGCCGAAGTGGGGCTGGACCGGCGTGTTCAAGGTCGCCATCGTGTTCGACTTGATCGCCGCGGTGCTGGCATTCTTCGTACTGCGCAACATGAAGGCTCCAGCGCTGCCCGAGGCTGCCGCCACCGAACCCGGCGCCAAGGCGGCTGCCTAAGACTGAAATACGTTGGGGAGATCGAACACCCTCCCCCGGAAATCAATCCCCAACACCGGCTCCCTTTCCAAACCAGGAAAGGGAGCCGTTTTCCTTATTCCTGTCGCTTCGTTCCGAGACGCGGCATGCCGCGTCTCTACGGTCACATCTTTCGGCCACCCGCAGCGTTGCCCTCCTTTGGCCCACCCAGGAATCCGGGCGTAGAGACGTGGCCACCGCCACGTCTAATTTTTGGGGCCACAAAAAACGTCGCAAGCCCGGGAACTTTTCCCGTACTTCTGACATTACAGCTAATAGAACCGAAGATGCTGCCGGTAAGGACGGGTGAAGCTGAGAATGAAAGACGTACGGTGACGGGGAAAAATGACCAGAGATGAAGCCCTGATGCTCAAGTTCCAGCGCGGGTCGCGCGAAGCCTTCGAAGAGCTGTTTGCGCGCTATCGCGGGCCGCTCCATGGCTTCTTCCGCCGCCGGCTGCAGATTGCGGAGCGCGCGGAGGACCTGACGCAGGAAACCTTTCTGGCCGTGATTCGCGCCACTTCGCGTTATGAGCCCAGGTCAATGGTGCGCACCTATCTTTATGGCATCGCCATGAATCTGCTGGCGGCAGAGCGTCGCAGGGAAGCCAAAGATTCGCCTTCGCCCGAATCGAGCGAGGAGCCGCGCTCCGCAGACGCTCCGGAAAACGTGCTATGGGTGCGGCGGGCCCTGGAGCAACTCGAAGCCGGCGATCGTGAAGTCCTGATGCTCCGCGAGTACGAACAGCTCAGTTACGCGGAGATCGCCCAGCTGTTGCGGATTCCCGTGGACACCGTGCGCTCGCGCCTGTTCCGGGCGCGCCTGGCGCTCAAAGAGAGCCTACGGCCGGAAGCAGAAGCCAAGGCCAAATCACAAATGAAGACTCGCAATGCAGTCGTGACCATACGGCCGGAGAACGACGCAAGCACAAACCCAGCCGAGAGTGAGGCATGACCATGATAACGACCTCCAGCCAGCATCCCGTTGAACCAGAAGAGCTCATGGCGTATCTCGACGGCGAACTCTCGCCCGCCCGCGCTGCCGAAACTGCTTCGCATCTCGAGGGTTGCACTGATTGCCGGAAGCTCGCCGTGGAGTTTCAGGAGATCTCGCAAATGCTTCTGAGTTGGCAAATTGAAGAATCGGAGGTGAAACTTGCAGAAGAAGTTACCGGCGCCCTGGAAAAGCGCGAAGCGCAACCGACTGGTCTGACCGGTCACGGCGCATGGCATCTTCTGAGTCCGCGGTATTGGCCCAAACCCGTTTGGGGGTTGGCCATTGTCGGAGTGATTGTGGCGGCGCTTTGGATATCAACATCGCACCTGACCTACACGCCGATGTCGGACCTGCGAACGGAGGTTAAGGATGGCAATGTTGCGGCGCCACCGCAAGGCGCTACCCGCACTCCGGCTAAAATGCCGCACGGTCAGCCTCAAGCATCCGCTACGCCTGGCCCGGGCCTTTTTGCGTCCGAGACGCTCCAGCAACGGCATGTAAACGGGAATCTGCAAGCAGGTGCTGACCAGATCTCCCAGATCTCGATTCCTCCCGCCGTCAACGGCCCCATGATCGTGCGCACGGCGGAACTTGCGTTGACCACCAACAAGTTCGACCAGGCTCGCGGCGCGGTGGAAGAGATCCTTAAGCGGCACAAGGGCTACGTGGGCGAGCTGAACGTGAACACGCCCACAGGCTCGGCGCGGTCGCTGACCGGAGCACTACGTGTCCCGGCTGCACAACTCGACGCGGCGCTGGCAGACTTCAAGACTCTGGGCCGCGTGGAAAGAGAAACACAAGGCGGCGAGGAAGTCACCCAGCGCTACGTGGATCTGGAAGCCCGCCTGACCAACGCCCGGCACACCGAGCAGCGGCTGA
>DATFXI010000127.1:0-10546 GCA_035316085.1 Candidatus Angelobacter sp.
AGGCACTCGATCAGAGTTTCTACATGACTCTCGTCGGTTCGGTAATTGGTTATGCAAGCGCGCAGGGCAGGGGCTTTGCTTTCCCCAAGCTGGATCGTCGAGATCCACGCCTTGCCGGATGCGACAACTGCGTTCACAAGATCCTGGTGCGCCGCGAGGTCCGGCAGCCGTTCGCGATTCGTGAAACAAACCAGGGGGAGGGGAGTCTGGTTCACGATGCTCCAGCCGGACTCCGCAAGCCTTGTGCGCAGCACGTGGCCAACTCTTGTTTGCTGACGCAGCGCTTGCTCATACCCGGTCCAGCCGGCAGCCGCGAGGCTCAGGAAGAGCTTCAATCCTGTGAAACGCCGCGACCATTGCAGCGAATGAGTGTAGGGGTCGCAAATGGCAAGCTGGTCTCCTTCTTTCGGCATATAAGCAGTGCTCAAAGCAAACAAACGCGCCAGGGAATTCGCGTGCCGCGTGAGATACATACCTGCTCCCATCGAGACAGAGAGCCACTTGTGCGAATCGAAAGTAATCGAATCGGCTTGTTCGACACCGTCGAGAGTGGAACGCAGTTCCGGCACCAAGACAGCGGCCCCTCCCCAGGCAGCGTCGACGTGGAACCAGAGGTGTTCTTCGCGCGCGATCGTGGCAAGTCTCTGCAATGGATCGATCGTTCCTGCCCCGGTCGTGCCTGCCGTAGCAACCAGCATGAATGGCGCAAGGCCCTGCTTGCGATCCTCACGTATGGCTTGTCGCAGAAGATCTACATCAATCTTCAGGTCCGATCCAGCCCGCGCGTAACGAATCGCAGACTCTCCCAGTCCGCTGACCCTTGCAGCCTTCAGAAACGAATGATGTCCCTCGGAGGATACGTAAAAGACTGGCTCGCCGGGTATGCCTCGAACTCCGTCAGATAGAAATTGGGGCCACTTCGCGGCGAGCGCAGCCAATAGCGCGGTCTGATTTGCTTCGGCGCCGCCGGTCGTGAACGTGCCATCGGCCGCCTCCGGCGCGATCCCAAATTTCGCCGCCAAGCTGCGAAGAACGTGCATCTCGATCTCAACGGCCAACGGACTATGGCTCCAAGCGGCGAGCTGCGGGTTGAGCGCGGCCACCAGTGCATCAGCGAAGATGCTCATGGTTGTGGGCGCAGGATTGAATAGCCCGAAATAACAGGGATGCGGTGTGTGGACTTGATTGCTCAGCAATCCTTGTGCAACACGACGGAACAGTTCCGCGGGATCTTCCGGCTGCGCAAACGAGAAGTCCTCCGCGAACGCGCGAACACCGGACACGTCCAGACGCGGAGCGACGTCCATCTTCGACACGTTGCTCAAATAAGTCTCGGCAAACTCGCGCAGTGCCGCCCAGAGATGGCCTCGCGTGTCTTCGTCGAGCAGTAGCAGAGACGGCCTTGACGATACGGCGGCATGACCAGGATTGCTCATTGCCGGCCTCCAACCAGAGCAACGTGTTCTAACGCCCCTAACGATATTACTATGGCATGGTGAGCGCGGAAGGAATCGAACCTTCAACCTACTGATTAAGAGTCAGTTGCTCTGCCAGTTGAGCTACGCGCCCTTTGCGGCTGGAAAAAACGGAAGACGCTTCGTGAAGAAGACATTTTCAGTGTAACACAGGGTTTCCCGCTGACGCCCAAGTAACCCGGCGCCGACACCAACGCCAACACCCAAGCCTTAAGCAGTTTTGCCTCGCCGTCCACAAACAAAAGAAAAGGTAGTCACAGTGGACTAGAATTGAGGTGGAAACTGACTGTGTCCTCGTGGATCCCAGACTCGGGACCGATCTGTGCGCGCTGTTCGCACGCGCTTCCGCCGGAAGCGCTGATATGCGACCGCTGTCACGCACTGGTACACTCTGGCGAAGTAGAGCGGCTGGCCGCCCAGGCCCGCGCTCTGGAAGCAAAGAGCCTGCTCAAGGAAGCACGCGAACGGTGGCTGGCGATTCTCCCGCTTCTGCCTTACGACTCCAAACAGGCGGAATGGATTCGCGATCACGCGCGGCAATTGGAGTCGGCGGCGCCTATGGCGCAACAACCGCAAGCGCCCGGAACAAAGAATCCCTGGGCAAAACGGCTGGCGCCTCTGGCCCCGATCGCGGTATTGCTCGCCAAGTTCAAGAGTGTTATTGTCCTCCTCCCCAAATTGCAGTTTTTTTTCAGCTTTGCATCTTTCATCGGCCTGTACTGGGCGCTGTGGGGACCTAAGTTCGGCATCGGCTTCGCCCTGCTGGTGCTGATTCATGAGATGGGCCACTACATCGACATCAAACGCCGCGGCTTGCCAGCCAACATGCCCGTCTTCTTTCCTGGCCTGGGAGCTTACGTGCGCTGGCAGGCGATGGGAGTTCCCCTCGAGACACGCGCCGCCATCAGCCTGGCCGGACCGCTGGCCGGAACCTTGGCCGCGGCGGTTTGCGCGCTGGTGTGGCGCCAAACCGGCGATCCGCTGTGGGCCGCGCTGGCCCGCGTCAGCGCGTGGCTCAACCTTCTCAACCTGATTCCGATCTGGATTTTTGATGGCGCGCAGGCCGCCAAGGCCTTGCGCAAGACGGAAATCCTCCTGGTGTCACTGGTAGCGACGGCTTTGGGCTATGCTACACACGAAACTCTGTTGTATCTCGTGGCCGCAGGAGGTGTCTTGCAGATCACGATGCGCGTGGTGACGTTGATGCTGGAGCGTCGTAAGCCAAAGGAAATGGTCACGCTTGGCCTGGAGCAACGCATGCCGGTTCCGGGAACGGTAGTTTCCGCTCCTGAGGATTTGGGCGCGACGCGACGCGAAAGCCACGGCATCGCGGCTTATTACCTGGCCGTCCTTACCGCGCTCGGTTTGCTCTTGTGGCTGGTGCCTGGACACGGTAACGGAGTGCGGTAGGTCCGCGGTAGCGGTTCAGTTGGTTCATTGATTCATCGCTATCGCGATGAACGTCTGCCTAAAGGCTCGCCCGCCGCGGCGGGCAAACGAATCGCTAGACGCTGATACTGCTAACGGGTCAGTTTTTCAAACTGACCCAGTACCAGAGCCGCGCAAACTTTTCTCAGCTTCTTTCGCAAAGCCACCTTTGAGCGCTTTGCGGAGTGTCCGGAGGTCAGCTTCGGTCTGGTCGGCGTACTTCACTGCAAACTGGAGCAAGGCCCGCTCCGCTTTCCCGGAGCGACCGAGATAGCTGGCCAACGCGACTGGGTCGCCTGAGCGCGCGTGGCTCTTGGCCAGAAGCTCGGCGCATACGCGACTGTACTCGGCTAAACGCCGGCCACCTAATTCTTCCGGCTCGATCGAACTCTTGTGGTCGTTGAGCTGGCGCACCAAGTAATCGCGCCCCGCAATCGTGCACCAGCCAAGCAAGAGATCGGAGAGCACTTGCATGGCGCGCTGGCCTTGTACCGCCCGCTGTCCCTGGTGCTTGGGCGCGCTGCTGTCTTTGTAGTAACGTTCGTAAGCCGAAGGCTGTTCTTCCTTGATCTGCAGGAACAAAGGATCGTGGGGATGCCGGCCGATCAACAATACCACGTAGTCACGCGTGCCTACGCTGCCCGTCCCCACCACTTTGAAAGCGACATCAACCGGCTGGTAGCGGTCGAAGATGAGCTGATGGTCGGGCGAAAGCGAGTTGCGGTACTCGGGAAGCGCATCCACGACCGACTTCTTCTCGGCGCCGGAAACTTCCCAGATCGAACCTGGCTTGGCGGCAAAACGATACGTGTGTCCGGCACCCCGGCGCGTAAGCTTCTTGAGATTGCTCAGCGGAGTCGAGCGCTCCGCTTCTTTGAGCGCGCCGCGGACCAGGGGGTCCCGCTTGCGACGCCAAGCCCTGTGGCGCGCCACCTCGAGCGCCGGCGTTTCCGCAAATTCGTGAATCCACCGCGAATACTCTTCCAGAAAGAGGCGCGCGGCGTCTTTGCACCCACTCTCGCGGTCACCGCCGACACGGCCAGCCAGCACGATGCTGGTGGCACAGCGCTTGACGTCCCACTCCCACGGCCCGCGCTGCGTCTGATCAAAATCGTTGATGTCCAGGATCACGTCGGAGGCCGGCGTGGCATAGAAACCGAAGTTCTTAAGATGAGCGTCACCACACAGCTGGACTTCCAGGCTGGTGTGCGCGCCGGCGCCCAGGTCAGCGGCCATAATTTCCACTGCGCCACGAAAGAATGCAAAAGGCGAGGCGCTCATGCGCTCGAATTTGAGCGGCATGAGCTTGACCACGTGCCCCTGGCCGGCGGCACGGAGCACGTCCAGCGGATCGAAGCGCCGAGGCGCAAGCTCCTTGAGCGCAGCCCGTTTCAGCCTGTTGCGTTGCGCCAGTCCGTGCTCTTCGGCTTGTTTGTGGGTCAACATCGGGGGCTTGCGAGGTTAGAGCCTAGAGAATCAGCGCGGGCGCGTCAAGCATGAATTCGCTGCGGACGGAGGTCCCTACCGCTTGCAACGGAACGCGTCACCCCTCAAAGACAGGTGTAGATGCAAACCAAAGTCGAAGACCCTCCGTCCATTTTGCTTACTAAACTTAACGGTCGCCTGTAGTCGAGAGGCAGGTATCATAGATGCCGTCTCTGGACTCACAAAGGATATCTGCGGATGACAAGATCTTTGTGGAGCCTCATATTACTCTCTTCTTTAGCGATGATCTCCGCTGGTTGCGGTAGTAGCGGAGCGGCGACACCAGGACCGACACCCACGCCTACTCCGACTCCTACTCCCGGTACGGTTGCAATCTCATTCTCTGATCCCAAGCCAGTAGCATTCGCGCAAAAGATCGGCACTGGGAACTGGACCACCACATCCTTACCCAGCAATGGGACACTCGTGCTCCAACTGCCATCAGGGACAACACAGTACGGGGTAGCTTTCGTATGCACATCCACCCGGCTGGGGGGTCAGGTAAAGCAAGAACAGATCATGGAGGCTGATTCAAGGGACGGAAGCTCCTACAGTCTGCAATTGTGCCTTCCTGACGCGCCATCCCCGCCGCCCACAGGGAGCCTTTCAGGTAGCTTCGATGCCACGGCTATCGCTGGCACCAGCGAGGTTGATATTTCCATTGACAACTTCGGAACAGGCGCTGCGTCTGTCACACCAACCGGATCTTTTAATATCACCACAGCTCTCGTAGGGGTAACCGATCTCTATGCGGTTGCCTTCAATAGCTCGCACACACTATTGGCGATGAAGATTGTGCGATCGCAAACGGTTCCGGGCGTCGCCAACGGAGGCAACACAATCACTCTTGCCGCAAGTGATGTCATCACCACATCCATGCCCATTGCGATCCCGGGTACTCCTGCCGGATTCAACGCACCGGTCATCATCCACTTCCCCAGTTACGTCACGCCCAACGGTAGTTACGCCATCGGAATGGGCCCCGACCCCTTCCGTCCGACGGGGTATTCAGTGGCCCCCGCTACACAAGTACAACCGGGCGACTACTACTTGGTGGACTTGATTGCCAGCTCTGCGAGCCCTCCGAACCGGTCGGTCTCAACGACGCAATACTTAAGGACAGCCGCCCCGGTTAGTTTGGCGCTACCCAGTCCCTGGGCGGTTACGCCTCCAACCCCGGCACCCCTTCCGACCTTCACCTTTGACTACACCGGCCTGGCCGATCAGCCGGCGGTGGCCGACAATGCATCGATCAGTTGGAGCCAGGGCTCTGCTTCGTTCGGGATTAACGTTGTCGCGACAGCAAACCATCAGAATGGGGTAACTGCCCTCACCATGCCCGACCTGACCGCTCTTCCGGGATTCTTTTCGCTGGCTCCTCCCGGCACCACGATATCCTGGGGGGCATCCACCTGGGGTGGAACCGCGCAGTTTTATGTGGGAACCACGGTAATACCGCAAACTATCTCCAGGGCAACTGGTTTCGGCAGCTATACGCAACCGTAAACGGTGACCAAGCCAAAAAGAGCGACAGGGACTGGTACGCGACAGTTATGCGGTACGCGTTCAAATGCGCGGCTTGCGTCCGTGTCCTGAGGCCAGAAAACCCTCTCCTTCCGCCGCCCATCCCTGACGCATCCAACAACTTATGTCACCGCGAATACTGGGTCTATTGCTCGTAACTCTTGCCGCCCTCTGCACGCCCTTCGCTAGCGAGGCGCAAAACACGCAAGCCGCAACCGAACCTGTTTGGGAGTACCGGGTGCTAACCCTGGAGCCAAATCGATGCGTCTCCGGAGAGGCCATGACGACGGTTCTGAATGCGAATGGTCGCCAGGGCTGGGAGTTGGTGGGCTTTCAGGCCGGGCCTCCCCAGTTTCCCAAGGTTCTCGAAGGCTCGGTGGCGATGCTGGCCGGCGCGCCGTACGGCCGGAACGATCTATACCCGCAGCTTGCCGATTCAATCCAGGGAACCGTCAACCTCAACATGGGCCAAGTGCAACCCGGGGCATGCCAGCTGATATTCAAGCGCAGGGCTGGAACACGTCACGACTGACGACGCCGGCGTCCTTAATCCCGCTGCCCAAAGGCGGGTTTTCCACAAGTTGCTGATAACTAAGTTGATACCAAAGAAGCACTTAACCGCTTTTATTTACATAGATTTAACACTCCATTCACGCTCTCGAAACCTCCGCCTGCTACAAAAAAGGTGCATGTGGGAAAACTGCTTTGACACCGTCATCATTTCCGACCTGCACTTAGGCTCGGACATCAGCCGGGCGCGGGACGCGCTGGAATTTCTGCAAACCGTCGAGTTCCAGCGGCTGGTCCTGCTGGGTGACATCTTTGCCGACCTCAACTTCCGGCGTTTGACCAAGGAGCACTGGAAGTTTCTCGGCTACATCCGCAAGCTTTCCAACCCCAAGCACGGAGTGGAAGTAGTGTGGGTGGAAGGCAATCACGACCACGGGCTGGCGGAAGTCATGTCTCACCTGGTGGGCATTCCCGTGTATCAGGAGTACGAATGGGACTATGCCGGCAAGCGGCATCTGGCCATCCACGGCCACCAGTTTGACAGTTTTTCCATCAACAACTACCCCATCAGCCGGCTGGGACAATGGATTTTTCTCCAATTGCAGAAGTTGGATTCACGCAGCAAACGGCTTGCCCGCTACCTTGACCGTCTCAACACCCGATGGTTGCGCCTTTCCGCGCAGGTAGCGCAAGGCGCGCTCAGCTATGCAAAACAAGGCAAAGCTGAGCGCATTTTCTGTGGGCACACCCATGTACCGCTGCGCGAACAGCGCGACGGAGTGGAGTACTACAACTGCGGCGCCTGGGTGGATCTGTGCTGCACCTACATCACCATCGGACGGAAAGGAGTGGCTATCCATGAATACGTCCCCGAAGCAACTGACGATCGTGGTCCCGGCAAAGAACGAATCGCGCCTCCTGCCCAAACTCCTCGAGAGTCTATGCCGGCAGGATTACTCGCTCCTGCGTTCCACCAAGGTACTCGTCGCTGACGCGGGATCGACCGACGGTACTCAGGAACTGGCTTGGTCGTTTGCCGGACAACTCGACCTTGAAGTCGTACCCGGCGGGCTGCCCTCTGTGGGGCGCAATGCCGGTGCCCGGCGCGCACACACCCCTTACGTTCTCTTCATTGACGCCGACATGGAACTCAAAGACCGCACGCTCATCCGGCGGGCCGTGGAGCTGGCGGAGCGGCGCAGGCTGCACTGCGTGACCACCAACATCTGGTGCAGCAACGGCAGGCTGCGCGACCAGGCGCTCTACGTGGGGAACAACATCGCTCAATACGGCTCCATGCTGGTACGTCCGTTCTCCACCGGCATGTTCATGCTGTTCGCGAAGGCTGAGTTTGACCGCCTGGGCGGTTTCCACGAAGGCGCGCTGTACGCCGAGGATTACCTGTTGAGCAAGAAGGTTGCGCGGCGCAAGTTTGGGATTGTGCGCGGCTGCGTCCACACCACCAACCGGCGCTTCCGCAACATGGGTCACGCGCGCATCGTGGGCTTGTTCCTGAAAACCATGTTCAACACCTGGAACGACAATTATTTTCTCCACGATCAGGGTTATTGGCGGCAAAAGGTCTAAGATCCAATTAAGCGATGGATAACGGACCCAGCGAAAAACCCATTCACGTCTTCCCTGCCGGCTTCGTCTGGGGAGTGGCTACGTCTGCCCACCAGGTGGAAGGCGGCAACCTTAATAATCAATGGTCGGCCTGGGAGCAGAGAGGCCGCATCAAGTCGGGCGACCACGCCGGCCTGGCTTGCGACTGGTGGCGCAACGCGGAGGAGGACTTTGACCGCGCGCAGGGGCTTGGCGTCAACGCGTTGCGGCTCTCTCTTGAGTGGAGCCGGATCGAACCCGAAGAGGGCCGTTGGGACCTGGCTGCGCTCAGCCGCTACCGCGCCATGCTTCAGGCGCTTCGCGGGCGCGGCATCCGGCCGTTTGTGACCCTCCACCATTTTACCAACCCGTTGTGGTTTGAAGACCGAGGCGGGTTCGCGTCGGCGGAATCCGTTGGTCTTTTTGAGCGGTTCGCACAACATGTGCTGGAGGCTCTGGGCGATTTGTGTGTTGACTGGACCACCTTCAATGAACCCAACGTCTATGCCGCCCTGGGATATTTTCTGGGCGAGTTCCCGCCGGGGAAGAAGGGACGATTCCTTCAGGCGGCGCGAGTCACGCGCAACCTTTGTCTGGCCCACGCCGCGGCCTACCGCGTGATTCATTCGCGGCAACCGAACGCCAACGTCGGCTGGGCGCAGCACTTTGTGGTCTTCAAACCGCGCAGGCCGAAATCAGCGATAGACCGCTGGCTGTCAGCATTTGTCGATCGCCGTTTCAATGACAATTTTGCCGAGAGCGTCTTCACCGGCCAGGCGCCGTTTCCGCTCAACCACTTCGGCGACCATCTGCCGGAAGTCAAAGATACCTTCGACTACGTGGGCATCAACTATTACAGCCGCTTGCGCGCAGGACTGGCCCTCAACAGTCCCCGGACGTTGTTTTTTCAACTCAGTGTGCCGCCGCACAAACCCCAGGGCGACAGCGGCATTGAGATTCCTTACGGCGAGGCTTATCCCAAAGGCCTGCGCCGTGCGGCCGAACGATTCGCGGCGTTCAATAAGCCTATCTACATTCTGGAAAACGGTGTGCCCGACCGCGACGACCGCATCCGCCCCTGGCTCATGCGGAGAGCAGTGAAACAGATGGGAAAACTGCTGGCCAACGGCGTGGACCTGCGCGGCTACTTCCATTGGAGCTTGACTGATAACTTCGAATGGAATGAAGGCTGGCACCTGCGTTTTGGACTGATTGAACTTGACCCTGCGACCCAGGCGAGGCGTCCGCGTCCCAGCGCCGAAATCTATGCTGATATCATTCGTGAAAGCCGTAATGGGTATGGTGGAACCTGATTTCCTCTGAGGAGGTTTTCGTGTCCCCTGCGAGCCCAAGGTTTTTCAATTTTGGCAATTACCAGAGTTCGGCGATTCCGGCGATCTTATTGTTACTTGCTCACCGTGATCTTTTCCACCAGCTCTGAGTAATCTTTCTTTTCGATCCCGTAGACCTGCTTGTTGAACTCATCCACTTTTTGCGAATAGTTCATGGAGCAAAACTTCGGGCCGCACATGGAACAAAACTTGGCCTCTTTGTAATAGTCGTCGGCCAAGGTCTCGTCGTGCATGGAGCGGGCGGTGTCGGGATCAAGCGACAGCGCGAATTGCTTCTCCCAGTCGAAAGTGTAGCGGGCGTAGCTCAGAGCGTTGTCACGGTCTTGGGCGCCGGGCCGATGGCGTGCCACATCAGCCGCGTGAGCCGCGATCTTGTAGGCAATAATCCCGTCCTTCACGTCTTTTTCGTTGGGCAGGCCCAGATGCTCTTTGGGCGTGACGTAACAGAGCATGGCGGCGCCGTGCCAGCCGATCAGGGCCGCGCCGATGGCAGAAGTGATGTGGTCGTAGCCAGGCGCGATATCGGTGACCAGTGGCCCCAGCGTGTAGAACGGGGCGCCATCGCACCACTCGACTTCTTTGTCCACCTGCTCCTTGATCTTGTCCAGCGGCACGTGGCCCGGACCTTCGATCATGACCTGCACATCGTGCTCCCAGGCTTTTTTCGTGAGCTCGCCCAGCGTGCGCAACTCTGCGAACTGGGCTTCGTCACTGGCGTCAGCGATGCAGCCCGGCCGCAGGCCGTCTCCCAGAGAATACGAGACGTCATATTTCTTCATGATCTTCGAGATGTCGTCGAAGCGTTCGTAAAGGAAATTCTGCTTGTGATGGTGCGCCATCCACTGCGCCAGGATCGCTCCGCCGCGGCTCACGATCCCGGTGATGCGCTTGGAGATCAGCGGCAGGTACTGGACCAGGACGCCGGCATGGATCGTCATATAGTCCACGCCCTGCTCCGCCTGTTCTTCAATCACTTCCAGCATCAGGTCGGCGGTCAAGTCTTCAATGCGTTTCACGCGGGAGACTGCTTCGTAGATCGGAACGGTGCCGATGGGCACCGGTGAGTGCCGCAGAATTTCCTCGCGGATCTCGTGGATGCCGCCGCCGGTGGAAAGGTCCATCACCGTATCTGCGCCGAAGTGGACGGCGGTATGCAGTTTCCGCAGC
>DATFXI010000128.1:0-33850 GCA_035316085.1 Candidatus Angelobacter sp.
TGCGCATGGACGATAAGAAGCAGTCCGAGATTCCGGTTAGCCGGGCGCAGACAAAGAGGTTAAGAGAATTGTTCGGGCTCTAGTCTTCGATCAGACGTTGGCCAAGATCAATGAAACGAACATCCTCAGTACACACGGCCGGAATTCTGTGTTTTGGACTCTGTGCTTTGCTGGTGCGCGGCTGCAGTCATCAGGCCATCGATATGACCGCCCCCACGAGCCCTGCTGCCAACCAATGGCTTCGGCTTGCTCCTCCTTTCGACGATAGGTCCCTTAAGCAACCACAATGGAAGCTCGTACTTAAACCCCAACAACCGGTTGCCGAGCGAATGCTCCTAACAGTCGCGTGGGTTCGCCTTACTGGAACACAAGCCGGCGAATTAACCGGAGGGCCTCACGGAGATGCAGCTGGTGACACGGTGCCGTATCTCCTCCGGGCCGTGGGATCTCCCGTCGGAACCAGTGGATTTCATGTCGAGGTGCGACCCGATGGAGATGTCTTAGTAGAAGGTGGAGCGCGCAATCATTATGCTTTGCCCATTGAACGCCGAGCGATAGTCGCTTGGCTCAACCACCCGCCGCGCGAAGTCTATGTGTCATTCAGTGTTGCCGAATGAATACCGCGGCGCCGTGCCAGCCTCACTCACGTGCTGCGGGTACCACGGTCAGATTCAACCGCCGCGATCCTCTCAGAACCACCAGCTCCGTAGCGACTCCGATCCTCGCCTCCGTCAGCAAGGGATGCAACACGTCCACGCCTTCCACCGGTTGGCCAGCGAGGTCCACGATCACATCTCCTTCCTGAAGCCCAGCTTTGAACGCGGGGCTGTTCGGCTCCACTCCGATGATGAGTGCCCCCGTCGTGGCCTTCAAATCATAATGACGCGCGATGGTCCGCTGCAGGCTGGCGGTTTGCGCTTGCACGCCAATATAGCTGCGGCGGATTCGCCCTTCGCGGATGAGCTTGCTGGCGATGTATTGGGCTGTGTTGATGGAGATGGCGAAGCACAGCCCTTGTGCTGGAAGAATCGTCGCTGTGTTCACGCCGATGACCTCGCCCAGTGCGTTCACTAGCGGGCCACCCGAGTTGCCGGGATTGAGCGCGGCGTCGGTCTGGATGACGTCTTCGATCAGGCGCCCTGATTGCGAGCGCAAACTGCGTCCGAGCGCGCTGACCACGCCGGCAGTGACGGAGTATTGAAAGCCGTAGGGATTGCCGATCGCCACCACCAGTTGCCCCACACGGATTTTGCGCGAGTCGCCAAGGCGGACAGCTTGAAGCGACGGGGCATCGATACGAAGCAAAGCCAGGTCAGTGTCTGGGTCTTCGCCGATCAGCTGGGCCGTGAATTCGCCCGCATCCGGTGTCAGGACCTTGATTCCGCGGGCCCCGTGCACCACGTGGCTGTTGGTGAGGATAAACCCGTCCGGCGTGAAGATGAAACCCGAACCGCTGCCACCACGGCCGCGCTCGCCTTCCGTCTGAATTCGCACCACGCAAGGGCTTACGGATTCCGCCACGCCGGTCACCACGCGCGAGTAGGCGTCCAGAGCTTCGGTTTCTGGAGACGGAGCGTCGGACTGCGGCAACGACACGAAACGGAGAGCGTTACTCATAGCAGGATTGGATAGCTGGGAGGTGCTAAAAGATTCAGCGCGCTCCGGTAGCCTTCCTTTCGCCTTCCTTCCTTCACGTACAATGCCAATCGTGAGCCAGATCTCAGTTAGCCAATTGAAAGACAAGACCGTTCTAGTCACCGGCGGCGCGCGCCGCCTGGGCAAGGCCATCGCCCTGGCGGCTGCGGACGCGGGGGCTCACGTGGCGCTCACCTACCTAAGCTCGGTGAGCCAGGCGCGACACACGCTCGAGGAGATTCACAAGCGCCGTGGCAAAGGCCTGATCGTGCCATGCGATGTGGGCAAGGAGGAAAGTGTAGCTCTGGCCGTGAGCAAGGTCGCCGAGACCTTTGGCCGGCTCGACGTTCTGGTCAACAACGCAGGCATGTTCGCTACGGCTCGCTTTGAGGAAATCACCGTCCAGGCGTGGGACGACATTTTCGCGGCCAACGTGCGTGGGCCCTTTCTGATGTCCAAGCATTGCGTCCCGTGGCTTCGCAAGAACGACGGCAGGATTGTTCATATGGGATCGCTGGGCGGAAACAAGCCGTGGGCTACGCACGCGCACTACTGTTCGTCGAAGGCCGCTTTGCACATGCTGACGCGCGTCATGGCCAAGGCCCTGGCGCCGGAGATCGCGGTGAACTGCGTGGCCCCGGGCATGATTAATGCCGCGGTGGATGGGGCGGAGAGCAGCCGGAATCGCGAACTGCTCGAGCGTCTGGCCGCCAAGACGCCGATGGGACGCAACGGCAGCGCAGGCGACATTGTGGACGCAGTGATGTATTTTGCGACAGCCTCACACTTCATCACCGGGCAAGTGCTGACCGTCGACGGCGGGCTGGGACTGCAATGATTGCCAGAATGAAAATATCACGGGCACGTGTAGCCCAACGCGCCGCCCGGGGAGCCGTCAACGCGAGGCCGGAAGAGAATTGCGCCCACCTGTTGGTACGTCAAACCCTGTCGCCGTAGGATACTTCTGGCCTTGCTCGGGACATGCAGAGCCGCTAGCAAGAGATGCTCCGCATCAATTTTCCGATGTTTGCGGTTCCGCATTTCCTCTGAAGCGCGCTTGAGGATAACGACGGCGGCCTAGTGGAGCGCCATATCCACTGAGGTGGCGGTGGGCGTCGCCCCGGCCCCGGCGTTCGCGCAGGCCTCCTGGATCATCACCAGCTTGCCAGGAGGAATCTTCAGCTTGAAGAATATGGCCTTCGCCTCGCGCAGCAAACCCAGGACCAGATGCGTTGATTCAACTTTGCTAGCGCCGAGCTTGCTTGCTTCATAGCGGGCAAAGAAAATGACCCGCCGGGTCTGTTCGCTCCAGGTCTCAAACATCAGGCAGTATTCTACCGCTGGCTCACAAAAGCCTTCACCGCAATCGCCCGCGGATCTTTGCCCAGCGGAATCATGGTTTCCATCGATGGCGGCCGCGGGAAAAGCGAGCGCCCTTTGCGGTCGATTAGTGACAACACGGAGAGGTCGCCGCTGCCGGTGTTCACCACCAGCAACATATACTGGTTCGGAGAAAAAGCCATTGCTTCCGGCCGGCTGCCGACTTCGACCGAACCCGTACGCTTGCCGGTGTCAATGCTGTAGATGGCGACGGAATCCGAACCGAAGTTGACCACGTAGAGCAGGGAATTATCAGGAGAGACCAGCGCGTTTACAGGATGATCGCCGATTAAAAAAGTATTGTTGACTTCATTGGGGCCGGTGATGATTTCGGATATGGAGCTGGCGTCGTAGTTGGTCACGAAGACTTCGCCGCCGTCAGGCTTCACCGCGATGTGGACCGGCGTCTGGCCAACATCAAGTTGGGCTAGAAGTTTGGGCTCTTTCAAGTCCACCACACCCACCTGCCGCGATTGGCTGCAAGCGACAAAAACTTTGCTCGAATCCGGCACAACGCCCAGCTCCACCGGCTTGGCGCAAGCCTTGACCTTGGCCCGCAGCGTCAGGGAAGCAGTATCCACCAGGGCCACAGCATCTTCATCGTACAGGGCCACCACCACCAATTTTCCGTCGGGCGTAACGCGCGCCAGGTTACTGCCATTCCCCGTTGCGATGGTCTTGATCACCTTGCGCTGGTCGAGGTCAATCACGGAAAGGTTGGCGGAACCGGAGTTGGCCACGAAGGCGTGTTTGCCGTCGGCGGAAACATCCACGAAAAATGGCCCCCGCTGTACCCCGATGGTTGCCGCCACCTTGTTGCTCTCCGCGTCAATCACGCTGATATTGTTGGAGTCCGTGTTGGCAACGTAAATCTCATTCTTGCGGGGATTTGCTGTAACCCCGGTCGGACTCTTGCCTACCGGCACCGTGTGGTGAATGGTGAGCGAGCGCAGGTCCACAACGGTTACGGTTGCGCTGCCTCCGTTGCTGATGTACGCGTACTCGTGATAGTTAGGGACAGGGTCGGGAGTGCTCGAGCAACCGCACAGGGACGCGAGCGCCAAAGCGAAAAGAAAAGACCAGGGTTGGAAACGGCCGCGCAAGTTACCTGCTGACCCGGGCCGTCGCCGGTTGCGGGCGCGCTTCCTGTACATTACGCCGCAGCACCACAGCGATCTGCCGGATCTCAGACATCAGTTCATCGAACTGCTCGGGCAGTACCGACTGTATGCCGTCGGAGAGCGCGCGGTCCGGGTCGTGATGCACTTCCACGATCAGGCCGTCCGCGCCTACCGCCACCGCAGCGCGAGAGAGCGGCAGGACTTTGTCGCGCTTGCCGGTACCGTGGCTGGGGTCAACGATGATCGGCAAATGACTCAGCCTTTGTACCGCGGGGACAATGCTTAGATCCAGCGTGTTGCGGGTGTGGTCGGCGAAGGTGCGCACACCGCGCTCACACAGCACGACTTCGTAATTGCCTTCGCTCAGGACGTATTCCGCTGCCATCAGGAATTCTTCGAGGGTGGCCGACATGCCGCGCTTGAGCAGCACCGGTTTGCGGACGCGTCCGGCCTTCTTCAGAAGCGAAAAGTTCTGCATGTTGCGGGCGCCGATCTGGATCATGTCCGCGTACTCAGCCACCAGGTCGAGAGATTCATGATCGATGGCTTCCGTGACGATGCGCAGGCCAAAGCGGTCACGGATCTCGGCCATGATCTTGAGCGCTTCTTCGCCGAGTCCTTGAAACGCGTACGGTGAAGTGCGCGGCTTGTACGCCCCGCCGCGAAAAAAACGTGCGCCGGATTTGGCCACACGTTCGGCAATGGCAAACGCCTGCTCGCGGGATTCGATAGAGCAAGGCCCGCCGATGATTCCCAGGTCGCGGCCGCCGAAACTGCCGTCGCTGCCGGAGAAACGCACTACAGTGTCTTCTTCTTTTACATCGCGGCTCACCAACTTGTACGGTTTGGTGACAGCGATGACTTCCTGCACCCCGGACATCTCGCCCAGCGTGCCTTGCTCCAGAGCGCCCTGGTTGCCGGTGACCCCGATGGCGGTGCGCACCGCGCCTGGAATGGGGTGGGCGCGGTAGCCTAGAGATTCAATCCTTTCACATACAGCGCGCACCTGCTCTTCAGTGGCGTGCGCTTTCATCACGACGAGCATGGGATGGTAGTCCTCGCGGGAACCAAACAGTGTACTGTGACCGGGGCCCGCCGAGCAACGAAAAGCAGCGTATTTAGCGTGTTAGAATCAATCATTTACCTGCATGTCGCCGAGAGAGCAGAAGCTCAGCATGAAAGATGTTCTGGTGTGGGCAAAGGGAGAGCCGCCACCACCTGGACCAAGGCGAGTGGGGATCCACACCTCGACGGCAGGCGGAGTCGAACTAGCTGCCGAGCGAGCGTACTTGCTAGGCGCAAATACGCTGCAGGTGTTCTCGTCAGGTCCGCGGCAATGGAAGCCGTACTCTCTGGCGAAATCGCAGTGCTATCAGATGCGCCGCTTGCGTGACAAGTACGGAATTGGACCGCTGGTCATTCACACGAGTTACTTGGTGAACCTGGCCAGCATCACGCCTGAGTTTCACCGCAAGTCGGTGAAGGCGTTTCGTGGTGAGCTGGAAAGAGCTCTGGAGTTGGGCGCTGACTTCCTGGTTTTGCATCCCGGTTCGTTCCGCGGACGCAGCCGCGACGAAGGCTTGGAATTGGTAGCTCGGTCGATTGCCGAGGCCGCGGAAGGTCTGGAACTCGAGAAATCGCAGCTCAGAATTCTCATTGAAAACACTGCGGGCGCGGAGTTTTCACTCGGTGCGTCGTTTGAGCAGGTTGCCCAGTTGCTGGAGCATCTGCGACTTGTCTGCCGGGTAGGCGCCTGTATCGATACTTGCCATACACACGCTGCGGGATACGATTTGGTTTCTGCAGCAGGATGGCTTGAGACGATGCAGAAGCTTAATGAAACGGTTGGTTTGAGCAATGTATTGGTGTGGCACTGCAATGATGCCAAACATCCACGAGGTTCCAGGCGCGACCGTCACCAGCACATTGGGAAAGGCGAACTCGGGTTGGAGCCCTTTCGCCGCTTGCTGAACGATCCCCGGACCGAACACGCGGCATTCATTGCGGAAACACCGATTGACGAGCCGGGAGACGATCTCAGAAATGTGGCAATATTGAAGTCATTGGTAAGAGTACCGGCGAAGGGAAGCCTCCCTGTCGAGGCGAAAGCGAGCAGCCAGTAAATGCCGAAGACGACCAACATCCCGGCGCAGCAACCCGCCGAGCGCCGGAGCGACGACCGCTATGATCCTCGCCGTATCGAGGAGAAATGGCACGCCCGCTGGCAGGCGGACCCGGAGCTTTACGCTGCTTCGCCGCACGACAGCACGCGTAAAAAGTATTACGTGCTGGAGATGCTGCCGTATCCTTCCGGCGCGCTGCACATGGGGCACGTGCGCAACTACGCCATCGGCGACGCCCTGGCCCGGTACATGTGGATGCAGGGTTACAACGTGCTTCATCCCATGGGGTGGGACGCCTTCGGTCTCCCCGCGGAAAACGCCGCCATCAAGAACAAAGTTCCGCCCAAGAAGTGGACGCTCGACAACATTGCGCACATGAAGGCGCAGATGAAGCGCTTGGGCTTCGCTTACGATTGGTCGCGTGAAGTCACAACCTGTTTGCCGGAATACTACCGCTGGAACCAATGGTTTTTCTTAAAGCTCTACGAAAAGGGTTTGGCTTACCGCAAGAAGAGCAAGGTGAACTGGTGTCCGGAGTGCGCCACCGTCCTGGCCAACGAGCAAGTGGTGGACGGATGCTGCTGGCGCCACGAAGAAACCAAAGTCGAACAGCGCGAGTTGGAGCAGTGGTTCGTACGCACCACAAAGTACGCCGAAGAGCTGCTCGCCGGTCTCGACCAATTGGAAGGCTGGCCGGAAAAAGTCCGCACCATGCAGCGCAACTGGATCGGGCGCAGCGAAGGCGCGATGGTGGACTTCAGGCTGGAGGGCCCTGCGGGTCCCGCAGGGAACAAGATCACCGTCTTCACCACGCGCATTGACACGATCTTCGGCGCGACTTCCGTGCAGCTTGCGCCGGAGCATCCGCTGGTCGCCGACCTTGCCGCCGATGACGACGATCTTCGCGACGAGGTCGACGAGCTGGTTGGCGAACAGGTGAAAGCCAAAGAAGCGGGCGACATCGGAGCGATTGAAAAGCACGGCGTGTTTACCGGGCGTTACGCTATCAATCCTTTCAACCGGGAACGGCTTCCCATCTGGGTGGCCAATTACATCCTGATGGACTACGGCACGGGCGCCATCATGTCGGTGCCGGCGCATGACGAACGCGATTACGAGTTCGCGCAAAAGTACGGGCTGGAAGTCCGCGTGGTCATCCTTCCGCGGCGTATCGGCGAGCCGCCGGCTGCCAATGAGAAGGAAGAGCCTGTTTTGCCTTACACGCTTACCGACAGCTTGCTCATCAACTCGGGCGACTACAACGGGCTTTCCAACCAGGAAGCGATCGCGAAAATGACCGACTTCGCCGAGCACAACGGCTTCGGCAAAGCCACGGTGACCTACCGCTTGAAGGATTGGGGCATTTCCCGGCAGCGCTATTGGGGCACGCCCATCCCCATGATCTATTGCGACAAATGCGGCGTTGTTCCGGTGCCGGAAAATCAGCTTCCGGTGCTCTTGCCGGACAACGTGGACATCACGCTCGAAGGCGGTTCGCCGCTGGGGAGAGTACCCGAGTTCGTGAACGTCAAATGCCCCAGGTGCCGGGGTACCGCGCGGCGCGAGACCGATACCATGGACACCTTCGTGGATTCGTCCTGGTATTTCTATCGCTACACCAACGCGAAACTGAATGACCGGCCGCTGGATACGCCGACCATCGACTACTGGTTCCCGATTAACCAGTACATCGGCGGCGTGGAGCACGCCATCTTGCACCTGATTTACTCGCGCTTCTGGACACGATTCATGCGCGACCTGGGTATGGTTCATAACAGCGAGCCTGCGCTCCGCCTATTCACGCAAGGGATGGTGATCAAAGGCGGCGCCAAGATGTCAAAGAACAAAGGCAATGTGGTTTCGCCCGACGACATGGTGGCGCGCTTCGGAGCAGATTCTGCCCGCACGTACGCGCTTTTTGCGGCGCCTCCCGACCGCGATCTGGACTGGCAGGAGGCGGGAGTGGAAGGCGTGTTCCGCTTCTTGAGCCGGGCCTACCGCTTCGTGACCCGCAACGCCGGCGCTCAACAAGACACAGGCTCTGTGGCTGTGCTTTCACCCAAATCACGCGGCATCCAGCGCAAACTGCATCAGACGATCAAGCGCGTGACCGACGACTTCCAGGGGCGCTGGCACTTCAACACCTCGGTGGCCGCCATCATGGAGCTCGTCAACGAGCTCTACGGCGTGGAGGAGGAAATCGCCGCCGGTAAGTTCTCCGGGAATGTTCTTGCCGACGCGCAGCGCAAACTGGTCCTGTTGCTGGCGCCGTTCGCGCCGTACCTCGCCGCCGAACTCTGGGAGACACTCGGGGAGAAGAGCGCACTTCTGCGCCATCCCTGGCCGGAATACGATCCTGTCTTCGCCAAAGAGGACGAGATTAACTACGCAGTTCAGATCAATGGCAAAGTCCGCGCACACGTTGCCGTTCCGGCCGACAGCACAGAACCGTTCGTCCGCGAACGCGTGCCCACTGATGCGAAGGTTCAAGCTGCGATTGCCGGCAGGGAAGTGGTGAAGGTGATTGTCGTGCCTGGGAAATTGGTGAACATCGTTGTGCGGTGATGCTGTCGAGTTTCTCTGACCATGCCCAAGCCGCCCAACCCGATCAACCAGGGCTTCCGTGCCGTCTTGCGCGATCCCACGATCTTGCTCACCGAAATCGTCTGGCGATGGTCTTTCGGGTCGGCCGCGTTCTTGTTACTGTTTTTCTCCGTCCTGTCACTGCTGGGCTCCATGCAGGTGAGCGAGACTGACACGGCAGCGTGGCGTAGCAACAATCCCACGCTGATGGCGCAGGCGCTCGCGAACATTCTGATCGAGTCCGGTCCCAGAATGGCAGCAGTGGCGGGAAAAGTCTTGCCGGTAATCACTCTCTTTTGGGTCATTCTGAGCTCCGCCGGGCGCACTCTAACCCTGAACCGTCTGGAGAAGGGGACCGTCAGCTTCCGTACTGTGCTGGCCTTGCACTGCGCGCGGGCGGTGCTGCTTTGGCTGGCGGCGGCCGGCTTGACTGCGGCGGTCCTGCTCGATGCGCGCGTAGCAACGCGCGGTCTTGAGACCGACCTATTCCTGTACTACGCGCTCGTCTTCTGGTCAGTTGTGCTGATTGGTGGTTTCTGGGCGATGCTCAACTGGTACCTGTCCCTGGCACCGATCGTGAGTTTGCAAAGCGGCGCGGGAGCTCTTAAATCCACGCGGCAAGCCGTCCGCTTAGTGAAGAAGCAGGGCGGAGACTTCGGTGGTATCAGTCTGATTTTCGGAATCTATCGGTTGGTTCTGCTGGCGGTCGCCTTCGTACTGTGCGTGCTGCCCTCAGGCCTCCTGGGAACAGCACCCCGCGCCTATACCGCGTGGGTGGTTGTGGTATCGCTGGTGTACTTTGCCTTTGGCGACCTTCTTTACCTCGCGCGGATGGCGGCATACCTGATTGCAGTTTCGCCAGAAACGGCAGCCGTGGGCATGGGTGAAATTCTTCAGCCCTAGCAGTTAGTAGTGGGGACGCCCGTGAACGGGTTCAAGGCCGAACGACCCAGGCCGGTCGAAACATCGCCATTTCACTCACAAGCCGATTGTGAGCGTAAACGCCTGTTTACGCCAATTACTTTCGAATTGCCCATGATCCGGCAATTGAGATCTCTGCAGGTTTTTCCAGTCTGGCACGTTGAACGGTTACAAAGCGAACCTCCCGACACCATTGCTTAGGTGATCATGCGGTCGCGCATGCTGCCGTAGGCTAACGCTCCAGTCATTTCTGCCTGGAGTAGTAGGTAAATCTCTGTATGAAATTGCCACGCGCCTTGATGAAGAAATTACCGGCCGAGCCACCAAGTTAGAAGGCGTGGGGCAATTTGAATCCGCTTGCGCGAGCACATTTGCGAACGTTGCGATCTAGGTTTACCTAATCTGTCCAAATACAAATGCCCGCAAATCGTGGAGAGCCAAGCAAATGCGCAATACTTAATTCCCTCGACCAGGCGACACTTAATACCCTCCACAAGAAGTCTGGCATTACGACTGCAAAGTCAATCGAACGTGAACTTGTTGAATGGCCTGATTACCGCGTCGTGAAGTCGAACTCCAGTGCCAGCTGCAGCGGCAGTACGGCCTCCACGAGCGGGAATGCCCAGATATCATCAACTTGGTGGCCGCGGGTCAGAGCATCACCGTAGCCCCGAACCTCGCCGTCTCGTTGCCAGGGGTATTAGCCTCATCGTCGACGAGCAGACGAGCTCATCGGGTGGAAACACCGGGTCGATGACGGTCAATGCGCTGCACGTCACGGGACCAAGCATTGACATTGTCGTTGCCTCCGCCCATTCCGATATCACTTGTTCGTGACAATCTAAAGCGCAGGGCGCGGTGTTTAAACCGCGCCCTACGCCCGACCCGCGCAACCAGCGCAATCGTTCCAAAACGGTTGACCCTTTACATGCTGCGGCGAATCGGGCAGAATTGTTCGTGGAAGACCAATCCATTGTCATCCTCGACTTTGGTTCGCAGTACACGCAGCTGATCGCTAGGCGTATTCGCGAACTGAAGGTTTTCTCGGTCGTGCTGCCCTGCACGGCCTCTCTCGATGAAATCCAAGGCTATCGCCCAGCCGGCATCATTCTCAGCGGAGGGCCGTCGTCCGTCTACGACGTCGATGCGCCGCCAGCCGACGAACGTGTGCTGGAGCAGGGACTGCCTGTGCTGGGAATTTGCTACGGGCTGCACTACATAACCCACAAGCTGGGCGGAAAGATCGTGCCCGGGCCAAAGCGTGAGTACGGCCACGCCGAGGTCAGCGTTTCCGGCCGGTCAAAACTGTTTGCGGGGCTGCCCCAGGACTTGAACGTCTGGATGTCGCATGGCGACGAGGCCAAGGCGTTGCCGGCAGGATTCAGCGTCGTTGCCAAGTCCGCCAACGCGCTGGCAGCCATCGAGAATGAGTCCCGCCGCATATGGGCCGTCCAGTTTCATCCTGAGGTCCACCATACCAAGCGCGGCATCGATCTGCTGCGCAATTTCGTGGTCGATATCTGCGGCGCGCGCGGCGACTGGACCCCGCAACACTTCATCGACGAAAGCATCAAGCAAATCCACCAGACCGTTGGCGAAGAGGGCCGGGTCATTTGCGCTCTTTCCGGCGGCGTGGATTCGGCGGTGGCGGCGGTGCTGGTGCATCGCGCTATCGGGCGGAGGCTGGTATGCGTCTTCGTCAACAACGGTGTGTTGCGCAAGAACGAGTTTGAGAAAGTCCAGCAAAACCTCCGCGACAAACTGGGCCTGAACCTGGTCGCGGTGGACGCGAGCCGGCGGTTTCTTGAAAAATTGGCCGGCGTGAGCGAGCCGGAGCAGAAGCGCAAGATCATCGGCAACGAATTCATCCGGGTCTTCGAAGAAGAGGCGCATCGGCTGGAACAGGAAATCGGCAAAGTGGAGTGGCTTGTGCAAGGAACGCTCTATCCCGATGTGATCGAGTCGCGCAGCGTGCGTGGACCGTCGCAGACCATCAAGACCCATCACAACGTGGGCGGGCTGCCGGAAACGATGAAACTGAAGCTCATCGAACCCTTAAAGGATTTGTTTAAAGACGAAGTCCGGCGCATTGGCAAACAGTTGGATATGCCGGATGAGATTCTGCAACGCCAGCCTTTTCCCGGGCCCGGTTTGGCGGTCCGCATTCTGGGCGAGGTCACGCGCGAGCGCATTGCGCTCTTGCAAGAAGCTGACGACATTGTGGTGAATGAGGTGCGCCGCGCCGGGCTGTACACACAGATATGGCAATCCTTCGCCGTATTGCTGCCGGTGATGTCGGTGGGGGTGATGGGCGATCAGCGCACCTATGCCTACACTTGCGCTATCCGCGCCGTGCACTCCGAAGACGGCATGACCGCCGACTGGGTCCCGTTGCCTTACGATGTTCTAAAACGAATCTCGAACCGCATCGTGAACGAAGTCCGCGGCATCAATCGCGTAGTGTACGATGTCACGTCAAAGCCCCCGGGAACGATTGAGTGGGAGTAAGAAAGACGAGAAGGGAAGACATCCGTGGCCAAACCGCCGAGCCCATTGAATGACGAGTTGAACGAGATCCGTCGCCGGGTGGAGAGTCTGGTGCGCGATCTTACGCCGGAGCAGATCATGCGCCGTCCCGATCCCGCGAAGTGGTCGATCGCCGAATGCCTAGCCCATCTCAACATCACCGCCGCGGTAGTGCAGCGGTTTATGGCCCAGGGGATTCAGCGCGGCAAGCGAGACAAAATCCTGGGCCAGCCTCCGTTTTCGCTCGGCCCCAAGGGCCGCCTACTCATTTGGATTGCGGAACCGCCACCCAAGTTTCGGATGCCTGCACCTAAGAGTATCGCGCCGCCAGTCGAGATTCAGGATTCTTCGCAAGTGTTCGCCGACTTCATGCGCGTGCAGGATGATTGGGCGCGACTGATGAAGGAAGCCGAAGGAATTGATTTGGGAAGGATCAGCGTGGGTCCGCGATTCTCTCCCTTCCGCTGCCGCCTGAGCGCCGCTTTCCCCTGGATGATGGCCCACCAGCGCCGCCACCTGCTGCAGGCGGAGAATGTCAAAGAACAGCTTCAGGCAAGGGCCGTGAGCAACGCCTGATCCGTCTCAGACTCCGGCCAGTGCGGGCTCTTTCACCTCATAGAGTGAGTACCAGGGAGTCGCACCTTTCAGGCTTTCGTTCACGTTGTTGATGTTCCTCGCGCCTTCGTTTTGCAGCCATTGCTCAAACGCCTTGGCGCCCTGCTTAGCGTAAACCGGAATACCGTCTTTCCAGGTGGCGCGCCCGCAGAGCACGCCATTGAACTTCACCTGGGCCTCGGCCGCCAGCACCAGGGACTCGTTGAACTCGGCATTGCTGACGCCGGCGGAAAGATAAATGAACGGTCGCGTGGCTACTGCGGCGGCCTTGCGGAAGTGCTCAATGGCCTCCTGCTTGGTATACGCATTCTGTCCCGCGTAGCACTTCGCGCCTTCCACATATTTCATGTTGACCGGGACTTCGACTTTCATCACGTCCACGCCATATCTGTCTTTCGTGAACTCAGCCATCGAACCGATCACCATCTCCGGTTTTTTCCTGGCGAAGTCGAATCCTTTCTCGTCCAAACCTTCTTCGTAAGCGACAAACTCCAAAAAGAAGGGAATATCGTTGGCGCGGCACTCATCGCCAATGCGCTCCACCCATGCATGCTTCTTGTCGTTGATGGCCGGGCCATCAGCCGGCGTGTAATAAAGCAGGACTTTCACGCAGTCGGCGCCGGCGCCTTTCAACCGGCGAGCCGACCAGTTATCGAGCAGGTCGGGCAGGCGGCCTGGACCGGTTTTGTCGTAGCCAGTTTTCTCATACGCCAGCAGTAAACCGGCGTTTTTGGAGCGGCGTTTGGAGGCGGGAAGGCCGAATTCCGGGTCAAGCAAAATGGCGCTGGCGTGCGGCGTAAGCACTTCCGTCACGATGGACTTGAACTCTTCCATCATGGCCGGGGAAACGTCAGCCCCCTTTTCCTTGGCCAGGGATTTCTGCAGTGAGCCGCGCTGGTCCATGGCTGCAGCCGCGATCACGCCTCGAGAGTTCGAGACGGCTTTCATTCCAGCAAGTTTTCCAGGGGTAAGTTTCATGACGTAATCCTCCTCACTCGTCGGATGTGGTGGGCAAGACTTGTCTCGAGCTTATAGGTCAACAGACGCAGCTAAAAGTAGAGATGCTCAACTTCAGCATCCCGGTTAGCCAATTGTACTAGAATTGCTTCTCGAAGCTACACTCAGTACCGGCGTACGGGAGGATTACGTGGAAAGCGAACCAATTGCTGCCGACCAAGCTGTTACACGCATTGACAGCATCAACGCCGTTCTATTCGCGTTGATCGTGATACCAGTGGCTTTCGTGGCCGTCGCGAAGCATTGGTCCGCGTACCACTGGCTCGAAAGAGGTTTGGCTGTTATTTTTCTCACCAATCTTGCGGTGTTTCCTCTGCGCCTAGTGTTCTCTGGCAAGAAGTGGTTAGTTACATTGCGAGCTGAAACGACTCTTCCCGCGTGGCACGGCTACATGTGCGTGGGGTTGGCAATCTGGCTTTTTGGCTTTTGACGCAACAAGGTCGGCTCATTGCCTCAGCGGCAAACTCTTCAGCACGCTGCGCTGCTTGGCGATCAGCGATTCAATCCCCTTGCTGGCGAATTCCATCATCTTCTTGAGCTGGGCTTCGTCGAAAGGATGTTGTTCCGCTGTTGCCTGAACTTCTACGATTTTGCGGCCACCGGTCATCACAAAATTCAAGTCGACTTCTGCCTGAGAGTCTTCTTCGTAGCACAGGTCGAGCAAGACCGATCCTTCCACCATGCCCACGCTGACCGCAGCCACGAAGTCGCGGATCGGCGCAGCGGTAAGCGTGCCCGCTTCCACCAGTTTCTCCATGGCCAGTCCCAAAGCCACGAACGCGCCGGTAATAGACGCGGTACGCGTTCCTCCGTCGGCCTGGATGACGTCGCAATCGAGTGTGATGGCGCGTTCGCCCAGCTGTTTCAGGTCTACCACGGCGCGCAAGGCGCGTCCGATGAGGCGCTGAATCTCGTGCGTACGTCCGCTTTGCCGGCCCCGGGAGGCTTCGCGCGGCGTGCGGGTGAGCGTGGACCGCGGCAGCATGCTGTATTCGGCGGTGATCCAGCCTTTGCCGGAACCTTTCAGAAATGACGGCACCGTTTCTTCGATCGAGGCGGTGCAGATTACGCGCGTGTTCCCAATCTCGATCAACGCCGAGCCTTCGGCGGTGGAGATGAAGTCAGGAACAATGTTGACCGGACGCATCTGGTCGGGCCCGCGGTTGTCGGAGCGAAACACCATGTCGGTCGTTCTATTTTTCAATGTCAATCAGCTCGATGTCTTGAATTGGGCAGCCCAGAAACCTGCTTCCTAGGCGCGCGAACTTTTCCGTTGAGTCGGTAGCATAGCAGCGCAGCTGCCCGGGCTTTCCCGGGTTGCGGTCCGCGCTCGTTCCCACCATTTGGGCGACAGCGGAGGCGGTGGATTCTGCGGAATCCACGATCTCCACTTGGTGCGGCACGATGCGGCGCAGCAGCGAACGAATCAACGGATAGTGAGTACACCCCAGCAACAATACATCGGCGTCGCGGGCGCCGTCGCGAAAAACTTCGTCAATGTAAATGTGGGCCACGCCCTCGGTCACCGGATGGTCCACCCATCCCTCTTCGATCAGAGGCACGAACAATGGGCAAGCCTTTTCGGTGGCATCCAACCCCATGCGTTCGAGCGCTCGCCGGTAAGCGTGGCTGGAGACCGTGGCCTCGGTGGCGATCACGGCGGTTTTTTTGGTTTTGGACATCGCTGCCGCCCGCTGCGCGCCGGGTTCCACCACGCCCACCACCGGGACTTTCACAGCGGCTCGAATGTCGTCAAAGGCCAGCGCGGTTGCGGTGTTGCAGGCGACCACCAGCATTTCAATGCCGTGGCCTTCGAGGAAATGGGCGCTGGCGATGGCGTACTTGGCCACAGTGCGCGCTGATTTGGCGCCGTACGGCAGATGGGCGGTGTCGCCGAAATATAAATAGTCGGCAGCGGGCAGGACATGGCGCAGCTCGCGCAGCACGGTGAGTCCGCCGAAGCCGGAGTCGAAGACGCCAATCACCGGGGGCATTCTACTCGAACTCCTTGGCCAACTCGTGCACCGCAGCGGTCTGGTAGAACGACATCAAATCTACATGGCCGGCGAGGGTCTCGCGCTCCTGGCCGTTCACCAGGAATTTGACCTTGGTCACTCCCGAGACATTAGCGGTGAGCGTCTCAATGAGCGAGGCGATCGTAAACTCTTCCAGCAGGATTCCGGGCGGATGGGCGTCGGCGAATTGCGAGGTGGTGTCCACGACCATAGTGTCATTGTTGATGAGATAGACGTTCCTGATGTCCGCGCCTTTGCCCAGCGGATGCGGCGACGGCGACTGCAGATATTGCGACAGGGCCGCGCGCAACGCCGCTCGCGCCCGCGAGCTGCGCTCCACGGGCATAAATACTTCCGCATCGCGCCAGCGCAGAGCTTGGTCTTCATCGTAAGCCACCAGCACTCGGATGCGCTCCTGTTTGCCTTCCAAAACAGGCACGGACGGCGCCGCTTGCAGGCTCTGTAATGACGCCGCTTCCTCCCGCTGCCGCAGGTGGATCATATAAAGGCCGCTGAACAGAATGGCCAGGAGAAGAAGGGCCGTAGTGATTTGAAAGTGACGAGGGATCACAGGCGGCCGCCTTGCTGGCCGCGCGCTTGGGCGATCCCTTCGGCGATAGCCGACGCCAGTGCTTCGCGCAGTTTTGCTCTATGTTGCAATGGCTGTGCGCCAGTCGCGGTGGCCACCTCCGCGGCGATGGCCGGCCCCGTGACGTTGTTCAGAGGGCGCAAGGGGCTGGGCAGCACGGCCACTGAAAACCCTTTCTTGCGCAGCGCGGGAGCCATGGAACGAAGCAAGGCCCGGCTTCGCTCTACGGATGCTGCCTGCGCGCTTTCCCACGGCAAGAACCGTCCCACTGAAGCTGTGGCTGGAGTGAGCGCGGAGGCGTATAGGCGTATGCCAGTCCCCGGTGCCCCGGCGTGCAACACTACGTAGAGGCCAGCGTGGGTTTCGTTGGTGATTTCAGCCCGCCGCTCCAGGCTCAGACTTACATCGGTGTCGCGCAGCAGGTGCGCCGGAATGCCCCGCGCCTGCAATTCTTTTTTGAGCTCGCGCGCCAGAGCCAGAGTAAAGTCTTTTTCCAGAAGTTTGGCGCCCAAGGTGGCGCCCTTGTCATCGCCGCCGTGCGCCGGGTCGATCATCACAAAGAACTCGGGCGCGTGGCTGCTCGCTTCAGCTCCGGGAGGCGTCACGGACGGCGTTGGAGACTGCCCTGCCGCTGCCCATGGGAATGCAATCCCAAGACAGAGGATCGCGCCGGCAAGGCGGAGCGGCGACCTTCCTTTATTCCAATGCATAGATGGCAAGGCCGCTCAACAGTTTGGGATAAAAGTCCGTGGATTTCTGGGGCAACACCTCGCCTGCAAACGCGATATCACGGACCTGCTCAATTCGCGCCGGGTTCAACAGGAAGGCGGCGTTTGCACCCTGGCGCACGCGGGAGATGGCTTCGAAGGCGTCGCGCTCGTAAGCAATGTGTTCCTGGTTGCGCACGGACTCCTCGGAAATTCCCAGTACACGTTCAAGCATGATCTTGTGGAGTTGTACCACGTCCAAGTCGCGTTGCCGTAAGGAAACGTGATGCATGGCCTCTTGAACAGCGTTTTTCTTGGCGCGCAAAAGGTAAGGCCCCTGGCGCGTAACCACCACGAAGGCCGTGCCGTCGGCGCCGGCTTCCTGGAGCAGCGTGGTGGCGCTGCGGCTCTCGGAGCGGAGATCAATGCGGTCCACGCTGAAAAACGTCCGCGCCTTTTCCAGCATACGCTCGCGGTCATAATCGGGCAGGCTGTGGACCACGCGGTGGGTGGGCAGTACCACCAGTCCGCGGCCTTCCATACGTACAAAGGTCATCATGACGAACTCATGCGGAGCATCAGGGGCGGAGCTAGGCGAACGTTCGCGGCATTCGTTGCGGTAAGCCAGCGCTGTTTCGTAGCGATGGTGGCCATCGGCGATCAGCAGCTTCTTTTCACGCATGGCCGCCTGCACTGCGGCAATGCGCGCGCGATCTGAAATACGCCACAGGCGATGCAGAACTTCGTATTCGTCCAGAACCGAGATGTCAGGTTCATCTTCCGTCGAGGGGGCAAGGATTTGCTCGATCTCGGCCGCCGGGTCGCTATAGAGCATGAAGATCTGTCCGAAATGCGCTCGAGTCGCCCGCAGAAGGTTCAACCGGTCTTCGCGCGGCTTGGCCAGGGTGTGCTCGTGTGGAAAAACCACGCCCTCGCTGTAGGGAGAGAGACGGCCCAGGGCGATCAGTCCGCGGCGCTCCGCCACATCGCGTGTACCGGGCACCGTGAATGTCTGTATGTAGAGATAAATCGAAGGTTCCGGGTCCTGTCGCAGGATTCCGCAGGACCGCCAATCGTGGAAATACTCGGCGGCGCGGCTGTAGACGTTAAAACTCTGGGTGTCGGTCTCCTGGCGCTTGCCCAGGATGATGCGCACCAGGTTGTGCGGGCTGCGTTCGTAGTACCGGCCCTGCATGGCTTCAGTGATCTTGTCGTACGGCTGGGTGACCACGTCCTCCAGCTTGACCTGGGGGTTGTAGCGAAGCGCCCTGAAAGGAAGGATTTGTGCCATTGCGGAGCGGAGCCTATGCCATTTTACCAAGACGAGAGGAAAACCTCGGCTGCTGCCCAAGCCATCCAAATGAAGCAGGAACGCGCACTGGCACCGTTGGGGCACGGGGAGGCGTGTCCAAGTTCACAGTGTCCAAGTTCCCGGTCGTGTGGTAACATCGGCCAAAATGAGGTCGCGTATGGCCCGCTATGCTCGGTGCGGGTGTGCTGCATCCCGTTCCTTTGAATTGTTGACGATGAAACTCGCGCCGCGGCGCAGACGATTGCGCTGGATGATGGCGCTGGCTGTCGTGACGGGCTTAACCGCGTACCTTCCCGCACAGGACGTGGACGTGCATATTGCGCCCCGGCCCACGCCGACGCCCAACAGCGCTCCTCCCAAGGTCGAAGATCCAGCCGCTAAGTTTCCCGGCGTAGCCACGGATCCTGGTCTCAAGATCAACCACGGCAAACCCATGCAAGTAGACGTGGATCTGGTGTTGGTCAACGTGACGGTCACTGACGACTGGAACCGAATCGTGACCGGGCTGGACAAGGATAATTTCAGCATCCTGGAAGGCAACGAGCCACAACAGGTGAAGCATTTTTCCAGCGAGGATGCGCCGCTTTCCCTGGGAGTAATCTTTGACATGAGCGGCAGCATGTCAGACAAGATCACGAAGGCCCGCGAAGCGGTGATTGAGTTCATGAAGACGGCCAACCCCCAGGATGAGTTTTTCATGGTCACGTTCAACGACCGGCCGCAACTCCGCGCCGACTTCACGACCTCAGTGGAAGAGGTGCAGGGCAAACTGGTGTACACGGTGCCCCAGGGCCGTACTGCGCTGCTGGATGCTATCTACATGGGTATCAATAAGATGAAGGATGCCCACAACAGCAAAAAGGCGCTGCTGATCATTTCTGATGGTGGCGATAACCATAGCCGGTACACCGAGCACGAGATCCGGTCCATGGTAAAGGAAGCCGACGTGCAAATTTACGCCATCGGCGTGTTTACCACCGGGGCCACGCAGCAGGAGGAGATTGCGGGTCCGGCCCTGCTGACCGATATCAGCGAGGTGACCGGCGGCCGCATGTTTACCATCAACAATCCCAACGAACTGGCCGACGTCGCTACCAAGATTGGCATTGAGCTGCGCAACCAATATGTGCTCGGCTATCGTCCAACCAACAAGACGAAAGACGGCCATTGGCGTAAGATCAAGGTCAAACTGATTCCTCCCAAAGGCCTGCCGCATCTGAATGTATATTCCAAGACGGGATACTATGCACCTTCGCAGTAGAGCGGTTCTCGGGATTGTTTCCAGTTCATTGTTGACTGCGTTGTGCTTCGTGCCCGGGCACGGCTGGCTTCAGGCGCAGGATGCCTCGCGGCAAATCCAGGCCACGCCGCTGCCCAAAGACGTTGATCCAAATGATCCCGCGCTTCCGGTCTGGATGCGTCCTGCTGGCACGCGCGCGGCAGCCACACCCAGTTCCACCCCGGCGCCGAAGGCGCAGCCGCCTGCCGCGCCGACTGGCCAGCAGGCCCCGCCTGCCGAAACCGGCGATATCGGTGAAGTTAGGAAGCAAGACGGCAAATTTGTTTATCGCAAGCAGGTGGATGAAGTCACGCTGCAGGCCACGGTGATGGATGCGAAACGTCATTTGGTCACCGACCTCAGCAGCGGCAACTTTACTGTGTACGAGGACAACCGGCCGCAGCCCATTACGTCTTTCCGTAGGGAAGATATTCCCGTTTCCATCGGCATTGTGGTGGACAACTCGGGTTCCATGCGCACCAAGCGCACCGCGGTTACCACGGCCGTGGTCAACCTGGTGAAGGCCAGCAATCCCCGTGACGAAGTCTTCATCGTGAATTTTAACGACGAAGCCTATCTCGATCAGGACTTCACCAGCGAGATCGGCCTGATGCGGGAAGCGCTGGAACGGATTGATTCGCGCGGCGGAACCGCTCTCTATGATGCCGTGATGCTCTCCGCTGACCACCTGGGCAAAGGCGCCCAGCGCGAGAAGAAAGTCCTTCTGGTAATTACTGACGGCGACGACAACGAAAGCAAAGAGTCACTGGAGCAGACCATCCGCTCGGTGCAGAGCGACAACGGTCCAACCATCTACACCATCGGAATTTTGGGCGAGGAAGGGAACACCCGCCGCTTCCGGCGCGCTCTGGAAGCGCTTTCCCTTCAAACCGGCGGCGTAGCGTTCTTCCCCAAGACGCTGGAAGAAGTGGATGAGATCAGCCGGGCGGTGGCCCACGACATCCGCAACCAGTACAGCATAACGTACAAGCCCACCAACCCGCGCTCCAATGGTGGCTACCGCTCGGTGCGCGTGGAAGCCCATGCTCCCGGCTATCACGATCTGCAAGTCCGCACCCGCAGCGGCTATTACGCCAGCGAGCAGAAGACGGCCACCAGCCGTTAGGGACGCTTACGTCCCAACTCCTCGGACTCAGCTTTAAGGCCCTGTCTTTTTCCATTCCGCCAGGACTGACTGCAACTGTGCCAGGCTTTGTTCCGCAGCCCGTACTGCCTGCGATGTCGGCGCGGCATCAGCGCTATCGACCACGCCGAGCAACTGGCTCAACGTGCCGATGATCTGTCCCAGAGTTGGAGAGGTCTGCTGACTACCTCCGCCATCGTCTTCACCACGGCGGCCTCCGCTTCCGGCCAGCTTCTTTTCCGTCTCTTCGCTGATGCGGCCGGCAACTCGCGCCTCGCGGATTTCTCGGGCCGTCTGGTTTGCCTGCTCGATGCCCTGTACCAACGACTTCTCCAGCGCGAACTGCTTTTCCAGGTCGCGGGCGCTGACTTGTACCCGCGGATCCATCGTGAGAGTGAACGGCTGCGTGTAGCTCTTACCCTCCACAGTGAGGCGGACTTGATAGGAGCCGGGCAGAGCCTGTGGTCCTTCCGGCTCCACCGGCACGCTGCGGCCGAACACGGTGGACATGCTGTATCCACGATTGGCGACGTGAGGCGCCGCATAACGCACGTCCCAAACAAAGCGGTGCGTACCGGCAGAGGTTGCAAGCGGTTCAGGGAAACGGAACCAGTAGGTCGGGAAAGGCGGAGGCGTGGAAGGAGACAACGCTTTGTCGGCGCTGGAATAGGCGCGCACCACCTGGCCCCGGCTATCCAGGATTTCAAGTCTTACTTCACCTTGCGCCGGAGACCTCAAGTAATAGTAGAGGGTAGCTCCGAGCGGCGGATTCTCGCCCGCCGGTACTTCAGGAGTGAGCGGCGTGTCGTGGTTGGTGCTAGCGCGGATACGCATGGCCGGCGCCGGTTTGAAAAGATAGGCACGAGCCGAAGCAACGTCGCTGCTGATCTGACGCAGCGGCGAGATGTCATCCAGAATCCAGAACGACCGCCCATGCGTCGCTGCAACCAGATCATTGTCTTTAATCACCAAATCGTGCACCGGGGTCGCCGGCATGTTAAGCAGCAGCGGCTGCCAGTAGTCGCCATCGTCAAGGGAGAAGTAAACTCCCAACTCAGTTCCGGCGAAGAGCAGTCCTTTGCGCACCGGGTCTGCGCGGACGGCGCGAACGTAAGCCCCGTTGGGAAGGCCTGTCGTGATCTTGCTCCAAGTCTTGCCGAAGTCGTGAGTGCGGTAGAGATGTGGTGAGATGTCATCAAGCCGGTGGCGATCTACGGCAGCGTAGGCAGAACCCGCGTCAAAGTGCGAAGCGTCGATGAGGCTGATCTTGCTCCAGGCGGGCAGGCCGGAAGGCGTAACGTCAATCCAATTTTTGCCGCCATCGCGGGTCAGATGGATCAGGCCAGTGTCGGTGCCCGCCCAGATCTGCCCGGCAGCCAGCGACGAGGGAGCGATGGTGTAAACCACGCCGTGACCGCGCGCCTTGGCGTTCTCGACGGTTGTGGGGCCCTCGCGCGACGCCTTGGGATCGGTACCGCTCAGGTCCGGACTGATCCGCTCCCAACTGTTGCCCTGGTTCACGCTTTTCAGCACGTATTGGGCACCAAAGTAAAGTGTGTGCGGGTCCTGGGGCGAGAACACCAGCGGTGAAGTCCAGGTGAAGCGGTATTCAGCTTTGGTGGGATCGCCACCGAAGCTGCGCACCGCCGCCGGTGCGATGATCTGTTGCTGGCCGGTACGCCGGTCGTAACGAAACAATTCGCCGCCGGTGCTGCCGCCGTAAGTGATGTTGGGGTCGCTGGGGTCGGGCGCAATGTAACCGCTTTCGCCGGCGCCGGAGGGATGCCAGTCACGGAACGTAATCGAGCCATCGTTGCCGCGGCTGGTGGTTTCCACGCTGCCCGAATCCTGCTGCGCGCCGTAGACGTGATAGGGGAACTGGTTGTCCACCGCTACGTGGTAAAACTGCGCAGTAGGTTGGTTGAACCAACTGCTCCAGCTCTTGCCGCCATCTACGCTCACGCCCACGCCCTGGTCGCTGCCGAAGAAAATGCGCTGCGGGTTGGAAGGATCGATCCACAGCGCGTGATAATCGTCGCCGCCGGGCGCGCCTTTGATGGCAGTGAACGTCTTCCCGGCGTCGGTGGAGCGATAGATGGAGACGTTGGGAAGGTAAACTGTGTCGGGGTCTTTGGGATCGGCTACCACTTCGCCGAAGTACCAAAGCCGTCCGCGAATGCGCGGGTCGGCCCCGGCGAGCACCCAGGTTTGTCCAGCGTCGTCGGAGCGGAAAAGCCCGCCGTCTTTGGTGTCAATCAACGCGTACACCCGCTGTCCTCGAGTGCCTTTGGAGACCGCCAGCCCCACCCGGCCCCAATCGCCCCCGGGCAGTCCACCGCCGCTGATCTGCTTCCACGTGGCGCCGCCGTCGGCAGATTTGTAGATGACGCCTGAATTTGTGGTCGGCGCGTAGATGCTCCACGGGGGACGCTGATCGTGCAGCAGCGCGGCGTAAATGGTTTGCGGATTGTCAGGATCAGCAGCTAGATCGATAGCGCCGACATTTTCGTCCTTGTACAGGACTTTCTGCCAATGTGCCCCGCCGTCGGTGGAGCGAAAGATTCCACGTTCAGCATTGGGGCCATAAGCGTGGCCAAGGGCGGCTACCAGCACCGTGTTGGGATCGCGCGGGTCGACGAAGATGCGCGCGATGTGGCGTGAATCAGTCATGCCGATATGACTCCAAGTCTTTCCTCCGTCGCTCGACTTGTACATGCCGTTGCCGTAGGTGAGGTCGGAGCGAAAGTCGGCTTCGCCCGTTCCGACGTAAATAACGTTCGGATCGGAAGCTGCAATGGCCAGTGCGCCGATCGACGCGATAGGCTGCGAATCAAAGATCGGCTCCCACGTCTCACCGCCGTTGGTGGACTTCCAAACTCCGCCGCCCACAGAGCCGAAGTAATATACGTTGGGCTGGCCTTGAATGCCGCTGACGGCGTTGCTGCGTCCGCCGCGGAAGGGCCCGATCATGCGCCAGCGCAGACCGCTCGAAAGATTGGGATCGACCTGCTGGGCGATAGCGGGGCAAGACAGAGCAGCAGCTAGAAGCAGCGCGAACGATATCAATATTCGGGCGCGAATGCGGGGCTTGGGCATAGGACAAGCATTGTATAAGACCCGAACTTCTGGTTCGACGGCATCTCTGCTAAATTGAGCAGTACACATTCCACCAAAACCAAAGGGGCCAGATGGAAACCAGGGAAGTCAGTGTGCCGGGCTACGAACGAGTAGTATGGGGCGTGGAAGATGCGTCTTGTTACCACGGGATTGTGGTGATTCATTCGACAGCGCTAGGGCCGGCCGTGGGCGGGACCCGCTACTGGAAATATCCCGGCGAAGCTGCGGCGCTGACTGACGCGCTGCGCCTGGCCCGAGGCATGACTTACAAGAACGCGTTGGCCGGATTGCCCTGCGGTGGCGGAAAATCCATTGTCCTGCGCGACGGCAGCCTCGACCGCGAAAAAATCTTTCGTGCCCACGGGCGCCTGGTGGAAGCCTGCGCCGGCAAGTACATCACGGCAGAAGACGTTGGCACCAGCCCGGCCGACATGGAATTTATTCTGAAAGAGACGCAGCACGTCGCGGGTCTTCAGGGGAAGTCCGGCGATCCCTCGCCCCACACTGCGCGCGGCGTGTTCCGCGCCATGCAGGCGGCGGCAAAATTCCAGTGGGGAAGCGATAGCCTGCGCGGTAAGACCGTCGCCATCCAAGGCTGCGGCCACGTCGGCTCCTGCTTGGCCAAGGAACTCCATCACAGCGGCGCAAAGTTGATCGTCACCGACATGGACCAGGGACGCGTGGAGCGTGTAGTCAGGGAGTTCGGCGCGACGGCAGTGTCTCCCGAAAAGATTTATTCCGCCTCTGCCGACATCTTTGCTCCCTGCGCCCTGGGCGGCATCCTGAATGACCAGACGATTCCGCTGTTGAGCGCGAAGCTCGTGGCGGGCGCGGCCAACAACCAGCTGCTGGAACCGGGGCACGGTGACCTGTTGCAGCAACGCGGAATTCTCTACGCGCCAGACTATGCCGCCAACGCCGGCGGCGTCATCAACGGCACTTGCATCGAAATGCTGGGCTGGGATCCGAGCCAGGCTGTGAAGAAAGTGGATGCGATCTATGACACGTTGCTTAAGATCTTTGAGATCGCGTCGCGAGAAAAGATTGCAACCTCACGCGCAGCCGACCGCCTGGCGGAAGAGAACTTGGCGCAGCCAGCGGGCAAGTAGCGTGCGCTAATGCGGCGGGAACCAGTGAACTCCGAAATCGGAGGTCACTAGCTCGGGGACTTCGCCCCTACGGTCCTGGATTGGGTTCAGAATCATTCTGCCGGCGCCATTAGGCTTCAACTGAACTTCCTTGATAAGGCCGTAATTGCAGCACTGCCATCCTGGCAGGTCCTTCTCGGCGTTCCAGACGTCCCAGCGTTTTCCCCCATCGGTGGTCACCGCGTACCGCCAGCCCATATACACAAAGGCGGTTTGGGGGCTGAGAAAACGGATGTTTTGTCTTGGAATTGGAACCGGATCATCGTGCCGGAAGTCCAGTGCGGTTACCCAACTCGTCGCGCCGCTGGGGAGGCTTTCAAATCGGTAGTACTGGCCTGGAACGAAGCCACCGTTCTCTTCCGGAAAGGCAGATACCCTTATGGTGAAAGCAGGGCCTGGAATCCGCGCCACTTCGGTCGGGTACTTAGCCGGCGAGGGACGGCTACACGAGACAACAGACAGGAGCAAAAAAGAAAACGCAAGGCAAATGGCCAGCGGCGCCAGGTGTGTTTCTTTGGCGGTGCTCGCTGCCTTTATTGGTTCTCCATCGTCCAAGAGCATTTCTCCCCAATCACGGCGCCGTTTCCGCCGGCTTCTTTTTTCTAACGTAGAGAAGCTTGTCCACTTCCGCGATCACATTACCTCGCTGGTCTGTCACCTGCACTTGAAATGGCGGTTCCACTTTTCCTTGCGCGTCGGCCTGCGCGCGAATTTCCTCGATCCGGTTCGGCGGAATGTGAAAGACAGCCTTCATCGTGCCAGTACCCGGCTTTTTGAAGCGGATGGCGGCAGACTTGTCCCATACCACATAATCTTTGCCCAAATTGTTCATCAGGATCAGCATGAAAAACGGATCGCACATGGCATAAAGCGATCCACCGAAATGCGTGCCCACGTAGTTCCGGTTCCAGAAATGCAGCGGCATTCGGACCTCAATGGTGCACAAGTCCTCCGAGACGCGCGGTACGCGGATGCCCGCGCCCAGAAAAGGCGGATAACAGTTCAGAAGTCGCTTGAGTTTTCTGCTCCGCTGCTGGAGTGTTGCCGGCATGGTGGTCCCCCGAAAGCTTGAAGTGTAACTGCTGCGCGAGAAGGGTGCGAACGAATCGCTTTACTTGAGTGCCTGCGCCGGCGCGTCAACCGGGTTGGAGTGGTTCATGTGTACAACACGCCACTGCCCGCCGGTTTTCTGGCAAAGCGCGGTACCTCGCGCTACAACCAGGACATGGTCGCCGAGCGTGACGCGAAGATCGTATTCCATCCAAATGGCGTCGCCAATCGGATGATGCGCCCGCGGCGTGAGCACTATGTGCGCTGGCGGGTTTCGCCGGAAATAGCGTTCGCGATAGTACGCCATGACCGCGTCCCGACCGTAAAAGTCGCCGCCTGCGGCAAACACCACCACCTGCGGATCAAAACATTCCGCAAAAGCGGCTTCATCAGCGCGGTTGAACGCCGCGCCACAAAGGCTCATTTGTTGCTCCATCTCCGCCACCCGCGCCTCGAAATTCTCAGTGTTGACCAGCAAGCGCGGCGTGGGCCCTTTGAGATCGAGGCTGGCGCCAAGCTTTCCCAGGAGATCGATGCCCAGGATGCCATCAATGCTGCGGCCGCAGGCCCGGCCGATGGCAGAGAGATCGATGGCCGGAAGGCGCAAGTCCCTGAAGTGCTGCTTGCCGATAGCCAGATCACCAACCGTGACTTCTTGCGCCTTGGCGTCCACCGTGCCGTTCCATGAAGTAATGGAGATTCTGCGCGCGTCGCCGTGGGCAAAAGAGTTGAGGTTCAGCATGGAGGTGGCCCCGGTGTCCACCAGAAACAGGAACTTCATTCCTGAAACGCTGACTTGAACCACCGGAAGACGGCCACAGGTTTCGAGCGGAATTTCCTGGCCGTGAACCAGGCTGGCCGTAACTAGGACAAAGAGCAGGAGTGCGGTCCGGAACACGATCTTCCTCCACAACCGCAAACAGTATTTCATAAAAACGAACGTTCGTGCTATTATTTTTAGCGAGGATACATTGTGAACGTGCCGGTTTCCATTCCAGCGAAGCCAAGGGTGTCTATACGGCTGAAATCACTCGGCAAGAAAGCGCCGGCTCGGCGCGTGCCCAAAGGCGCGCGCACGCGGGAAAGCATCCTGCACGTGGCCGTGAATCTGGCCTCGGTTGAGGGGCTGGAGGGCATCAGCATCGGGCGGCTCGCCGACGAGCTGCGCATGAGCAAAAGCGGCCTGTTCGCGCATTTTGGCTCCAAAGAAGACCTGCAACTGGCTACCGTGGACGCAGCACGCGAGATTTTTATCGAGCATGTTGTCCGTCCAGCACTTGCCCAGCCGAAAGGAATGCCTCGGCTCTGGTCCCTGTGCGATAACTGGCTGGGCTATGTGGAGCAGCGCGTGTTCGCGGGCGGGTGCTTTTTCGCTGCGGCTTCCTTCGAGTTCGACAGCCGTCCTGGACCGGTGCGGAATCGCATCGTCATGGCGATGAAAGAGTGGCTCGACATGTTGACTCGGGCCATTGAGGACGCCAAGCAGCTGGGTGACATCAAAGTGTCGGTTGATCCGCGTCAGCTGGCGCTTGAGATCTACTCGCTGGCCATCGGAGCGCTTTGGGGCTTCCAGTTGCTGGGCGAGAAGAAAGCACTGGACAACGCGCGCACCGCTATCCTCTCGCGCCTGCGCACGCTGGTTGCGAGTCCTGCCAAGCGCCGCTCCTCGCGGAAATCGGCGCGCTGACGCTTGCGCTGTACACTAGCACGCAAAATCATCCAGGAGGATCGCGACATGCGTCGGCTTATGGTTTTGTTCTGTCTTGCTTTGGGAGTTCTTGCGCTGGCGGCGGCCTCGGACCCTGACCGCAAGTACATCGTAATGAAGCGTGCCGCGGCCAGCAATGCGCCCTTCAGCGAAGCGGTGCTCAAAAGCGATACGCTTTATGTGGGCGGCCACATTGGCCTGGATCCACAAACCGGCAAGCCGGGCGCCACCCCGGAAGAAGAGGCCCGGCTGGTGATGGAGTCGTTGAAACGCACGGTCGAAGCGGGCGGCATGACCATGGCCGAACTGGTCACCGTGACCATCTACTGCTCCGACGTCAGTCACTACGATGCTTTCAACAGCGTGTACCGGACTTACTTCCACGGCAACTTTCCTGCGCGGGCGTTCATCGGCTCCGGCAAATTGCTGTTTGGAGCGCGCTTTGAAGTGCAGGGAATTGCTGTACGGAAGCGCCGGTGAAGGAACGCAGATCGAGCAACTGAGCAACGGGATAGTTGCGTACCTGAATGAGCAGACTCTTTTCGCAATTACCAGATTGCAAAATTACCCAATTACGAAATCAGCTTCACTCCGCCGTGGTGGGATCGATGGTGGTCTTGATCTCCGAGATCTTGTTAGCGGGAAAGCCGCCCTGCTGGGCATGCTCGCGGACCGCCTTCTCATCCGGAGCGATGTATACGCAATAAATCTTGTCCTGGGTGACGTAACTGTGCACCCATTGCACCTGGGGACCAAGTTTTTTGAGAACGCCGCATGACTTCTGGGAAATGGCCTGCAGCTCCTGGGGTTTGAGATTTCCTGCTCCGGAAATCTCCCGCTCGATCACAAATTTGGGCACGAGCCTTCCTCCTTCGAGTGTTGCTGCGTAATTCTACGCTAAACTGACGATAATTCTTGCGGCGAAAATGGGCTACGGAGTCATTAAGAGCGCTGAGAAGCTCTCGCGGCCATAATTCAGCAAATCCCCGATGCGTTCGACCGTGATGTCCGCCGGGGGAAAGCTCTTGAGAATCTCCGGATCGTGAGCATAGTGGCCTTGCCTGGGGAAAACCGTGGTGACTTTCGCCCCCCAAATTTTCTTCACCGCCGCCAGAATGCGCAGCTTGTCGTCAATCAGGACGTAATGGGAAGCAGGGAAGCGCGCGGCCACGTCGTCGAGTTCCTGTTCTTTGTGGATGTAGATCAGCACGTTGCCGTCGAAGGCGTCGTAGAGCCCGGAGCGATCAATCTTAAGCGGCTGGAAGACCACGTCACCGTCGGAGAGCACCACGGCGGTACCCCACTGCTTTACGTGTTCCACTACGTCGAGCGAGCCGGGATAAAGACGCGTAGCGAAAGGATAGTCCACAAGAAAGCGCGAGATGGTCAGCAAGCCGGGATCGCGCGGGTTTTCCACGCGGTAGCGCTGCAGCGCTCCGAGATAATCGGCATAGCCAAGCTCGGTGCGCAGTTGCTCAAAAATGTCCCAATAGCGTCGCTGGCGCTCGGGGCTGACCTGCTCCTCCAGGTGCCGCTTCAGATCCGCCGTGACACGGTCGTTGTCGAGCAGTGTGTTGTCAACGTCGAAGAGGAAGACCAATGTGCTGTTTGTGGGCATGAATTTCGCTGGAGCTGCCACGATTTCTGGCCTGCAAAATTGTACCGTCCGCGGCGGGGAGTCTGCCAGCGGGTTGACCGCGAAATCTCTGGCTGGCATCTCATCGTTTTAGGAGACCACCGCCATGATCCGCAAGCTGAAGTCTGGTGAGTACCGCCTGTATTCCAGCAAGAAGAATCCAAAAACCGGAAAACGCCGCAACCTGGGGACGTTCCCGTCGCTCCAGAAGGCTAAAGAGCATGAACGCGCCGTGCAGTACTTCAAGCGTCACTAGGCCGGGACAGGCACGAGTCGGAGCGTGCTGCAGTTTTGGTTGTCCCCGAGTAAACTGACATACAAAATAAGAGCCTGCTTCTGTTTTTTCTTTGGCGACGCAGGCAGTTCCGTCCTTCGAATCCAGCACAAGTTTTACAAACTTTTAACCTGCTAGTGACCTTACGGCAACCCTGGACGCTTAGCTTTCCAATCGCGTCACAACGGACTTCCAAAGACTCAACTACACCTGACCTGGAGGGAAGGAAACCACCATGAAACATACCCTTGCTCGCCTACTCGCGCTCGTGGTCGTCACGAGTGTTTTCCTGGTTCCGGCCATCGCGCAAGATGGCGTAAACATCGTTGGTGTTCCATTCGCCAACGCGAAATCAGGACATCCCGACAACGTCATCTCGCCCGGCTTCAAGCTGATCAGGATTGCCCAAGGTACAGATCCGCTGGAGAATCCCTCGGGCATCATCACGACTTTCGGCCTGCTCAATGACGCTCTGGTGCAGAAATTTGAAGCCACGCGCACGGAGGCCGATGAGAACTTGTATCTGGTGTTCGATCACAACCTTGGCGGTCCAACACCTGGGTTTGATTACGGCCGCCACTACCTGTTTCAGGGCCATGAAAACGGAGCGCCGCGGGCATATGTTACCCGCATCAATCTCGATGTAAAGGATCCCGCCCACCGCATCACGCTTTTGACCCCGGTCAACGCCAACGGAGAGACTGGTTTCGGCTCCATCGACGGCTCCACCTGGAACCCCTTCACCAAGACGATGTTGTTCACGCAGGAGCGCGGGACCAGCGGCGGGGTCATTGAAATCACTCCTAATTGGCCATCGCAGGTGCGCACCCTGGATGGCATTGTGGGCAAGGGCGGCTACGAAGGCATCCATCCGGATGACAAAGGAAACATCATCATTGTGGAGGACGTCGGCGGAGCCAGCACCAACATTGACCCCAACAATCCGAACAGTCCCAAGACAGCGCGCCAGCCCAATTCGTTTGTGTATCGCTTTGTCCCAAACGACATCAGCGACCTTAGCAAGGGCGGAGTACTCCAGGCCCTGCAAGTGACCATCGATGGCCAGCCGGTGGTTTTCGGCGGGACAACGCCGGCACAGATCGCCGCCGACGTATTTTCAGTCGCACAGTTAAAGTTGCATACGCTCGGTTCAAGCTGGCCCGCGAAGTGGGTCAAGGTGCATGATTCCACTCTATGCGCTCCCAATTGTCCGACCTTCAGCGCCAACGCTGAGGCCAAAGCTGCCGGCGCCACGCCCTTCAAGCGGCCGGAAAACGCCCAGTTCCAGCCTGGTTCGAAGTTCCGCACGTTGTTCTTCTGTCCCACGGGCGACACTGACGCGAACTCCGGCGGCACTCCGGCGCTGGCTGCTCGCGGTGCGTGGGGTTCGATTTTCCGCGTAGGTTTTTCGCAGAGCGGCAACGAAGGCGTAATTTCCATCGTAGTGCTGGGAGACGCAGACCATGCCTCGTTTGACAACCTGGCATTTGCCAATCACAAGATACTGCTGGCTGCCGAGGATCGTGGCGACGGCCTGCACACGCAACTCAACAAACTGGATTCCGTCTGGGCCTTCCGCGTTGGAAACCGACGCGAAGACGATGATGACGACGACGATGATCGCGATCAGCCGTTCGATGCTCGCTTCATCGCGCTGGGCCGCGACCCGGCGTCAGAACAGGACTCCATTCTCCTGGGAACGCCCGGTTTTCAGAACGACGGCGACAACGAACCGACCGGCCTTCACGTTTCGAACGGTAATACCTCAGCCCACGGCTTGCTGGGGACTGAGCGCAATCTGGAGAAAGCCCGCTGGTTTGTGACCCAGCAGCACGGGATGAACCAAGTCTGGGAAATTATTCGCGAAAACAAAGACAAGGACTAGCACCATTAACCAGCCCGTTTTCAAGGAGCAAGGCCCGCCGCAGCGGGCCTTTGCTTTGCTGAGCCCAGGCGTGCGTTCACGTGATAGAATCCCGCCACCCTAAAGGCCACTCATGCCCTCCAACCTCCGCCGCTCCATGCGCCTGGCCCACGCCACCTCCATGGTCATCGGCATTATTCTGGGCGCGTCCATCTTCATTCAACCTTCAGAGATCACCCGGCTGGTGCCCGACCAGCGCGGTGTGATGCTGGTGTGGCTGGCCGCAGGCGCACTCACCCTGTGCGGGGCGTTGGTGTGCGCGGAGCTGTCGTCAGCATTTCCCGCGACTGGCGGCGTCTACGTTTTCTTGAAGAGGATTTTCTCCCCGGCTCTTGGCTTTCTTTGGGGATGGGCCATGTTCTGGGTGATGCACTCGGGGATCATCGCCGCGATTGCGGTGATGATGGCGCGATACATCGCTTATTTTGTCCCGCTTAGCGAAAACGGCATTCGTGCGGTGGCGATGGCCGGCATTCTTCTGCTTTCGCTCATCAACTACTTGGGCATCAAGCCGGGGAGCACCGTGCAACTGGTTCTGACCACGGCCAAGCTGGGAGCGATTGCCGTGATGCTGGTCTTGCTGTTCGGGTTCGGCGGGGCCGCGCACCGGGCCCTGCCGGCGATTGTGGATACGCCTTCCATTCCGCTCAGCGCTTACGGTCTGGCGATTGCCGGTGGTCTGTTTGCTTTCGGCGGATGGCACATGGTTTCCTACGCCGCCGGCGAAACGCTCGACCCGGAACGCACTATCCCCCGTGCCTTGCTTTTGGGGACGTTCGCAGTCACGGCGGTTTATATGCTCATGAATGCGGCGTACATGTATGTGTTGCCGCTACATGAAGTCGCCGCCTCTACGCGAGTGGCGGCCGACGCGGTGGAGCGTATCCTGGGTCCGCGTGCCGGCGGGCTGATTGCCGCGTTGGTGGTCATGTCCGCCGTAGGCGCGCTCAATGGCATCATCCTGGCGGGGCCGCGAGTGTATTACGCCATGGCTCAGGACGGTCTGGCGTTTCGCTGGCTTGGGGCCGTCGATCCCAAGCGGCAGACGCCACATTTGGCCATTGCTTCCCAAGCCGTGTGGTCTTGCGTGCTGGTGGCTACCAACAGCTACCGCGAGCTGTTCACGCGCGTGGTGTACACGGAATGGATCTTCTTCTCGCTGCTGGCTGCAGGTCTGTTTGTGCTTCGCCGGCGGGCGGACTATCGTCCGGGCTTTCGCACGCCCGGCTACCCACTGGCGCCGATTCTCTTTATTGCTGCCGCGAGCGGGATCGTCATCAACCAGATTCGCGCCAACCCTCGCGGCAGCGCCATGGGTTTAGGCTTGATTCTGCTGGGTCTTCCCGTGTACTTTGTCTGGTCGCATCAACATTTCAGGAAAGCCGCCGCTGATGCCAATCATTGACTTCCACAATCATTACTATCCACCGGAATACATCCAAGCGTTAGAAAAAGGGCCCAGTGCAGTGCGCATCACGCATGACGCCGAGGGCAATCCGTGGTTGCACTATCCCGGCGACTACAACGTGGCGGTGCGTGGCCATCGCGACATCGATTACCGCGAGCAAGTGCTCCGCCAGCAGGGAATTGATACCCAGGTCATCACCCTGACCACGCCCGGCACGCACGTGGAAGAACCGGCCACCGCCGTGCGGCTGGCCCGCCTGGTGAATGACACCTTCGCGCGTGTGGTTGCGGATAAAAAGGGGAGGTTTGCCGCGCTGGCCACGCTGCCTCTCAACGATCCGGCGGCGTCTGTGGCTGAGTTGCGCCGCGCCATGGAACAGCTCCACTTCCGCGGCGCCATGGTCTTTTCGAACATCAATGGCGTCGCTCTGAGTGACCAGCGTTTCTGGAAACTCTATGAAGCCGCCGACGAGCTGGGCGCCGTCCTGCATATACATCCCACCAACCCGGTGGGCGTCGAAGCCATGCTCGATTACTGGCTTATGCCGCTGGTTGGCTTTCTTATGGACACCACTCTGGCCGCCGCAGGTCTGGTCTTCAGCGGCGTGGCCGAGCGCTT
>DATFXI010000129.1:0-11480 GCA_035316085.1 Candidatus Angelobacter sp.
GAGCACCGGTATTCACCCCTAGGCTATGGGAGGAAGTATGAAGAAAACGGGACTGTTTTTGGTGTTGGCATTGTCGGCAGCCAGTTGGGGACAAGCTGCGGCGCCTACGCCGGCGCAGAAAGGCCAGCGCACCAACCTCAACATCGGTAATTCGCCGACGCCGGCGGACATGTATTGCTCGGGCTATATCACCGCGGACAACGTTCCCACCGACCACTTTGTGGCCGCGGGGTGGAACAGTTTTGACCAGACTCGCTATGCCGCCCTCGCCGACGTGGTCTACCTGCACGGTCCCAACATGAAAGAAGGCGACCGCTTCGCTATCGTGCGCCACGTGAGAGACGCCAATCACTATGAGTCTTATCGCGGGCAGCGTTCCGCCGTCCGCGAAGCCGGCAAACCGTACTTCGAAATGGGCATTGTCCGCGTGATTGATGTGCAGAAGAACATCGCGGTGGCCGTGCCTGAATTGGCCTGCGGCGAATTCGTCCTGGGCGACGTGGCCGTTCCTTTCGTGGAACGCCAGGCGCCTCTGTTCCGCTCCGTGACTCTGGACCGTTATGCGCCACCCAGCGGCAAGACACAAGGTCGGATTATTATGGCCAAGGAATTCGACACGCTCGCCGGCTCCAAGTACGCGGTGTATACCAATCTGGGTTCGGACAAAGGTATTAAAGTCGGTGATTATCTGAAAGCGACGCGGACCTACACTGCGACCTATCACGATCCCGAAGCCGGCATGACCCGCAAAGCCAGCGCCAATGAAGACCAGCAAGCGTCCCCGCAAAAGTTTGGTGACGTTTCCTCTTTGCCGCGGCGGACACTGGGAGACATGATTGTTCTGAATGTGAACAGGAAAAGTTCGACGGCGATGGTCCTCAACGCTTTTGAGGACATCCACGTGGGCGACGGCGTGGAACTCATGGACGTGAGCGCCGCGCCGGAACTCCAGCCGGTGCGTCCCGTATCGGTGGTACAGCCCACGGCGCCGGCCGATACCAGCGCCAGTCCCCCGAATATTACCTGTTCCGCAGCGCCGCCCAGCGTGCGCATGGGTGAAAGCTCCACCATCACTTGCGATGCCACCAGCCCGGACAACCGCCCGCTGTCCATTACTTTCGTCGCCAATGGTGGCAAACTTTCTTCCAGCCGCAACCAGGCGCACCTTGATACGACTGACGCCGGAGCCGGGCCCATTGCTGTCCGTGCCACGGCGTTTGACGATCGCCAGCTCAGCGCCACAGCGGTGACCACGGTAAATGTGGAAGCCCCGGTCTCAGCTAAGCCGGTCGCGCAGAGCATGACTAGTCTTGAGTTCAAGCCGATGAGCGCTTATGTTGATAACCGCTCCAAAGCCATCCTGGATGACGTTGCGCTGAAGCTTCAGCAGGACCCCAACAGCACTGCATTGCTCTCCGGCTCGGCGGAAGAAAAGGAGCCGTCACGGTTAGCGACGCAGCGTGCTGAAAACACCAAGACGTACTTGACCAAGTCCAAGGGCATTGACCCCGCGCGCATCCAGACTAAAACCGGCGCCACACCCGGTCGCAAGGTAGAGATCTGGACTGTGCCTCCGGGAGCCGCGCCGCCACAGTAAAGGGCCAAGATCGCCCTCATCGCGTGTGATCGCCGACATCGCCGGGCATCTTTACTTTCTGTCCGCTGCGCTCCAAACCGCTAACGGACGTGGCCTCGGTCACGATTGGCCTGGTCCTGAGGCACGCCGCTCGGCGGAACCGGCGGCCTCGCCGCGGGATCTGGTCTCCAGATCCCTTATCTTGATCTTGGCGATCACCGGATGACCCGATCACCTGATCACCCGATTCCCTTAACTCTTTCCTTAACAATTATTTACAAAAACTAGCCCTAAGAATTATCATCCTGCCGTCAAATAGAGTCTGAGGAAGCTCTGTTAGAGTTGAGAGTCCCAGGAGACTCGAGGTTCGCCCAGAGTTCGAAATCCTGAATTTGAGATTTCGCGAGAGCCGATTTCCGCTTAAAGTAAGGTTCGCCAGATCCTCCCCAAGCAGAGAACAGAGGACAAAGATGCGCAAATGCTCGTGGTATAGGCTGGCAGGCTGGGCGGGGCTGTGCGCCTTGGCGTTCGGCCTTGCCGGCTGCAATTCGCAAAACCCGCAAGCCGCGGGCAAAAAGGGTCCGGGCGGCGGACGCGGAATGACCATGACCATCCCGGTGGCGGTGGCCAAGGCCGAGACGCGTGATCTGCCGGTGTACTTGAGCGGCCTGGGTTCGGTGGACGCGTTCAACACCGTGGCGGTAAAGAGCCGCATTGACGGTCAACTGGTGGACATCAGATTCCGCGAAGGCCAGGAAGTGAACAAAGGTGATCTGCTGGCCGTGATCGACCCCCGCCCCTACGAAGTGGCGCTGAGCCAGGCAGAAGCCACGTTGTACAAAGACCAGAGTGCGCTGAAAGATGCCAAGCTGAACCTGCAACGATTTCAGGACCTCTACAAAGCCGGGGTAATTTCGCAGCAGCAGTACGACACCCAGACCTCCACCGTTGGTCAGCTGGAGGGCGCGGTGCGGGCCGACCAGGCGCAAGTGGACAATGTGAAACTCAACCTGGTTTACACGCACATCACCGCGCCGGTGAGCGGGCGAGTGGGACTTCGGCAGGTCGACGTCGGCAACATGGTGCACGGCGCCGATCCGAATGGGCTGGTAGTGATCACGCAATTGCAACCGATCGCCGTGATTTTTTCGTTGCCGGAAGACAATCTGCCTACCGTCTCCAAACAAATGAAGAAGGGTCAGCTTCAGGTGCTTGCCTACAGCCGTGACGACCAGACCCAGCTGGCCGCCGGAAAGCTGCTGACCATTGACAACCAGATCGATCCCCAGACCGGTACGGGCAAGCTGAAAGCCATTTTTGACAATCGCGAGCGCGCGCTGTGGCCCAACCAGTTTGTGAATGCCCGGCTGCTTTTGGAAGTACGAAGGAACAATACTGTGGTTCCGGCAGCCGCCATCCAGCGTGGACCGCAGGGCACGTACGTGTACACGGTGAAGGCGGACGGGAAAGCCGAAATGCGTCCGGTCACGGTGGCCTTCAGCGAAGGCAATTTCACCGCGATCGCGCAGGGCGTCGCGCCCGGCGATGCCGTGGTGATTGACGGCCAGGACAAACTTCAACCCGGCACTCCGGTGGACATCCGCGGTGGGTCGGGAGAGCGCGAAGGCGGTGGCCGCAAGCCTGCTCAGGCAAGCACTCCGGGGCAGTAGAAGATGCCTAACGGCGGTCCATCGCGTTTATTCATTCTGCGTCCAGTAGCGACCTCGCTGCTGATGATCGGCCTGATGTTGGTTGGCATCGTGGCTTACAAGCAGTTGCCGGTTTCGGCGCTGCCGCAGGTGGATTATCCCACCATCCAGGTCACAACGTTTTATCCCGGAGCCGGGCCGGAAGTGATGGCTTCGTCGGTCACCGCGCCCATGGAGCGCCAGTTCGGGCAGCTACCCGGACTGAGCCAGATGACTTCCACCAGCTCTTACGGAAGCTCGGTCATCACGCTTCAATTTGTCCTGGAAGAGAACATTGATATCGCCGAACAGGAAGTGCAAGCCGCGATCAACGCCTCCACGACTTTCCTGCCGCGCGACCTGCCCAACCCGCCGGTCTACAGCAAGGTCAATCCGGCGGATGCGCCCATCCTCACTCTGGCTCTTACGTCCAACAGCCTGGCGCTCTCAAAGATTGAAGACCTGGCCGACACGACGCTGGCGCAGAAAATTTCCCAGCTCAGCGGCGTAGGCATGGTTTCGATCAGCGGCGGACAGAAGCCGGCGGTGCGCATCCAGGCCAATCCCGCAGCCCTGGCTTCGTACGGGCTGAGTTTGGAAGATTTGCGCAGCACGCTGGGCCAGGCCAACGTGGACCAGGCTAAAGGGATTCTGGAGAACAAACGCCAGGCGTTCACCATCAATAGCAATGACCAGTTGCTCTCCAGCGCCGAATACAAAAACGTGATCATCGCTTACCGCAACAATGCGCCCGTGCGGCTGAGCGACGTGGCCAACGTGATTGACAGTGCGGAGAACGTGAAGCAGGCGGCCTGGATGGGAACAACGCAAAATGGCCAGCCCGTGCTCATGCCGGCCGTGATCGTTAACATCCAGCGCCAGCCCGGGGCCAACATCATCAGCGTGGTGGATCGGGTGAAAAACGTTCTGCCCAAGCTGCAGGCGGCCCTGCCTTCCTCGGTGAAAGTGCAAATCCTAACCGACCGCACGGAGACCATCCGCGCTTCGGTAAGAGACGTTCAGTTTTCTCTGATGTTGACCGTGGCCCTGGTGGTAATGGTCATCTTCCTCTTTTTGCGCAATTTGCCGGCAACAGTAATTCCCAGTGTCGCAGTGCCACTTTCCATTGTCGGCACGTTCGGGGTCATGTATCTGTTGAATTACAGTCTGGACAATCTCTCGCTCATGGCACTTACCATCTCCACCGGATTTGTAGTGGACGATGCCATCGTGATGATCGAGAACATTGACCGCTTTCTGGAAGAAGGCCACTCGCCGCTGGAAGCTGCTCTCAAAGGCTCAGGACAAATAGGGTTCACGATTATTTCGCTGACGGTTTCACTCATTGCCGTGCTCATTCCGCTGCTGTTCATGGGCGACATTGTGGGGCGGCTGTTCCGCGAGTTTGCGGTTACCCTCTCCGTGACCATCATCATTTCGGCGCTGGTGTCACTCACGCTCACGCCCATGATGTCAGCACGGCTGTTGAAGAATCCCAAGACCGCTCAGCACGGGCGCTTTTACCATGCCTCTGAGCGCATATACGAACGCGTGATCGAGTTCTACGGCCGCACCTTGCGCTGGGTTCTTAAGCATCAGACGGCCACGCTGCTGGCCACGCTGGGCGCGCTGCTGCTCACGCTGGGTTTGTACGTGATCGTGCCCAAAGGCTTCTTCCCAGTGCAGGATACAGGCGTGATCCTGGGCGTATCGGAAGCTCCGCAGAACGTCTCTTTTGCCGCCATGTCCGACTTGCAGCAGAAGCTGGCGCGAGTGATTCTGGACGATCCAGAGGTGGCCAGCTTGTCTTCCTTCATCGGCATTGACGGCACCAACACCACGCAAAACAGCGGGCGCATCCAGATCAACCTGAAGGCGCACGATCAGCGCAATAGCGACGCCACAGAGATCATCCGGCGCTTGCAGCCGGAGTTAGCCAAAGTGGAAGGCATCACGCTCTACATGCAGCCGGTGCAGGACTTGACGGTAGAGGACCGTGTAAGCCGCACGCAGTTTCAATATTCGCTGGAAGATGCGGACGCCACCGAACTCAACGACTGGTCTGCGCGCATTGTGAGCAAGCTGCAAACCTTGCCGCAACTGAGGGACGTGGCCAGCGACCAGCAGAACCAGGGCCTCAAAGCTGATCTGGTGATCGACCGCGATACGGCATCGCGCTTCGGCATTCTTCCTCAGGCGATTGACGACACGCTCTACGACGCTTTCGGCCAACGCCAAGTCTCAACCATCTTTACCCAGCTCAACCAGTATCACGTGGTTTTAGAGGTCGGACCTCAATTCCAGGACGATCCCGCCGACCTAAGCCACATCTATGTGAAGGCGATCACCGGTACGCAAGTGCCGCTTGCGGCCTTCAGTCATTTCCAGACTTCGAAAACGCCTCTGGTCATCAACCATCAGGGACAGTTCCCGGTGGTGACGATCTCCTTCAATCTTGCGCCTGGCGAATCGCTGGGCAACGCCACCAAAGCCATCGCCCGCGCCGAGCAGGAGATCGGCATGCCGGCCAGCATCCATCCCAGCTTTCAGGGCACTGCGGCTGCGTTCCAGAACTCGCTCGCCACGGAACCATGGCTGATCCTGGCCGCGCTGGTCACGGTGTACATCGTGCTAGGCGTGCTGTATGAAAGTTACATCCACCCGGTCACGATTCTTTCTACGCTGCCTTCAGCGGGCGTGGGAGCAATTCTGGCTCTGATCATTACCCGCAACGATCTGACCGTGGTGGCACTGATAGGCGTGATTCTGCTGATCGGAATTGTGAAGAAGAACGCCATCATGATGATCGACTTTGCGTTGGAAGCCGAGCGGAAAGACAACAAGCCGCCGGAAGAAGCCATTTATCAGGCCAGCCTGCTGCGCTTCCGCCCCATCATGATGACCACCATGGCCGCGTTGTTGGGCGCCGTGCCGCTGGCCTTTGGACGCGGCACGGGCAGCGAGTTGCGCCAGCCACTGGGCATCACGATCATCGGCGGGCTGCTGTTGAGCCAGCTATTTACCCTCTACACCACGCCGGTGATTTACATCTGGTTTGACAAGCTGGCCGGAAAGTTCTCCCGCTTCCGGGTCGGTAATGTGATTACTCCTGAGCCCGAGCCGGAACACGAAAGCGCGAGCGCGGATTAACCATGAACATCTCCGCCCCATTCATACGGCGTCCAGTCGCGACATCGTTGCTCGCGCTGGGTGTACTTATGGCCGGAGCCTTAGCGTACAACAAGCTGCCGGTGGCATCGATTCCACAGGTGGAATACCCGGTGATCAGCGTGCAGGCGGGGCTGCCGGGAGCAAGTCCGGAGACCATGGCATCGTCAGTGGCCACGCCGCTGGAACGCCAATTTGGACGCATCGCCGGCGTAAACCAGATGACTTCCACCAGCCAGTTGGGGTCCACCAGTATCACTCTGCAGTTTGATTTGAGCCGGAATATTGATGCTGCGGCGCGGGACGTGCAGGCCGCCATCAACGCCTCGCTCGGCCAGCTTCCCGCTAACCTGCCCACCCGTCCCAACTGGCGCAAGCAGAACCCGGCCGACGCGCCCATCATGATTCTGGCGCTGACTTCGGATAGCGTGACCCGGCCGCGCATTTACGACGTAGCGGATTCCATCCTGGCCCAGAAGCTGGCCCAGGTGCCGGGCATTGGCCGGGTGTTCGTTGGCGGTGGCGCCAAGCCGGCAGTGCGCGCGGAAGTGAATCCCACCTTGCTAAGCAAGCTGGGCGTGGGCGTGGAGCAAGTACGGTCGGCACTGGGCTCGGCCAATGCCAATAAACCAAAGGGCGACATTTCGAATGCAGTGAATGCCTGGCAGATCACTGCCAATGATCAGCTTTTTAAAGCTGACGAATACAAGAACATCATCGTGGCGCGCAGTCCCAATGGGGTGGTGCGCTTGCAAGATGTAGCCACTGTCCAGGATTCGGTGGAAGACATCCGTAATGCCGGCCTGGTCAACGGTAAACCGGCGGTGTTGATGATCGTTTTCCGCCAGCCCGGGGCCAACATCATTGAAGCTGTGGACCGCGTGCAGGCTCTGCTGCCGCAGTTGCAGGCCTCGATCCCTGCGGCCATTAAGCTGGAAACTGTGCTGGACCGCACGACCACCATCCGCGCGTCCGTGCATGATATTCAGCGGACCCTGGTCGTCTCCATCATTCTCGTCATTTTGGTAGTTTTCGCATTTCTGCGCAGCCTGCGCGCCACGTTCATTCCCAGTGTGGCCGTGCCACTCTCGCTGGTGGGGACCTTCGGCGTGATGTACCTGTTGGATTACAGCGTAGATAACTTGTCTCTGATGGCGCTGGCCATTTCCACAGGTTTTGTGGTGGATGATGCCATTGTGGTTCTGGAAGACATCACGCGTCACATGGAAGGGGGCATGGGACCAGTGCAAGCCGCGTTCAAAGGCGCCCGCGAAATCGGGTTCACAGTGCTTTCCATGAGCACATCACTGGTAGCGGTATTTATTCCCATTCTGCTGATGCAAGGGATCGTAGGACGCTTGTTCCGCGAGTTCGCCGTGGTGCTGAGCACGGCCATCGCCATGTCGCTGCTGGTATCGCTGACGGTCACGCCCATGCTCTGCGCCAAGTTCCTGCGACGCGCGGAGGAACAAAAGCACGGTCGCATCTATCGATTCAGCGAGCGCGGCTTTGCAGGGATGCTGAAGATGTATCGCGTCAGCCTGGGTTTTGTGCTGCGCCATCGACTCGCCACCCTGCTCGTGACCATCGGTACCGCATTCCTGAGCGTGGCGCTCTATTACTACGCTCCCAAGGGTTTCTTTCCGCAGCAGGACACCGGCCGGCTGGGCGGCGGTCTTCAGGGCGCCCAAGACATTTCCTTCACCGCCATGCGCGAGAAGATGCAGCAGTTTGTCTCCATCGTGAAGCAGGATCCGGCAATTGATAACGCGGTGGTTTTCACCGGCGGGGAGGGCTCCTCCAATACCGGGCGCATGTTTATCACTCTCAAGCCGCTGAACCAGCGCAAGGCCAGCGCCGACCAGATCATCAACCGCCTGCGTCCCAAACTGGCTGTAATCCCGGGCGCGACCTTGTTCCTCACCGCACAGCAGGAATTCAACATCGGCGGGCGATTTGCCAACGCCCAGTTCCAGTACACGCTGCAGTCGGAAAGCCTGGAAGACCTGCTTTATTGGGCGCCCCGGCTCCTGGCCCAGCTGCGTTCCATGCCTGAACTGCGCGACGCCAACAGTGACCAGTACGATAAAGGCCTTTCGGCGCAAGTGGTAGTAGACCGCGACACCGCATCGCGGCTGGGCGTCTCAGCGGCCCAAGTGGATGCCGCACTCTACCAGTCCTTTGGGCAAGCGCAGGTCTCCACCATGTACAAGCAGTTGAACCAATATCACGTGGTCATGGAGGTGGACCCCAAGTTCATGCCAGGTACGGATGCACTGCGCAATACTTACGTGCGTTCCTCGAACGGCGTGGAAGTGCCGCTGGCGGCGTTTGCGCGCTACGAACCTGCAGGCACGTCGCTGCAAGTCAGCCATCAGGGAACGCGCCCGGCTGTCACCATTTCGTTCAACCTCCCCGGTGCCGGCGGCGATCTTGACAAAGCCACGCGCGTGATCGAAAAGGCTGCGCGCGATATCAAGATGCCGGTGTCAGTGCAAGGCGACTTCCAGGGCACGGCAGCCGCCTTCAAGGACGCTGCCAAGAACCAGCCGGTGCTGATTCTGGTTACACTGATCACCGTTTACATTGTGCTGGGGATGCTCTATGAGAGCACGGTACATCCCATCACCATTCTTTCCACGCTGCCATCGGCCGGCGTAGGCGCAATTCTCGCCATCTGGCTTACCGGAAACGATCTGAACGTGATTGCCATGATCGGGATCATATTGCTGATCGGCATTGTGAAGAAGAATGCCATTCTGATGATCGATTTCGCCATCCAAGCGGAACGTACCGGCGACCTGCCGCCGGAGGAAGCCATCTTCCAGGCGTGCCTGCTGCGCTTCCGTCCCATCATGATGACGACTATGGCCGCGCTGCTGGGCGGGTTGCCGCTGGCGCTGGGGACTGGCGTCGGCTCTGAGTTGCGCCGGCCCTTGGGCATCGCCATTGTCGGCGGACTGATCGTGAGCCAGGCCCTCACGCTCTACACCACGCCCGTGGTGTACTTGTATCTCGATCGCCTGCGTTTGTGGATTACCGGCCACCGCAAAGCGCCGAAGCCTGCGCGGCAGCCGCTGCCCGGGATAAGCGGAGACTAGACTTAACGCTTACGGCGTTTCTTATGGCCGTGCGGCTTTTCTTCCACCACCGCAAATTGGACTTTGCGCAAGCCGTGGTCTATGCGGTCCACCAGGACGCGGACTTTGTCACCGATGGAATACGTCTTGCGCGTCCGGCCGCCGATGATCTGGCGGGTGTTTTCGCGGAAAGTGTAGTGGTCGCCCTCTAGAGAATCGAGCGGGACCAGACCCTCGATGAACAGCTCGCTTAGCTCCACAAAAAAACCAAACCGAGTCACGCTCACGATCAAGCCGTCAAACTCTTGGCCCACGCGGTCTTCCATGAACTTGAGCTTCTTCCACTCCAGCAGTTCGCGCTCGGCTTCGTCGGCGGCGCGCTCGGTCTGGCTGGAAGTATCGGCGATGTCGTGCAGGGTTTCCTCCGACAACCCGGCCACGATCTTGAGCCGCCTTCGGCGCTCCGTTCCTCTTTCGCCTCGCTTCGACCATAGCGAACTCGTGTGACCCAGCCCGGAGTTCACATGATCATCTCGATCTCGCATCGTCGCTTTCAAGATTCTGTGCACAATCAAATCCGGATAACGCCGGATGGGCGAAGTGAAATGCGTATAAGTAGGCGCGGCCAGGGCGAAGTGGCCTTCGTTCACCTCCGAATAACGCGCCTGCTTGAGCGAGCGCAGCATCAGGAAGGACAGGATGCGTTCTTCCGGCTTGCCGGCAATCTTCTGGGTAAGCTTCTGGTACATGCCCGGCGTTACCTGGACTTCTTCCGGCAACTCCACCAGCGGCGGACGGCGGCCGCTCCCGTAGTGGGAGCGCTTGTCAGCGCGCATCTGCATGCGCTTGATGGGAAGGGACCCCACGCCAAGGGAGTAACCAAAGCCGGCAGCGATGGTTTCAAAATCGTAGATGCGTTTAGGATCGGGCTTCTCGTGAATGCGGTAGAGGCTGGCGATGCCGCGCCGCTCCAGGTGACCGGCTACAGTTTCATTCGCGGCCAGCATGAATTCCTCGATCAGCCGGTGTGCCCAGTTGCGTTCCGAAGGCGAAATGCTCTTCATCAGCCCCCAATCGTCGAACTCGATCACTGGCTCGGGCAAATCGAAGTCAATGCTGCCGCGCTTGACCCGCTTGCGGTTGAGGATCAGCGCCAGCTCGTACATCAGGTCAAAGTTTGCGGCCAGCGCGCCGTAACGGCGGCGCAGCGTGGCGCCACCCTCAATGATCGCGTTGACGTCGGTATAGGTCATGCGCGCGGCGGAACGGATCACGCCTTCGGCCAGTTCGTAGTCCACGATCTCACCCTGACGATCGACTTCCATTACGCAGGAGAGCACCAGGCGCTCGACTTCCGGGCGCAGGCTGCAGATATCAGTGGAAAGCTCGAGCGGCAGCATCGGCACGGCACGGTCCGGGAAGTAAACTGACGTTCCGCGCTTGCGCGCTTCTTCGTCGATGGCCGAACCGTCTTCCACGTACTGGGCGACGTCGGCAATGTGCACGTGCAGTTCGTAATTGCCGTTCGCCAGCCGCTGGACCAGCACCGCGTCGTCAAAGTCTCGGGCGGTTTCGCCGTCAATGGTCACGATGGGCAAGTCGCGATAGTCTCTGCGCCGCTCAAGTTCGCGATGACGAATCACCGGGCTGATCGCTTGGGCTTCATTCAGCACCGCGTCAGGAAAGACGTGCCGGATGTGGTGCTTGCGGATGATGATCTCGACGTCCACCCCGAAATCGTCTTCGCGCCCTAGGATTTCGATCACGCGTCCGCGCGGGTTTTGCGATGCCGAAGGCCATTGGATGATCTCGACTTCCACCACCATCCCTTCCAGATCGTGGTTCTCTAGAGACTGTTGAAGCGCAGCCGCCCTCGGCTGCGGTAGGTTTCCGCGGGCGCGGGCGCCCGCGCTCCCCGAGCCATGTTCGGAGCTCCGCTTCGCTTCGTCCCCCAGAACGCGGTGTGGG
>DATFXI010000130.1:0-2582 GCA_035316085.1 Candidatus Angelobacter sp.
TCTTCTTCGTTCATTCCGAAATCGGGTTCGTTCGGGGTGATGCCGCTGCAACGGCCAAGCATGACGCCCGACACCCGCCTGATTTCGGCGTTGCTGGTAATGTGAAACAGCGACCTGTCAATCCTGTACATTGCTTCCCCCACCTCTTCCAACATTAGCACATGTCCGTCGAGATCAGGTTGCAGCGGCGTGCCAAGTAACTGGCTGAGGACTGTCATGTTAAATGCAGCTGTCAGCTTCACCCGGCTTACCGTGGGCTCCAACGCCTCCGGCGACCGTTCGACCATCCAGGCGAGCGCGCGCCCAACCGCTTCGTCTCCCCCGTCACGGAGGATGTCCTGTGCAACGGGACCATGTGCGACGGCTTCGAATCCAGCCCGATATAGAGCAGCGAGCATTACGCCAGCATCACTGTAGCCCACGTAGGCTTTTTGTCTGGCTGGTTCCGTCAACTTATACATAACCGCTTCCACCACGCGGCAGGAGCCGTAACCGCCGCGCGCGAACCACACCGCATCGAAACTCTCGTCGTTAGCGATGTCGAGGAAGGCCCGTGCGCGCGTCTCATCATCGCCGGCAAAATGTCCGTGCGAAGCGAAGCACTGAGGGTGGAATACGATCTCCGGTGTCCGGTGCGGGTACAGCGATCTGGCCAACGTCGGCACTCTCTCAGCAACTTCCGGAGCCATTCGCGAAGCCGGCGCGACCACGCCGATCCTGCACCTCTCTTTGCTCATCCAAGCGCCCAGCCTGCATTGCACCTCATCGGCAACCCTTCTAGATTTCACCGATGTCCCACCTCGGAGATTACTTTTTTTGCGGCGTCGGCGGTAGCGGCATGACCCCGCTCGCTTTAATCGTCCAGGCCAGGGGTGGACTGATTGAGGGCTCGGACCGGGCGCTGGACCAGGGGCGCAACACCAAAAGATTCGATTTTCTGCGTGCACGCGGTGTGCTGCTCCATCCTCAGGATGGCAGTGGCGTTACGCGGGCCAGTCAGATCCTGGTGACGTCCGCCGCTGTGGAAGAGACGGTTCCCGACGTGCAAGCTGCGCGCCGTATTGGCGCTGCCGTCACCACTCGGGCGAAGCTTCTCGCCCAACTGTTCAACTCTGCCGCCTTGGGTGTCGGTGTCGCCGGCACGAGCGGTAAGTCCACCACGGTCGGCATGCTCGGCTGGATTCTTCATCGCGACGGAAAGAGTCCAACGATCATGAATGGCGCGGATATGAAAAACTTCACTGATGTGGATTCACCTTTTGCCAGCGCCAGGATAGGCGAGGGTGAGGTTTTCGTCAGTGAGTTGGACGAGAGCGATGGCTCGATCACGCTGTTCGAGCCTCGTGTCGCAGTCGTGAACAACATCTCCCTAGACCATAAATCGTTGGACGAGCTGCGAGCCCTCTTCCGCGGTTTCATTGCCAAGGCGCAGACGGTGATACTGAATCTCGATAACGCAGAAACCGCGGCACTCCTGGTCGGTTTGAAGGCGGGGCAAGCGATCACCTACAGTCTGAATTCTGCGCAGGCGCATCTCCGTGCGTCTTCCCCGGTTCTATCGCCGGTTGGAATCCGGTTCGAAGTGAAGGCGCGCCATACCGGTGAGGTCGTCGAGGTAAACCTGAAAGTTCCGGGCCTGCACAATGTGGCAAACGCACTCGCCGCTCTGAGCGCCGCGCAGGCCTGCGGCGTAAGTCTCTCGGCGGCCGCGGGCCATCTAGGCGAGTTCAGTGGCATTCGTAGGCGACTGGAAATCGTGGGCACCGCAAATGAAATAACCGTGGTCGACGATTTTGCCCACAACCCCGACAAGATATCGGCCACGCTCGAAACCTTGCACGCGTTCCCCGGCCGCTTGCTGGTGATGTTTCAGCCCCATGGCTACGGCCCGCTTCGTTTGATGAGAGATGCCTTTGTCGGCTGTTTTGCAAGAGGTCTGCGCGATGAGGATGTGGTGGTCATGCTAGAGCCCGTTTATTTCGGCGGCACGGTGGACCGCAGCATCGGCAGCCACGATATCGTTCGCGAAATCCAGCGGTGCGGCCGAAAGGCCCTTGCTTTTACAAACCGCGGCGCCTGTGGCGACATGCTGGTCAGGTTGGCCCGCCCCGGTGATCGGATCGTTATCATGGGCGCGCGCGACGATTCACTGTCGCAGTTCGCATATGAACTGCTTCAACGGCTTGCCGTGACAAAAGACGAAGGTTCGATTGCCGCTCCGTGATTGATGACCCGCGCCGCCGCCATCGCGATGTCACATTCTTCGATCCAATGACCGTTGCAGATAGAAGTACAGTCCATCAGACCATAGATAAAAGCCCAGCCGAAGCGGGGCTTCAAAGTTACTAGTATTGCTTAGGGGCTTGGCCAGTGGTTGCTGGCTTGGCCGCCTTAGGAGCGCTCGCCTTGGCATGCTGAGCAACGCAGTTGTTGACGAAGTTGCGTCGCTTCATGAAGTGGATGGCGGAATACTTCTTTGCTGCTTGGGCTTTGCATGAAGCCTGTACCTCTGCTGACACCTTTTGCTTATTGCCAGCGGCTTCTGCTGATACCGCGAAAGACGCAACGAGCGCCGTTGCCAG
>DATFXI010000131.1:0-20010 GCA_035316085.1 Candidatus Angelobacter sp.
TGACAGCAGAGGGTCGGGTGATGACGATCCCTTGAGAAGCCTGATTGCTTCTGAATCTGAGCATAGCGGAGGGTCGGACTCGCACGACGGCGGTACTTCAGGATCCTCTGGCTCGTCCGGCTCCGATGGTGGCGGCAAGACGTCTGGTACGGATGGGGGCGACCGGCACTCTGGGTCTGACGGCGGCCACTCCGGCTCGGATGGCGGCGATCGCCACGGTGGCAAGCCGCCGGAATTGGCCTAGGAGCTCCAGCTAGTGCAGGACGCTGCCAGTTTGCAAGGCATCGTCCTGCGATTCCCTTAATCGCGAGGTCGCAGAAGCGTCTCTCCTGGTGTAGCTGTTCACCTCATACTTGAGTTTGATCGACACACGCGACGTTTCACCAAACGTTTCGTATCCATTGAAAACACGCCACTTAACGTCTTTTCTGGTTGGCATGATAGCTGCAACTAGAGTAGTAGACCGGCTAGTACCCGGGAAGTTTTTGACGCAGGTCGTTGTGTCTCTGCGCTTCCCGGGTTTTTTCCGGGGAACGAGACGTTGCCATCTCGTCTGGAGTCCCCTTTGAAATTCTTCAGCACTTTGGAGGCAAAATGAAACGGGTTTCACTGTTGTTGTGGGTTAGTCTCGCAATCATGCTGGCCCTCACAGGTTGCGGCGGAGGTAATCCCAAAAACCCGATCCAGCTCACAGGAACACCGGTGATGCTGCAGACCGGAGACGCAGTCAATGATCAGATCGCCAAATTTGAATTGACGGTCAGCGCCATAACCTTAACCGGGACCGGCGGCACGGCGAATACGGCAAACCTGCTCAGTGCGCCCGCCGAAGTTGAATTCGTCCACCAAGCCGGCTCGCTCGAGCCTCTCTCTCTTGCGCACATTCCGCCGGGAACTTACAGCGGCGCAACTATGACGGTTTCCGATCCGGAAGTCGTGGCCATTGTGGGTGGCGTGCCAACCAAGCTGAACGCAACGCTTTCCTCGACGACTGTCAATGTGCCATTCAGCCCGAATATCACCATTGGCAGTTCGCCCATGTTCCTGAACTTCGACCTCGACTTGGCGAATTCGGTCACCATCAGCGGCAACAATGCGACGGTTTCACCTAAGTTCAACGTGAGCACGTCAACGGTTGCACCGGAAGAGAACGAGAATGAAGAGAATGGGGAAATCGAAGACATTCACGGCAAAGTAACCAACATTACGGCGCCGAATTTCACGATTCAGACCGACTCCACTACCATTACGTTTGCGACCAATTCCAGCACCAAATTCGAAGATGGAATTTCGCAGCTCTCTGATCTCAGAGTAGGCGACATCGTGGAGGTGGATGGGATTACCAGGAGCGACGGCACCAAGCTTGCAACGAAAGTCGAGCGCGAGTGCGACGAACAGGGTGAGGAAGTCGAAGGTCTGATCTCAGCCCTCAACAGTCCGCTGACCACAATCACCATCGTTCATCAGATGGATTCGAAAGGTACGTCGAGCTCGCCGGTCACCGTGAACGTTGGCGTGAATTCCAGCACGGTCTTCAAGGTGCGGGCTGACAAACTCAACATTACACCTCCGCCGTTTGACGCTACGCACATTGGCAAAGGCCAGCGCATTGAAGCGGACGTCAACAGCTCCTCTTCCATGGTGGCTTCGAAAGTGAAGCTGCGTGAACAAGCCTTGATCGGGACGGTGGCGGCTTCGCCGGCGCCAACCAGCTCAGGGTTCACCCTCAACGTCAGCCCCACGTCCGCTTTCGGGACGCTAAGCGGGGCCACAACCGTGCCGGTAACTTTTGCCAACGGCGCGACCTTGAAAACCACACCGGTTGCCGGCGCAACCATCCGCGTGCGCGGACTGGTGTTCGTGAACGGCACTGCATACTCGATGATCGCCGTGCGCGACGACGACAACCACTAACCTCTTTGCGCTCCTGACTGAAGGCCCGCTGCGGCGGGCCTTCTTTTTGTCCAGAACCAGACTTGTGCCGGCGCGCTCACGGCTTGGCGTACGGCAAGGGAACCAGATCACTCTCCGGGCCCACGCGCACCTCGATCGCGCCTTCTTGCGGCAGCGCGTCCAACGGCAAACGGTCGCGCCATAGGGAAAAGCGGACCTTCACGGCGTGACCTGTCTTCGCGCCCAGCAGGGCCAGCGGAACCTGACATTCAAAAATGGTTTCCATGCTGACGCGAATGGAGCTGCTTTCAGTCGTCTTCTTCTTCTTTTGTCCGTCTTTTCCGAAGGCCCAAGTCTGGACTCTGCCCGCCGATACGTCGGCTTCCAGGCGGTAGGCCGCAACCGATGGCTCGCCGGCGAGAAGCTCCAGGCTCACGATGAGTTGGTTACCGTCGCCCGGCCACTGCGCCGGAGCCTCTGTGAAATCGAGACGGCAGTAAAGGTTTTCATCATCCACGCCGGCATAGCCGGTATTCAGCAAGCACGGCTTGCCGTGCATGGCGGAAGAATGGTGATCGGCCACGTGGACGGCCGCGCCCAGCCAGTCAAAGTAACCGATGTCTTTTCCGTCAATCACGGGATGGATGTGCGCTGTTTGCGGCGTAAAGCGCGGCTTCCCTGGCGCGCGGGAAATGGGCTGGGCCAGCGCATGCGGAGGCGCAGCCCCCAACGCCTGGTACACATTGGCAAGATGTTTGCGGTACAGCTCGTCAAAATCGCGGTCATTGGCCGAGTGATGGTCCGGGCCGTACCACCAGTTCCAGTCGCTGCCTTCGGCGATCAGCAGCTCTTCGAAGGCTAGTTCTTTTTTCTCCGGCGGCGCCTGCCCGGCATGCTCATCAAAAAAGTCGCGCGCCGCGGCCAGATGGTCCCACGACCGGTTGTCTTCCGGTGCGCCGATCCATACATCGAAATTGGCGTTGATCCAGGAGCCGGGAAAAATCGATCCCAACTTCTGCGGAGAGGTCGCGCGGCTGACGGCTTCAGAAACCGTCACTGCCTCAAACGCGCGGTCCTTCTGGATGCCGTCGTAGAGGCGGCGCAGGAACTCGCGCCCTGACTTGGGATAAAACTCCCAGGCATTTTCACCGTCCAAAATGATAGGGACAACCGCGTCTTTTCCCTTCTTCAGCAGGGGCTCCGCCGACCTTTTCACCCGCCGGATAAAGTCCTCCGCCGCCTCGCCGGCATGAACCTTGGAATACACGAAACCGATCAGGTCGGAGAGCGCATGATCGCGAAAGAGCACATGCATGGTCTTGCCTTCGCGCTCCCAACGACAGACCTGGTACAGCTTCTCGGCGGCCGATGGCTCCAAGGCACCGCTGGCGTCGCGATGAAACGACGCGCCCAACGAGCGGCCAAGTACCCCCTCGTCGCTGGCAAGCCATTCGAAGCCCAGGTCGGACGCCAAGGCCAGCGTTTCGTCTGAGACGCTTCCCTCGGAAGGCCACATCCCGCGCGGGCGCACGCCGAAGACTTGCTCGTGCAACGCAGCGCCCCGCGCCATGTGCTCTCGCGCGTCTTCAGGACGGCGAAATCTGACCGATGGCAGGGGCAAGCCGGGGTGAGACACCGCGCCAAGATTCGTGTCGCACACCAGCGGCAGAATGGGGTGGTAGTAGGGTGAAGTCGAGATCTCAATCCCGCCCCGCTTCGCGGCGGCCTTGTATTCCGGCAAAACTTTTCCCAGAAATTCCTTCTGCTTGCGGATGACGGCCTGCTGGTCGTCGCGCGAGTAATCGCGGCCCTTGTCCACGAGCTTCTTGATCTCAGGCTCGTCGAGAAAAAACTCGTCCATCCATGCGATCTGGGAGAGCACCTGAAGGTCTCTTAAATCGCGTTCGGCCAGCCTGGTGACCAGCCCCGGCGCTCCTTCGGGACGCAGTCCGAACTCCTGCCACAACTCGCGGTAGCGCGGATAGCGCCCGATCATGTTAGTAGGCTGGGCCTGAAACAGATACTGAACCGCAAACAGCCGTTCATTGAGGGTTAAATCCGCTGCCGGCTTGGCCACGAGTTCCAGAAAAGGATCGCTTGCAGTACCGGAGACGTAATCCTGGATCTGCGCCATCAACGAGGGCACCAGGTTGAACGTCTGGTGCACACCAGGGAATTCCTCCAGCAGCTTCACCATGCCGTAGTAGTCCTTAAGGGCGTGTAGGCGCACCCAGGGCAGGCGGTACTCTCCGGTCACCAGGTCTTTGTAGTACGGCTGATGCATGTGCCAAAGAAACAGGAGGCGGATTGCCGGCATATCCAGTGATCCATTAATAACATACGCGGCTTCTGCTAGACTCATAAGCAGAACACGCGTGCGCATCTTTACCCGTTACGTCTTGAAGGAAGTGCTGTGGCACGGGCTCATTGGGGCCTCCGTGTTTACCTTCGTCATCTTCATGCGGCTGGTGACGCGGATCCTGGAGTTGGTGGTGCGCAACAGCGCCCCGGTCCCCAGCGTGGCGCAACTGTTCTTTTTGACGCTGCCCACCGCATTTAAGTTCACCATCCCTACCGGCGTGCTGGTCGGCATTCTGATCGCATTGAGCCGAATGGCCGCCGATAGCGAAGTCACGGCCATGCGTGCCGCCGGGGTGAGCGTGCGCACCTTCTTGAAGATCATAGCCATCTTTGGACTGGCGGCATGGCTTCTGGCTCTGGGCAACACCACCATCATCGAGCCGCTTTCTGCCGCAGCCCTGGCGCGGCTCGAAAAAAGCATGGCTTCTTCCCAGATTTCTTTTGAAGTACAACCGCGGGTCTTCTATGAAGACTTCAAGGACCGCGTGCTCTACGTGGAAGACGTGAGCACGATTTCCGGCGCATCGGTCTGGAAGAATGTTTTTCTTGCCGATATCAGCAATCCGGACGCGCCGTCGATCACCATCGCCAAACAGGCCATCGTCAGCAGCGAACCCAATACCATCCGATTGCATTTGATCGACGGTGAGAACCACGAAAGCAACGCCCAGGCTCCGGGCCAATACAACATTTCCACATTTCAAGAGACCGATATGGTCATCAGTCTGCCGCCTGTGGCCACGCCCGCTCGCGATGCCGTGCCTCTGGCGCAGTTAGGCACTCTTAACCTGCTGCGCCTGGCCCGCGGCGTGAGCAATAACGATCTGGCCCGCGCGTACAGCATCGAGTTTCATCGCCGCCTGGCCCTCCCGACTGCCTGCCTTGTGCTGGTGCTGATCGGGATCCCGCTGGGACTCTCGGCAAAAAAAGGCGGCCGAGGGGCGGGCTTCGTTTTGACCATCATTCTGGTCTTCGTCTATTACTTCCTCTCCATCATTGGCGTGGCCATGGCCCGCGGCGGCAAAGTGGCTCCGGCCCTGGGTGTTTGGATGGCCAACCTCGTCTTCGCCGTGGTGGGTTTATTCTTGCTGTGGCGCACGGACAAATTGCCGATTGAAATCGGGCTGGGTCAGGTTTTTCTGGCAAGCGTGAAAGGCTGGACCCGTTCCTGGACCAAAGAACGCGAGGAGCGCGCGCCCGCTGTATCCAGCCGGCGCGTCCTCAGTACCTGGCTGACCGTCAGTGTGGTGGCGTTCTTAGGTGTCGTGGTCCTGTTGTTGGCGCTCTCCGGCCCGCTCTCCCGCCTGGTGGGCCGGGTGCCTTCGGCAGTTTGGGGTGAAGAATATTTTTACGCGCTGGTTTCTCTATTTGCAGTAGGTGTGATCGTCCTGCTGGCGCAGCAATTCCTGCTGATTCTTGACAACTACGTTCTCAAAACATTTGCCCGTTTCCTAACGTTGATAATGTCCAGCCTCGTAGTAGTATCGCTGATTTTCACCTTCTTCGAATTGCTGGGCGATATTGCGCGCAACAAAGTACCGCTGGTCACCGTCGGCGAATATCTTCTCAACGAAGTGCCTTCCTTGCTCTACATGCCGGTAGTGCCACTGAGCGTGCTGCTGGCGGTGCTAATCGCGTTCGGTCTCCTGCACAAGACCAATGAGATCACCGCCATGAAAGCCACAGGAGTGAGCGTGTACCGCACCGTTATTCCCATCCTGGGCATTGCCATGGCGCTGGCCAGCGGATTGTTTTTACTGGACCAGTGGTATTTGCCTTCCGCTAACAAGCGGGCAGAAACTCTGCGCAACACCATCAAAGGACGCCCGGCGCAAACCTACCGCCGCCCGGCACGGTGGATTTTTGGCAAGAGCGGAAACCTCGGCGAGACCAACGGCAAGAGCGGGGAATGGAAGGTCTACTACTACAAGTTCTACGATCCCGATCGCGATCAATTTGGCGGCATTTCTACCTTTGAGTTGGACCCGCATTCGTTTCAAATCACGAAGCGAATCTATGCCGTGCGCGCTCACTGGGAAGAGGGATTACAGAAATGGGTCTTCGAAAAAGGATGGCAACGTTCTTTCAACGGCGACACCGTAGCGAACTTCAGCCAGTTTGATGTCAGCACCTTTCCGGAGATGAACGAGGTGCCCAGCTACTTCAAGAAAGAAGTCCGGCAGTCTTCAGAGATGAATTACGAGGAGCTGCGCAACTATATCCGCGACCTGCAGCAAAGCGGGTTTGACGTGGTGCGGCTGCGCGTGCAGCTGCAGAAAAAGATTGCCTTCCCCTTGATCACACTGGTGATGGCCATACTGGCGGTGCCCTTTGCTCTATCCGGCGGACGCCGCGGCGCGCTCAGTGGCGTGGCCCAGGCCCTGCTGATCGCCATCGTCTATCAACTGACAGCCGGGCTTTTTGAGGCCATGGGCAATGTAAGCCAGCTTCCGCCGCTGGTCGCCGCCTGGATGCCTGACTTGATCTTCGGCCTGGCTGGTGGCTACATGATCCTGAAAACTCCCTCCTGACCGTGAATCGCCTGCGCTGCTAGAATCATCTCTGAAGGACGCATGCTCAAGAATCTGCAGCCCCTCTTCCCGTACCTGAAGAAATACCGCGTCACCCTATTCTGGGGCGCGCTGACCGTATTCTTCAACAACGGCATCTGGGTGCTCTTTCCACAAGTGATCCGGCGCGCGGTGGACGATCTGAACCGCGGCGCTACCCGCGAAAAGTTTCTCACCTACGCTCTGCTGCTGCTGGCCGTGGCCGGAAGCAAGGGCATCTTCCAGTTTCTGACGCGCTGGCTGATGATCGGTGTCTCTCGCGAAATCGAGTACGACTTGCGAAACGATTTGTTCGCCCACCTGGAATCGCTGCCGTACTCCTATTTCCAGAAGAACCGCACCGGCGACATCATGGCGCGTGCCACCAACGACCTCAACGCGGTGCGCATGCTCTTGGGCCCGGCCATCATGTACACGGCCAACACCATCGTGTTCACCGGGGCTGCCCTGGCTTTTATGCTCGCCATCAGCCCGCGGCTCACGCTGTACGCCTTCGCGCCGCTGCCGCTGGCCAGCATCACCATCCAGTATTTCGGAAAGAAGATCCACGAGCGCTTTGAGAAAATCCAGGCGCAGTTTTCAGAAATCTCAGCACGCGCCCAGGAGAATTTTTCCGGCGCCCGGCTGATCCGTGCTTACGCCCAGGAACAAGCTGAGATCGAGCTATTTGAAAAATCTAACCAGGAATACGTCTCGCGCAGCCTGCCCCTGGCGCGCTTGATGGGCATGTTGTGGCCGGCGCTGGAGATGATGCTGGGATTTGCCATCGTGCTGGTGTTGTGGCTTGGCGGACGTGAAGTCCTGCTCAAACGCATCAGCGTTGGCGATTTTGTAGCTTTCAACACTTACATCATGATGCTCACCTGGCCGGTCATAGCGCTGGGCTGGGTCATTAACATCTTTCAGCGCGGCATGGCTTCGATGGGAAGAATCCACGAAATGCTTTCCGCGGAGTCCGACATCACTGACGCTGACATGGCCGAGGACTTGCGCGACCGTGGCGATCAACCTGTCAAAGGCGAAATCGAATTTCGCCATCTCAACTTCGCATACAACGGTATGCCGATTCTGAAGGACGTCAATTTGACCGTCCCGGCCGGAAGCAGCCTGGCCATCGTGGGCCCGACTGGATCCGGCAAGACTACGCTTGTCAGTCTTATACCAAGAATCTTTCAAGTAAAGGATGATGGCTCAAATGGCGCTCGGTTGAGCGGCTCGTTGCTGCTCGATGGCCGGCCCCTAGGCGACTACCCGCTGGCAACGCTGCGCCGCAACATCGGTTTTGTGCCGCAAGAGACATTTCTCTTCAGTGACACTCTGCGCGAGAACATCGCGTTCGGGGTGCCCGGGGCCACGGACGCGCAAGTGCGCTCCGCAGCCCAAGCCGCCAGCATTGCCGCCGACATTGAGAATTTTCCGATGCAATACGAAACCCTGGTCGGCGAACGCGGCATCACTCTTTCTGGCGGGCAGAAACAGCGCACCGCGATCGCCCGCGCCATCCTTCGCAACCCGCGCATCCTCGTGCTCGACGACGCGTTGGCCAGCGTGGACACTTACACGGAGGAAAAAATCCTCAATCATCTGCGTGAGGTGATGCACGGCCGCACCACGATTTTCATCTCGCATCGCGTTTCCACGGTGCGCAATGCCGACCGCATCGCAGTCCTCCATGCCGGCCGCATCGTCGAGCTGGGGACCCACGACGAGCTCCTGGCTCGCAACGGCTATTACACCGACCTCTACAACAAACAGCTTTTGGAAGAAGAGCTGGAACAAGTCTGAGAGTGAAACGCGTTCTCGCGGCCGAATTGTTGGACACAGATAGCGGGACCGCGCGCGAAGTCGCTGATTCGCTGGCCGACCTGCGCACGTTCAACCGGCACTTCGGCGGCGTGCGTGCGATGAGCGCGTTGCTCGGCGAGGTCGCCAAGCAACGCGGACTGCGCCAGATGTCGTGGCTGGATGTAGCCGGCGGCGCGGGTGACGTGGCCACGCTCACACGGCAAGCTTTGCAGCGTCGCGGCATCGCGCTCGATCCCGTGGTCCTGGACCGCGCAGCTTCACACCTGCATTCGAACGGCTCTCAGGTCAATGTCTGTGGCGACGCACTCGCTCTGCCTTTTCGCGACAACAGTTTTGACGTTGTCGGCAGCTCCCTCTTCGTGCACCACCTGCGGGTGGAGGAGCTGTTGTGTTTTGCCGCCGAGGGCCTGCGCGTGGCCCGCCACGCCTTCGTCATCAACGATTTGGTGAGGCATCCGCTACACCTGGCCCTCAGCTACGCCGCAATGCCGCTCTACCGCAGCCGCCTTACTCGTCATGACGCGCCGGCTTCGGTGCGACAGGCATATACTGTCGCGGAGATGCGAGATGTTCTCGGTCGTGCCGGGGCCGCCGAAATTTCGATCGAGACTTTTTATCTGTTCCGCATGGGAGTGACGCTGTGGAAAGCACCAGCGCCGAGTTTGACCTGATTGTCGCCGGCGCCGGCCCAGCGGGATCAGCCTGCGCCATCACCGCGGCGCGCGCCGGCCGGCGCGTGTTGCTTCTCGACAAGGACCGATTTCCCCGCCACAAGGTGTGCGGCGAATTCGTTTCCGCCGAGTCGTTGCATCTGTTGCGTTCTTTGCTCGACGATCAGCACAACCATGAGTTTGCCGCGCGGCCTGGTGTGCCGGCGGCGCGGATTTTTCTCGATGGTAAATCCATCTCGTTTCCTGTAACTCCGGCCGCGCGCAGCATTCCTCGCTTCGATCTTGATGCTGCCCTGGTCGCATCGGCAAGGCAGTGCGGCATACGAGTGGAAGAAGGAGATGCCGTCCGCTGGGTTGCGCAGAACGGCGCGCAAAATGGCGCTTTCACGGTGCGGACGGCGGAAAGAGAGTTCACCGCTACGGCCGTGGTCAATGCCACCGGGCGATGGTCCCAGCTGACGCAATATGATGTCGCGGACGGGAAGAAAGACAAATGGATCGGCTTGAAAGCACATTTCCGCGAACAGTCGCCGCCGCATTCCGTCGATCTTTATTTTTTCTCCGGAGGCTACTGCGGTGTGACTCCGGTCGACCCACAGACCGTGAACGCTTGCGCCATGGTTCAGGCGGGCGCTGCGCGCTCGTTGGAAGAAGTTTTTGCTGCCCATCCCGAGCTTTGGAAGCGCAGCCGTAATTGGCGGCCGGTGTTCTCTGTCGTGACCACGTCACCGTTGTACTTCCGAAAGCCTGAGACCTGCGATCAGGGCATGCTTCTGGCCGGCGATGCCGCCGGATTCATCGATCCCTTCGCCGGTGACGGTATCTCACTCGCGCTGCACGGCGGCGCTCTGGCCGCCGAGTCGCTGCTGCCGTTCTTTGCCGGCGAGCTCTCCCTGGAAGAATCGCAACGAAGATACCACAGGGCTTATCTCGAGCGTTTTGCTCCCGCCTTCCGCAACGCCGCACGCCTGCGCGCTCTGCTTGCCGTGCCCCAATGGATTCGTTCCCGGCTGTTCGCGATTTTGGGCACGCGGCCGGTAGCAAGCCTAATTGTTAGGCGCACCAGGGCGCGGGTCTGAGGGCAAGAGATCGCGCGGGAATCGCCGTCATCGCAACGTGATCGCCGTAATCGGACTGCAGAATCGGCAGCAAGCCCGACTTGCGTGGCGAGCTGGCCTGCCGCAGGAGCAGAAAAATGACCGCCGAAGCCCGGACCAATGGCGGTTTGGAGCGCAGGGACAGAAATATCAGGAATGTGCGACTGCCCTGGCGCGGCGCAGCATGCGGCGGGCGACAGCCAGCAGGTCGGCAACCTCGAACGGTTTCACCAGGCAGAGGACTTTGGTGGCGTCCACGAAGCTGCGTACGCCGGAGTCGGAAACGTTGGAGAGCACCAGCACCGCTTTGGAAACCAGGCTGGGGCGCTGCTGCTCGATCCAGCGGTAAACGTCTTCGCTCGACCACTCGCCCGGGATCTTGCTGTCAAGAAAAACCGCGTCAAACTCATCTTCCTTCAGGCATTCAATCGCGGCCGCCCCGGAGGTCGCGGTGGTCACGCGCAAGCCGGCGGCGGTGAGTACTTCGCGTTCAAAATCGAGCACGGCCTCTTCGTCGTCCACCAGGAGCACGCATCCCTCGAGCGATGGACCGCGGCGGGCCACAATTCGTTCGCTTTCGGTCATAGGCTTTTCGCCTACGGCCGCAGGAAGGATCACCCGGATCATGGCCCCGCCGGCAGGATGATTGTGGGCGGTAATCTCGCCGCCATGCTCCTTGACGATGCCGTAGCAGATGCTAAGCCCCAGCCCAGTGCCCTTGCCCACGCCCTTGGTAGTGTAGAACGGGTCAAAAGCGCGCTTGGCGTCGAGGAAGCCGGGACCGGAATCGTGGAACTCGGTGATCACGCGTCCGTTCTCCGAGCGCAGCCGGACATGCAAGTCGCCACCGCGTCCGCCGTCAAGCATGGCATCGGCGGCGTTGTTGATCACGTTGAGATACACCTGCTCCATCTGGTGTGGATCGGCCACCACCGAAGCCAGCACCGGTTCAAACTCGCGGTGCACCACGATGTTGTTGACCTTTAAGTCGTAATCGCGCAGTGCAATGGTGTCCTCGACCACGCTGCGCAGGTCCACGTGGACGCGGCTCGGTTTGTGCTGCCGGCCAAAGGAAAGAAGGTTCTGCACGATCTTTTGCGTGCGCACCGCCTGCTTGCGCAGTTTATGGATGAACTCGTGGATGCGTGGCTCCAGTTGCTCACTCTCCAGCAACTGGGCATAGCCGAGAACTGCGGTCAGCGGGTTGTTCAACTCGTGGGCCACGCCAGAGATCAACTGCCCGACCGCTGACATCTTCTCGCTCTGCAGAAGTTGTTCCTGAGTACGACGCAGGTCTTCGTAGGCCTTTTTGGTCTCGTTGTAGAGATGGACTTTTTCGATGGTGGTGGCGAGTTGCCGTCCCACAGCGATCATCACGCCTTCTTCCGAAGGACTGAACTTGCGGGGAACACGGCTACTGGTGGCCAGTATTCCCAGCATTTTTTCCTTTCGCCACAGGACCACCCACATCCAGGAACGAAGGCCTTCCATTTGGATAAACTTCTGCATGATTTGCGGGAGACGTTCCCGCTGTTCGTGGTCAATGATTTCGGTGTGGTTGGCCTTGATCAGCTCCACAAAATCAGGAGGAAGGGCAAACGAATCGGTTTCCATTACCCAAGCGCTGCGATGGCCGAACGCAACTTTCTTTCGCATGATGCTGGTCTCTTCTTCGAAGAGATAGACGCCAGCCGTGTCAGTAGCAAGAAGCTCCACAATTTGCAGCATGCTCAACTGCAGGATTTCATCGAGGTCGAACGACTGGTTGAAGGCGACGGCAATGTTGTTGAGCACATAAAGTTCGCGGTTGCGGCGGCGGATTTCATCTTCCGCCCGCTTCATGTCCGTCACATCGAGCAGCACGCCCTGATAGCGGTCAATCTCGCCTGCGGCGTCGCGCGTAGCAAAGCTGCTTTCGATCACGTTGATCTCGCGGCCATCTTTGCGCCGTAACAGATACTCAAAATTTCTGACATAACCCTGCCGGGTTATTTCGCTGAGGAACTTTTCCCGATGGTCAGGATCGACGTACAACGACTCGACGACGTCCAGCTTCAAAACCTCTTCTTTGCTGGCATAGCCCAGCATGCGCACAAAGGCTTCGTTGCAGTCCACGATTTTCCCATCGGGCGTGGAAGCGAAGACGCCCTCATGCATGTGGTTGAACAGTGACGCGTAACGCTCTTCAACCGCACGGGCCTCGGTGATGTCCTTGATCACATGGACAGTCCCGCCGCGCGTGATGTCCTCGCCGCTGAACGCGGAAGTTGAGACCACCGAGTAGCCGCCGAAACACGGGTCCTCGCCTACCGCCCATTCTCCCTTGGAGCAATAAGGGCAGCCGGTCCAATTGCTTCCGGCGCCTGGCAACACGGTCTGGCACAGATCGCCTGTGACTTGGAGGCGCGACAACTTCAGCCGATCCAGCAGCGCCTGGTTTGCGCGCAGAATGCGGTATTCGGGATCATGTACAAAGATGTAATCGGGAATGGAGTCGAAGGTCCGGGCCCACTCGTTTCTCGATTGCACTACCTGGTTGACCAGATTGTGGTTTTCAGCAGCGAGTCCCAGTTGTTTGGCTGCCGCCCGCAGGAACTGTTTTTCATTTTCCGTGTGCGCGCGGTAGTGTGGCATGCCCATCACCAGCGTGCCGATTCGGGAGGTCTTGCCTTCCACCGGGACCAGGATCAGGTGATGGACTCCTTCGGCAACCAGCAGCTCGCGGTAACCCGGCGCGGCTTCCCCTGCCAGCAGAACACAGAGCTCGCGCTCGCGCAGAGCATACGCGCTTACGCTCTTGGCGGTCTCCAGGGTTCGTGCTTGCGCGGCATAGGTAGCAGAAAGCCCGACGTGGGCAAACATCACCAGATTCCCGCCTTCCAAGGTCCGGAACCAGGCGGCCTGGGCCCCGGTCATCTGCACCATTTCCTGTAGCATGGCTCTGACGGCGGGCGCGAACTCACCGGGAGTGGAGCTTTGCGCCGTGATGCTGTTGAGCACGTCCAGGCGCTGGATCTGGACCCGCGAATCGTGCAGCACCACGATCATCATGCTGAGCCCGAGCAGCAAATCGCCCAGAAACTCAAAGGTCACAAGCGCATGCGGGCCTTGGGGTTCCGGATGCAACAGCAACAGCATGAGAGCCAGAGCCCATCGCCCCATGTTTTTCCGTCCCCAAGCGAACCGGAAAAGCTGTACCGCCGCCAGCACGAGCATCGGCCGCCAGGAGAAATAGTCAAACAGAATGCGCGCAACGGCATTGTTGGGCCACCAGAGGCCGTGGGCGAACGAAAGGAACAGGGCGAAGGCCAGAAACAGGCTCGCTGGCACGAGCAGCTTCTTTTGATGGACGTAAAGCAAGACACCGGCTGCAAACAAGCCGGCGGCCGTCACAAAGGAAGCGTAAGCGAGCGCCGTCCAGACATGGGAATGGGCAGGACTCAGGCTGAGGTCGCTGAATGCTACAGCCAGGCCGTGAAGCACCCAGCCGGCCATCCAGGGCACCAGATACCGCTCGCGGAAGCTCCAGTACAGCAGTACCGTTCCGGCCAGCAGAATGAATAACATCAGAGCTTCGGCAAGGAACGGAGACCGCAGCGCCAGGTCCATGGTCACCAGGTTCATAGGACTTTAATGCTCAGTGGGGGGATCTGCGCATGTTTATACATCATAAATGCCTGTTGGCAAGGGGTTTTTCGTTCAATGGCCATTGTATTTCCAGGAACTCTGCGGTAGAGTAAACTCCCCCCGAAACAGGTGGAAAAATTCTTCCCATGACCACAGAGCGGATCCTGGTCGTTGACGATGAGGAGCCTATAAGGGAGATCATTTCTTCCATGCTCAGCGCGGCGGGCTATAAGACCCGGCAAGCCTGTTCCGGCATGGAAGCCCTGGCCGTCCTGAATTCCAGCGGTGAGTTCGAGCTCATGCTCTCTGACCTGATGATGGCCGAGCTGGACGGCATCGCCCTGCTGGAGCGGTCGAAGGAAAAATATCCCGATATGCCGGTCATCATGGTGACCGCGGTGCATGACATTTCCGTGGCCCTGGCCGCCATCCGCAACGGCGCCTACGACTACCTGCTGAAACCCTTTGAGCGCGAGCAGCTTCTGGCCATGGTCCGGCGAGCCCTCGAACACCGGCGACTAAAGCTGGAAAACCGGGCTTATCAGTCGAACCTGGAGTCCCTGGTGGCGGCCCGCACCGAGCAGCTACGCCAGGCCATGACCGACCTGGAACGCTCCTATGACATCACCCTGGAAGCCCTGGGCGACGCTCTGGACTTGAAAGACGCCGAAACGGAAGGTCACTCCAAGCGGGTGACGGCTTTCACCATCGCTATTGCCCGCGCCATGGGACTTTCCGGCGACAAGATCCGGGTGATCGCGCGCGGCGCTTTTCTGCACGACATCGGCAAGATGGCCATCCCCGATAGCATTCTGCGCAAGCCCGGCGCTCTGACCATCGAAGAAACCCAAATCATGCGCGAACATTGCTTCCGCGGCTACCAGATGCTCAAAAAGATTCCTTTCCTGGCCGAGGCTTCGGAGATCGTTTATGCCCACCAGGAACGTTACGACGGCACCGGCTACCCCCGCGGCTTGAAGGGCAAGGAAATCCCGCTGGGGGCGAGGATCTTCTCCGTGGCCGACACGCTCGATGCCATCACTTCCGACCGTCCGTACCGCGCCGCCCAGTCCATCCCCGCAGCTCGCGAGGAAGTGGTACGATTTTCAGGACGCCAGTTCGATCCTGAGGTCGTCCAGGTCTTTCTGCAAATGCCGGACACCATCTGGGACGACCTGCGCAAGGAAATCAACTCCCAAATCTATCGCTTCACCTATCCCATCAAAGCTATCCCAGTGCTGACGGATAGCAAGACGCCGGCTTAAGCGACGAAGAATGCCAACGTCACGGATCGCACATCTTTTAGGTGCCGTGAGTGCCCTGACGATCGTCGCCTTCTGGTTTCTCGTGCTGACTCCCTACGTTCACCACCTGATGCCCGGTGAGGGTGTCACAGCAGTCGCGGCTCTGGCAGCGCTTGCAGGTTCTGTTTTTGCCACCTTAAAGGGGTCGCGCTGGTGGTCGATTGGGCTAGCTGGCTCTCTGATAACGGCCGTAGTGGCAATCGCCTTTTCCCGAGTATGACGCGTAAGAATTTCCCGCCGTTTTCTCAGCAAAGGGTGGAAGTTCGGAATAACCTCGACCGTTTACAATGTCTCCGAGCGGCCCTTGCCGCCCCCGCGAGGTGAATGATGGCCGTCCTGACTGATTCAGAAATCCAGCAAGCTCTGGCCAACCTGGCAGGATGGCAGCGCAGCGGCATCGCCATCCAGCGGGTATTTCAGTTTCCCGACTTCAAAGCCGCGATGCAGTTTGTAAATAAGGTGGCGGACGCCGCGGAACAGGCCAATCATCATCCGGACATTGATATCCGTTACAACAAAGTGACGATGGCGCTGGTGTCGCACGATTCCGGCGGAGTTACGCAACGCGACGTAAAAATGGCGGAGAAGATCAATGGGATCGGCGGGTGATTCAGACTTTCTGTTCTTCTTCTGCTTGCAGGGAGTCGGCCACGCGGTCGAGCGCGTTCTGGAGAGCGTCAAGCTGATCGTCGAAGAACTTGTTGACTTCGCCCAGAGGATCGCCATTGCGGCCCAGGCGTTCCACCAGTGCTCGCAACCGTTCCCGGCCGCGTTCGCTCGCCACGGCGAGCCCCAACGCGCTCAACCCCAGTACCGATAGCGGTGCCAGCCAGTTCTTCATTCCTTATACCTTGACGATCCGTGGCCGTGCCTTTTCTATGATGCTGCCAGAATGCAATGCGTTAGCACGTTTGTACAGGTGCCTTCGGTAACTTCCCTGCTTGTGGCCCGGATTTCGTAGCACTTTCCCGGCGCCGCCCACTTGGAAAAATTCCTCTTCCTGAGCAGCTGTTACGAACCAATGAGGCATCTTACTGTGGAGTCATCTCACAACTTTTACGAGGTAATCGCCATGCATCGAAAGTGGATACCCTGCGTTTGCGTCTTGGCTTTGTCCCTGGCCCTGGCGGCCGGCGCCCTGGCGCAAGAGCCTGGGGGAAGCTCCGGAAACGATCCAGTGCTGAAAACCCGTCCGCACGACGACAGCAAAGCGGGACGGACACAATCGGAGACGGTCTATCATCCTTCGGCGCCAATCGCGTCGGCGAACGCCATTCCTGAGGGCACACGTTTCATCATCAAGCTCAAAGACACCCTCGACACCAAGAACCTGCAACAGGGCAAACACTTTAAGGCCGAGCTTCGCGAAGACCTGGTGACGCCCAGCGGGCTGATCGTGCCCAAAGGCCGGACCGTGAAAGGCCATGTGGGGACGTATGAGCGCGGTTACACCGGCGCCCGCCTGATGCTGGCCATGGACGAACTGGAGACCCGCAAGGGCTGGGTACCGCTGATTGCAACCGTGACCGGAGTGCCCGGCGATCCTTCCATCAAATCCACCGGCGAAGAGGGTGAGCTCACGCGCAAAGGTATTGACAAGAAGCGCGTATTAGCGAACGTCGCCATTGGGGCGGGGGTTGGCGCGGCGACGGGCGCTGCCGCCGGAGGCGGCAAAGGGGCGGCTATTGGTGCGGCGGCCGGAGCCGGGCTAGGCACCGGAGCCAGCTTGCTGTTCCCAAACAGAGACATGAAGCTCGAAAAAGGAACGCAACTAGAAGTCAAGTTGGACCGCGATATGGTGGTGCCAACACACTAATTTTCCTGTCGCTGCGCTCCACACCGCCGTAGAGTCTCGCTCCGGGAGTGGTCCTTCTGCTCCTGAAACACGCGACTCCCACCCCATCACGCGAAAACCGTGCGTGCCGGGGACCCCGGGCTCGGCGGCCCACTGGGCCTCGCCGCGAATTGAAGTGATAGGGTGACCTGGTGATCGGGTCACCCGATTCTCATCTCTTCACTTCCTTCTTGCCTGAGATGGATTTCTCCTGAAGGTTGGGTAGTGGTACAGTTTGCCGGTGAGAATTCATCGCTGCGCGATGAACGTCTGTCTGCACCCCACCGCGCCAAAAGCGGGCGCGTCGGGGACCCCGCGAAGGCCCGCGACTCGCGAGCGAATCGCTAGACGCTGATACTGCTGGTGGGTCAGGTTCTCAAACCTGACCCACCACCGAAGGTTGTACCTCCTTCCCTTTTGTTGTGTCTCCGGCTAAACTCTCTTGTCTTCCACCCGAAGTTCAAATCTCCAGTGGAGTTTTCCATGATGCTATGTCGAGTTGTGTCCGTGTTCGCTTTTGTGGTGTTCACTTCCCTGCTTGCGTCCGGACAGCAGCGCGACCGCCAAGGTCAGCAGCCCGCGGTATCGCCGTCCGCCACTCCGGCTGCGACCGGTGAAGGCGGTGCGCGTCCCGCCGCGGAGGCAAAGAAAGATGCGAAGGAAGCGCCGGAAGTGCCGCCCGTCGTTACCCACCACGAGATCCGCGCCGGCGGCAAGACGTTACGTTACACAGCCACCGCGGGCATGATGCCGCTGAAGAACCTTGACAGTGGCGAGGTCGAGGCCCACATCTTCTACATCGCTTACACGCTGGATGGCCAGGATCCGGCACGGCGTCCGCTGACGTTTTCCTTCAACGGCGGGCCCGGCTCGGCGTCGGTGTGGCTGCACCTGGGCGCCATCGGCCCCAAGCGCGTGCGGATGCAACCGGACGGCATGATGCCGGCGCCACCGTATCAGCTGGTGGACAACGAATACACGTGGCTCGATCAGACGGACTTAGCGTTCATTGATCCTGTCGGCACCGGCTACAGCCGCGCTGTCAAGCGTGACCAGACGCGCAAGTTCCTCGGCCTGCGCGGCGACATCGAATCGGTCGGCGAGTTCATTCGGCTCTACCTGGGCCGCTACGAACGCTGGTCGTCGCCGTTGTTTCTCGTGGGTGAAAGCTACGGCACAACGCGCGCCGCTGGACTGTCCGGATACCTGGTGGACCACGGCATCGCTTTCAACGGCATCATGCTGATCTCCAGCATTCTGAACTTTGAGACCACTGACTTCGCGCCGGGTAACGATCTTCCCTACGTCCTGTTCCTGCCCACGTACGCTGACACTGCGTGGTACCACAAGAAGCAGCCGCCGGACCTGCTGAAGGACTTCGCCAAGATGCGGGCCGAAGTGGAGCAATGGGTCGCGACCGGCTATGCCGAGGCCCTGGCCAAAGGCGACCGCCTCTCGCCGCAGGAGCGCTCGGAGGCAGCTGACAAACTCGCGCGCTACACGGGACTGAGCAAGAGTTACGTTGAGCAAAGCAATCTGCGTATTGACGAACCGCATTTCGTCAAAGAACTTCTGCGCGATCAGAACAAAACCGTCGGCCGCCTCGACAGCCGCTTCACCGGCAGCGAGCGTTCTCAGATCGCGGAGACTGCACGCTACGATCCCAGCATGAGCGCGATTCGTCCGCCCTACACTGCCATGTTCAATCAGTACGTGCGCACGGAGCTCGGCTACAAGTCCGATCTCGAGTACTACATCCTGGGAGGCGGTTTCCGTCCTGACGAGTGGGACTGGGGCGTACAACGCGGCGGATTTCCGGACACCGCCCAGGCCCTCAAAGACGCTTTCGACAAGAACCCGTTCATGAAATTGTTTGTCGGCTCCGGCTATTACGATCTAGCCACGCCCTACTTCGCAACGCAATACACGCTCAACCACATGGCGTTGGACAAGGACCAGCACGCGCGCGTCGGCCTGGGCTACTACGGCGCCGGACACATGATGTACATCCAGGACTCGTCGCTCGGCGAGCTGAAGAAGGACATCGGGGCGTTTATGCAGGGGGCAATGAAATAGATCGCCGGTGATCGCGCGGAATCGCCGGAATCGCGCGACATCGCCGTCATCGCCGACATCGCCGACATCGCCCGCCATCGGAAGAACTTTATTACGTTTATCTAACAGGAACCATGAAGACTGTCCAGCTAGATTTAGGAATTATTGGGTTAGAGATCGGATTGTGAGTGTTGATAAGCATCACGAACTGCGAACCAGAACGAAGGCATTTGCGTTGCGTGTGATCCGGATGTCGCAGGCGTTGCCAAGAACTCGAGAGGCCAACGTCCTCAGTCAGCAGATTCTGAGATCAGCAACCGGCATGGCCGCAAATTACCGAGCCGCGGGACGGTCGCGGTCGAGAGCTGAATTTCTGGCCAAGCTTGGAGTAGTCATCGAGGAAGCAGACGAAACTGTGTTCTGGCTGGAAATGTTGGCGGAGAGTGGCATAGTTCGCCCGAAACGGCTCGAGAAATTGCAGGCCGAGGCTAATGAGTTGCTGGCTATCTTTGCAGCATCGCGCAGGACAGCGAGAGATTAACCCCAAGCGTTTTTGCGACAGATTCCGATCACGCGCGATGTCGGCGATGGCGTGCGATCTCGGCGATCCGAGAGAGGCCTATCCCTTCCCAAAAGGATTCTCTAAGCTCGGGCTTTGCGGCGTAAACAGCTCCGCTCCATTTTCCGTGATGTGCATATCGTCTTCCAGACGCACTCCGAATTCGCCGCGGATGTAAACGCCCGGCTCGTCGCTAAAGCACATGTTGGGGGCGAGCGGCAAAGTGTTGCCGC